>JAFARZ010000264.1 GCA_019245115.1 Streptosporangiaceae bacterium | reverse complement strand
GGGGCCTGCATTTCGCGATCATTGACGGGATGGGGCACGGGATCGGGTCGACGCTGCTGACCGGCCTGGCGGTCGGCGCTTACCGGCACGCCCGCCGCGGCGGCGCCCCTTTGCCGGCGATTCACGCCGCGATCGATCAGGCGCTGGCCGGGTATTACCAGGATCTGTCGTTTGCGACCGGTATCATCGCCTGGCTGGATACCGGGGCCGGGCGGCTGGCATGGTCGTGTGCCGGGCATCCGCCGCCGCTGCTGCTGCGCGGCCGGAAGGTGGTCGCCGAGCTGACGTGTGACCCGGCGCTGCCGTTCGGGCTGGGCGGCGCCGCCCCGCAGCCGGGGACCTGTGACCTGGAGCCGGGAGATGCGGTGCTGCTGTATACCGACGGGGTGATCGAGGCACGTACCGCGGACGGGGAGCTGTTCGGGCTCGAGCGGCTGACCGACCTGGCCGAGCGGGAAGCCACCAGCGGCCGGCCCGGCGAGGAACTGGTCCGCCGCCTGGTCCTCGCCGTGCTGGACCACCAGGTCGGCGGGCTGCGTGATGATGCCACGCTGCTGCTGGTGCAGTGGGCAGGCCCTTGACACGGCTGACCCCCAGGGTAATCCTGCCGGGTGGATGGCCGTCCGGCAGGGGTCCGGGACGGGAACCGGGGTAGGGCGTGTGATATGCGACCCGGCCCGGACAAAGCCAGCGGCCGGTGACCGGTAAGCGCGCCGCCTGGGGCGGCTGGCGGAGCTGGTGCCGGGGGTGGCTGAGCTGGCTGCCGTTCCTGGTCAGGCCGCTGCGCCGCGGTGTCCTGGTCTTCATCGTGCTGCTGATCATCGAGTACCTGGTCGTACCCGAACTGGTCGGGGCCAGCAAGGACCTGGATCTGCTCGGCCGGGTGAACCCGGCCTGGCTGATCGCCGGCGTGGCGCTGGAGGGCGCGAGCCTGTTCTGCTACGGCCTGCTCACCCGGGCCGTGCTGCCGCCCGGCTCGCACAACCCGGGCCTGTCCCGGCTGTTCCGCATCGACCTGGCCGCCGCCGCGGTCGCGCACGTCATCCCGGCCGGCACGGTCGGCAGCGCCGGGATCGGCTACCGCCTGTTCACCGCCGAAGGCATCAAGGGCGGCGACGCCGCGGTGATGATGGCGACCAAGGGCCTGGGCTCCACCGTGGTGCTGAACGTCCTGCTGTGGCTGTCCCTGGTCATCTCCATCCCGCTAGCCGGGTTCCACCCCATCTACGTGAGCGTGGCCGTCACCGGGGCCGTGCTGCTGCTGGCCGTGGCGGCCCTGGCCTTCGCCATCACCAGGCGCAGCAGGCGCGCTTCCCGGGTTCTTTGCGCTGTCGGGGACCGGATCCCCGGGCTGACCGGTGACCGGCTGGAACAGGCCATCCGCGAGGCCGGGAACTCGCTGTCCGCGCTGGCCCGCGACCGGCGCACCCTGGCCGCATCGCTGAGCTGGGCCTCGCTCAACTGGATCCTGGACGCCGCGTCGCTGTGGTGTTTCGTGGCCGCGTTCGGCCGGTACGTCAATCCGGCCGAACTGTTCGCTGCTTACGCGATCGCCAACGTGGCCGGCGTGCTGCCGGTGACCCCCGCCGGGCTCGGCGTCATCGACTCGGTGGCCCCGCTGCTGCTGGTCAGCTTCGGCGTCACCCGCAGCGTGGCCACCCTCGGGGTACTCGGCTGGCGGCTGGTCAACTTCTGGCTGCCCATCCCGGCCGGCGCCGCCGCTTACATCTCCCTCAAGGTCCCCCGCGGCGCCGGGCTGCCGGCGATCCGCGCAGCCCTCGCCGCCATGATGACCTCCGCCACGGCCCGCGACCAGGCATCCCCGCAGCCACAACCGCAAGACGAGGCGGGGCCGGGCGTTGCGGCCGGCGACGCCGGGCCCGCCGGCCATGATAACCGGGTACCCCGGACCGGACCGCAACGGGAGAACCAGGACGGCCCATGACCAGGGCTGCGGCAGCTGCCACGGGCTGTCGCGGTTGACCGCGACGGCGACGCCGGTACCGTACTTTCCAGGCCACGAGAAGACGCCAGAAATGATCACTGCGGCCCGCCACCCTGGCCGGCGCCGTGGCGGGTTAGCTGATGAGCATGTGCAGCCGGACGGTGGTGCCCTGGTGGCCGGAGCGGATCTCGACCAGGTCGCACAGTTCGTGGGCCAGGCGCAGGCCGTGGCCGCTGTCATCGTGAGGCGAATCGGGGTGGCGCCCGGCGAGCGGGTCGGTGATGTGGCCGCCGTCGCGGATCTCGCACACCAGGGCGGTGCCGTCCCACCAGATGGCCAGGGTTCCCGTGCCGCCACCGTGGACCACGGTGTTGGCCGCGATCTCGTGGACCGCGATCATCAGGTCCTCGGCGCGGCTGCTGCCGAGCCCCTCCTGGGCGGCGCGGCGCCTGAGGTGTTCTCGCAGTGCCGGGAGATCTGGGGCGCCGAATGCTGTCGACCATGCCGCGGCTGGCGGGCTGGGCAGCGGCTGGGCGGCGGTGGCGTGGGCCACCGCGGTGCCGGTGTAGTCCGTGCTGGCCCGCCAGGCGCCGTCGCCGGCGATACGGGGGTGGGTCCGCCGGGCGCCATCCAGTACGGCCGCGGCCAGCGCGCTGGCGTCATAGGGGCACAGCACGGTGGCGGGCACTGCGGCCAGGGCGGCGTTGATCAGCGCCTCGTGCCGGGTCGCCTCGGCGATCTCGGCGGCTGAGCGCCCGGCCCAGACCGGCTCGCCGACGAACCGGGTGCGGTGCGGGCGGCGGCTGTCGGTGAACCGGCGGATGGCCGGGATGATCCGGGCCGGGTTCCGGCCCAGCACCGCCATGTCGGCGAACGACACCGCCGCGGCTGCCGCGCCTAGCGCGCGACGGACCAGGTCCAGCCGGCGGCCCGGCACCGCGACCAGCACCGGTTCCCCGACGCTGAGCCCCTCGCGGACGAACGCGCACACCTGCCTGGCGTACTCCCCCGGACCGCGGTAGAACAACGCGTAATGAGCGAAAGTCCCTTCCTGCAGCAGGCCGTCCGTGGTGCTCACCAGACATCACTTCCTCCTCCCTGTCCCTACCCAGGCCACCGGAGGTATTCCCGCCCGGGAGTTTCTGTGCGTGCACCGCTGCGGTCACTCCGTAGGGTGTAAGCGCTGCCGGCGGGCCGTCCCGGCCGGGTATCCAGACGCTTGGTGCGGTCGCGGCCGGGCCGCGGCTGCCGCGCACCCTTAGCTTAGGGGTCGTCCGGGCCGGGGGCGCCGGGTTCGCGGCGCCGCAGCTCGGGCACCGCGCGGGTGATCACGGCCACGACTGGCACGGCGACCACGGCGCCGGGGATGCCGCCGAGCACGGCGCCGACGGCCAGCGCCAGGATGACCGCGAGCGGGTGCAGCCGGATCACCCGGCCGACCACCTGCGGCTGGAGCAGGTGAGCCTCCAGCTGATCCTCGATGACCAGGACGCCCAGCAGCACGACCGCGTCCACCCAGCCCTTGGCGGCCAGGGTGACCAAGATCGCTAGCGCTCCCGCCACCAGCAGCCCGACCAGCGGCACGAACGCGGCCAGGAACACCAGCAGGGCCAGCGGCAGGGCCAGCGGGACGCCCATGACCGTCAGCGTCACGCCGACCACGACCGCGTGGATCGCGGCCACCGCCACGGTGCCGCGCATGTAGTACACCACCGCCACCCAGGCGGCGCGCCCGGCCCGGTCCCACCGCCGCGCCGTGCCGGTCCGCATCGCGCCGAGCAGCCAGCCCCAGATCCGCTCCCCGTCTTTGATCAGGAAGAACATGACGAACAGCATCAGCACCAGGCCGCCGAAGAACTCCGAGGCGAGCTTGCCGCCGGTCAGCACGGTGCCCTCCACCAGCGCCTTGTGCTTGCCCAGGTAGCCGGGAACGTTGTTCAGGAACTTGTGGACGCTGTTGTTCTTGAGGTGGAACGGCGGGCCGGCCAGCAGCGACTCGATCTCGGTGATGGTGTGCCGGGTCTCGGTGACCAGGGCCGGGTAGTCCGCGCTGACCCGGGCGGCGATCAGCACGCCCAAGCCGCCGAACGCGGCCGCGACGATGAGCAGCGTGACCCAGGTCGCGGCGAGAGCGGGCAGCCCGGCGCGGCGCAGCCGGGCCGTCAGCGGCTGCAGCAGGGCCGTCAGCAGCAGCGCCACGATGCACGGCACCACGACGATGGACAGCACCCCGAGCACCCGGCCCACCAGGTACAGGGCCACGGCGATAATGAGCAGCCGCCACGACCATGCCGCGCCGGTCGCCAGCCAGCTCGGCACCCGGCCGGGTTCCGGCGGCCCGGCGCCGCGCTCCGGCGTGCCGGCAGCATCCGGTCCCGGCGGGGTCCGGCGGTCCTGCGCACCGATGTCCGCGCCTCGGGCGATCTGGTCCTGGACGCCCGCGCCGGGGACGATCGGGTCCTGCTTCACGGGCAGGTTCCCGGTCCCGTCCCTGCCGGCCGGGCGGTTCTGCGCCCCGCTGGCGGTGCCGGGCGCGCCCGCGCCGTCCGCCGCGGACGCGTCATCGGTAATAACGGCAGGGCTACCTCGGCCTTCGCGGCCCAGACGCCGGCCCAGAGCCCGCCACGACCACATCTGACCAGCTACCTCTAACCTGGACATCGTTAACGGCCGGCGTCAGGTCGCACGATAGCGGAGCGCAGGCACCCTGACCGCACGGCACGGCGCGCGGGGCACACCGTAACGATCAGCCTACGCTGGGCACCGATCTCGCATATCCCGTCCCGGACCGGGCAGAGATGCCGCACATCACCGGCCTGCTCCCGCAGGGAGGACACCTTATGGCCACCAGCCCGCAGACCTCCCAGCCCGCAGCCATGGCACCCTCGCCTGGCCAGCTAGATCCCGCGCCCCCGCCGCCGCGGCCGGGCGGAACCGCGGCAGCCGGCATGCCCATGCCGCCGCAGCATCAGGTGAGGCGGACCAGGATCAGCGGCCTGTGGGCCGCGGTAGCCTGCTGCGCCGTCGTGCTGCTCCTGCTGCTGATCTTCATCTTGCAAAACAGCCGCCGTGCACGCAGCGCCACCGCCTGCCCCGGACAGCCGAGCCGCGCCGCCAGGCTGAGCGCCTACGTTGCCCTCCGGCGCCTGGACACCACAGGTCACTGGAGGGCACGGTTACCGGCCGATCGGTGCCGCAGCCCGGACCGGACGGGGGTGGCTGCGCGGGGCACGCGCGGGTGGTCCGGGGGACGGGCACGTTCGATGAAGGCCTGCTACGGCACGAGGTCACCTTCGGCAGCCTCGATGACAAGTGAGCCACTCCCCGGCCAGCACCCGGTGCCCGGCTGGGCGGCCCACCCCCCGTCCGGCATACCACGCATGATGGCGGGTAAAGGCCCCCGCGTAGACGAGCGCATTTCACCTCAGGGAGTGATGAATATATGGCTGGGATGTGGCGGATGCGGCGCAGCCGCGGAGCGCTCAGCGGGTTCTTGCTGGTCCTGCTGGGGCTGTGGGGCACGCTTGTCCCGTTCGTCGGACCGTATTTCCATTACGCCTACACGCCCGATACGGCCTGGACCTACACCACCGCCCGGCTGTGGCTGGAGATCTTGCCAGGCGCGGCGGTCTTCCTCGGCGGCATCGTGCTGATCGTCGCCGCGGGCCGGCATACCGCTCTGTCCGGAGCGCTGCTGGCCGCGGCAGCGGGGGCGTGGTTCGCTCTGGGTACCACGCTGAGCCCGCTGTGGAACCACCATGTCGTCATGGGCGGCTCGCCGGCCAGCCCGGCGGTGTACATGCGGATCATGGAGCAGCTCGGTTTCTTCTTCGCCCTCGGCGTGGTCATCGTGTTTATCGCGGCGGCGGCGCTGGGCCGGATAGCGTCCGTGCCATCCGGTATCAAGACCGCCCAGGGTGTTCCGCCCGCACGCGCCGAGACCGTCGAGCCCGCGGAGACTGTTCCTGCCGGAACTGTCCCGGACGGGTCCGTCCCGGCAGGGACCGCCACCACCGGGGACACCACGGCAGGGACCGCCAGGACTGAGGACACCACGGCCAGGGCCGGCGGCCCGCACACCGTGACGTGAGACAGTGTCCTGGCGATGACCCCGGCCTGATTACCTGCGGGCCGCAGCGGCCGGCGCGGGCGGTCCCGCCGGCCTGCCCGGACGTGGTCACCTCGGCCGCGGCGACGGTCTGGTCACCATCTTTGACTTCGATATGACGAGGGTTGTCAGGACTGGTCATGGCACTCCTCCCCGGAGGATCGCCGGTACCTCGCTCACCAGGCGCGCCAGGCCCGTCTGCGGGACCCTGACGTAGCCCCGTGGGCGTTCCCGGCAGCCGTCACGGTTGCTGCGGCAGGCCCGGTTACGGCCATGCCCGGGGGCGTACCCGGTGAAACGGCCCGCACGGCCAGAACTCCACCGGTGAGTACCCGCGGTTGACCCCTGCCAGCGCGGGGATGAGGATGGTGTGCCAGAGGCACTCCTGCGGACCGGAAGGGAGGCCCTGGATGACCAGCGGTGAACACGGCGCCGTCATCTTGCTCGCCGGGCATGCTCCCGGCGATGCCGTGCTGATCAGGGAAGCGTTCGAGCAGGCCGTGCCCGCCGCCCGGGTATTCACGGTGAACCGCGCCGAGCAGGCGGCCGGGTTCGCGCGGCTGCCAGCCTTCCCGGGAGGCCGCCGGCCTGACCTGATCCTGCTCGGCCTCGGCCTGCCGCCCGGCGGCGGCCTGGATGTCCTGGATGATCTCAAGGGAGACCCGGAATTCTCCGCTATTCCCGTCGTGGTGCTGAGCCCCTCCCATGACCCGCACGTCGAGCAGCGGTGTTATGCCCTGCACGTGAACGCCTACATCGGCAAACCCGCCGGTGATGATGGCCTGGCCGCCGTGATCGATCAGATCATCACCTGGTTCCTCGGGGTCATAGCAACCGCCGGATCCTCATAACACTCTGCGGGCTGACCGGGACTACGTGCTTGGCAGCAGCCTCACCGGCTGCCGTGCCGCCTCAGCCGCGGGCGCCGGGCAGCAGCCGGCCGGAGTTTGGGGGCCCGGCACCCGGGTACCCCGGCTGCCATGCATGGCAGCCTGTACCGCTCGAATACTCGATTACATGGTTGACCTATGCTTTCGGCGGCGGGCGTGGCGTGGTGCTGGTTAGCTTGCCGGGTGCTGCTCAAGGTCTTCTACGTGCTCATGTGCCGTGTGCTCAGCCTGATGGTGCTGGCGTTGCGCGGTGACCGGGCGAAGGATGCCGAGCTGCTGGTGCTGCGGCATGAGAACGCGGTACTGCGGCGGCAGGCCGGCCGGATCCAGTACGAGCCAGCGGACCGGGCCTGGTTCGCCGCACTGGCACGGCTGATACCACGAAAGCGCTGGAGCGAGGTCTTCCCCGTCACGCCCGCGATTCTACTGGCCTGGCACCGCAAGCTGACCGCCAGGAAGTACGACACGAGCAAGCAGCGCAAGCCAGGACGCCAGCCAGCACACCAGAGCATCGCCCGCCTCGTCGTCCGCCTGGCAAAGGAGAATCCACTGTGGGGACACCGCAGGATCCAAGGTGAGCTCATCAAGCTCGGCGTAAATGTAGCGCCGTCCACCGTGTGGGAGATCCTGCACGCTGCGGGCATCGGTCCGGCACCTCGCCAGTCTGGCCCGACATGGCGGCAGTTCCTGGCAGCCCAGGCCGCAGGTACGCGGATCTCAGAGGGTGAACAGCGTGGCGGCGTTGTCGTGGCAGACCGCGCGGAGCCATCCGGTGGCGAGGCCGGCCTGTTCGAGCGCCTCGAGCGCGTCGGCGTAGGAGTACGGGATGTTGGGGAAGTCGGTGCCGAGCAGGATCCGGTCACCGAGGGCGGCCAGGCGCGGCAGCTCGGCGCGGGGGAACGGGGCCATCCGTTCGGCGAAGCGGGTGAACGTCATGGTGGTATCCAGCCGCACCTGGTTGTAGCGCTCGGCCAGGGTGAGGAACTCCGCGTATTCCGGCATGCCCAGATGGGCGATGACCAGCGGCAGCCGCCGATGGCGGGCGAGCAGCGCCGCGATCGGCTCCGGCCCGGTGTGCGCGCCTGGTACCGGGCCGGAGCCGCAGTGCGTGACCACCGGGATCCTGGCTTCGGCCAGCAGTCCCCACACGTCGTCCAGGAGCGGGTCGTTAGGGTCGAACTGGCCGACCTGGAGGTGGCACTTGAACACCCGGGCGCCCTGGCCGATAGCGTGGCGGACGTCGGCGGCCGCGCTGGGTTCGGCGAAGAACGTCGCGGTGTGCAGGCAGTCCGGCGTGCGCGCCGCGAACGCCGCGGCCCAGTCGTTGAGTGATCGCGCCATCCCCGGCTTGTGCGGGTACACCATCGCGGTGAACGCCCGGACGCCGAACCCGCGCATCAGGTCCAGCCGCCGCTGCTCGGTTTCCCGGTACCGGATCGGCGTCTGCCGGTACTCGGCCGGCCACCACCGGTCGGTTAACGGGCCGGACGCCTCGAAGTACGCCCACACCGCGGCGAGCAGGCGCTCCGGCATGAAGTGGGTGTGCACATCGATGAGAGAGGAGAGCCCGTTCCGCTCACGGAAGCCAGCGACCCTGGCCCGCTCCTCATCCTCAGATCGGCGCACCACCCGAGCATAGCCCGTCACCACAGGTGCGGTACAAGCCGCGGCTTACCCTGGATGTATTCGCGATACCCGGGAAGGCTGGCGGTCAGCTCGCGTTCCTCGCCGTTGATCCGTGCGGTGATGCCGGCCAGCGGAACGAGCGCGCATGTCGCCAGGCTCGCGGCGTTGCCCGTGCTCAGCCCGACTCCGGTCATTTCCAGCCACAGCCCGGTGTAGGACGGATGGCGCAGCCAGCGGTACGGGCCCGAGCTGACGACGGTCTGGCCGGGCTGGACCAGCACGTGGCGGACGAAGTGCTGGCCCAGGGTCCGGATCGCCCATTGCCGCAGGACGATGCCGGTACCGGTCACCGCGATACCGGCGATCAGCCAGTGCCTGTCCCATTTCCGGCCGGCGCTCAGGCGGGGCAACACGGCGGCTTCGGCGAGCGCGACCGCGCCCGCCGGCCACCACGTGAGCGTGAGCAGCCGCAGCGAGGCGGGGTCTCGGTCGGCGGGCGAGGCCAGCCGGGAGCGGCCGGCCCCGGACCGCCGGCGCTGGCGCAGCGCCTCCACGCCCTCTAAGGTTCCGGCCAGGTACCACATCCCGGCCGGCAGCAGGAGCCGCCGCACGCTCGGTGTCATGAGCCGAGTATCTCATCCGCCGCCGGCCCGGTGCGGGAAGCTCACGCCGGTGAGCGCTTCGCAGGCCCGCCACAGGCGGCCGGCGAGCTGCTCGTCGCGGGCGGCCCGGGCATAGCCGACCCGGCGGGGGGTGCCCCTGCTCTGCGCGGGCCCGCGGGGGCCGTAGCAGTCGCCGCCGCGGGCCCGGGGATCGGTGGCGGCGCGCAGTACCGGCAGCGCACCCCGTGCGGCGGGCTGACCGGTTACCGGGGCCGCCACCCCCATCATCCGCGCGACGATGCCACCGCCGCCGCCCAGCCGCGGTCCGCTGGTCATCAGCGCGGTGCTGCTGTAGCCGGGGTGGGCGCCGACGCTGATAGCGGCGGCGCCGGACGCGCGCAGCCGGCGCTCCAGCTCCACCGTGAACAGCGCGTTGGCCAGCTTGGACTGGCTGTAAGCCCGCCACCGGCCATAACGCTGCTCGCTGTTGAGGTCCTCGAACCGGATGGAGCCGAACCGGTGCGCCAGGCTGGTCACCGTCACCACCCGGCTGCCCGGACGAGCCAGCAGGGCCGGGAGCAGCCGCACCGTGAGCGCGAAATGCCCCAGATGGTTGGTGCCGAACTGCAGCTCGAACCCCTGCGCCGTGACCCGCCGGACCGGCACCGCGAACACCCCCGCATTGTTGATCAGCACATCCAGCCCTCCCGCACGCCCTACGAGCTGACCGGCCAACCGGGCGACCGAATCCAGGTCGGCCAGGTCCAGCGCGACCAGCTCCACCACCGCCGCGGGCACCTGCCGCACGATCGCCTCGCGGGCAGCCTGGCCCCGGCCGGCGTCGCGGCAGGCCAGCAGCACCACCGCGGCACGCCGGGCCAGTTCCAGCGCCACATGGAAGCCGATACCGGAATTCGCGCCGGTCACCAGCACGGTCCGGCCATGCTGGCCCGGCATATCAGCGGCAGTCCAGCCAGCGGCCACGACACTTCTCCGATCATCCAGACATCGACGTGGGGAGATACCACCGCCGTTCGTTAAAAAGAGATTTTTAGTCTTTTACGACGAACGGCAGTGGTTCAACCACTCCAGCACGCAGCGAGGCGACGATCGTGTCGTGGAAGGCGCGTTCGAGGTCACCGCCGGTGACGCCGAGTTCGGTGCGGCATACCGATTCGTCCACGAACATCTCGGACAGCAGCAGATCGGATACCCAGCCCGGGTCGAAGCCGTGCTCGCGCCGGGCCAGCCGGTAGCGCAGACCGGTACCGCGCAGCGCGGCGCGCACCACCACCGACGGGAGCCGGCGCACCGCGAACGGCTCCGGCCGGCCGGCCACCGCGGCCAGCCGCGCGACCAGGTCCCGCCAGGCCAGGTTCCCGTCCGCCACCGGGAACCGGCCCGCTGACCCGCGCTCGAGCGCACCGGCCGCGGCCTGGGCGACGGTTACCGCCGAGGTGACCGCCGTGCCGCCCACCGGAGCGAGCAGCGGCAGCCGCGACCGCAGCCACGGGACCGCGGGCGCCCACAACGGGCGACGGCCCGCGGCGGAACCGAACACCAGCGGAATCTCCAGCACCGCCACGGCCAGCTGATCACCGGCCTGCCCCAGCGCGAATTCCGCCTGGCTCACCCGGCTGCGGATATACGGATGCCGCTCAGCCAGCCGCCAGTGCGGATGCGACCGGTGCAGCGCGGTGAAGTAGGAGCCGCATACCACCACCCGGCGGCACCCGGCCTCCCGCGCCGCCGGCAGCAGGCGCCGCAGCGGTCCCACGTTGCCTTCGTGGAAATACCGGTCCGCGGGCGCACGCGGCACCTGCCGGTCGTCGACACCGGTGGCATAGACCACGCCATCGAAACCGGCGAGCCGTTGCGACCATTCAGTTCCAGACAGCCGCTGGACGTCACCGGGGATCGTCGTGCTCCCCGGCGCCGCCCGGCGCGCCAGCGTTCCCGCCTGGTGGCCGCGTCCGGTTAATTCCGCGACGATATGCTGGCCCAGCAGGCCGGTGCCGCCGACAACGAGAACGCGCATCCGCGTGGTCACAGATGCAGGATCGTGAGCGTGGCCGGTCCGCTGAGCCCGGAAACTGTGCCCAGCCCGAGCGGGCACAACAGGGGGTTATTGCCGCTGAGGGAGATATTAGCCACGACCCGCTGCGCGGAGTCCCCGGCGAACCGGCCGGAGATAACCGTCCCGAGGGTGGTTGCGGTGGTGAGGGTGCCTTGGGTGCTGGTCCACTGGATCTGGCTGGTCGCCGGCCCGGTCCCGCCGATCCAGCCGATGGTGTCGGTGAACGGCGGAAAGGCGGTCAGCAGGTTGACGCAGCTGACCCCGTTCAGCTGCATGCTGCTGTTGTCGATGGCGGAATCGGCGCCCGTCACGCACGAGTAACTGCTCTGGGCAGTCTCAGCGACGTTCTGCGGCTGGCTGGTCAGGGCAGGATTGAACGCGATGCTGAGGGAGCCGACCGGGCAGACCGCATCGTCGACGGCGGCATGAGCAGGTGAGCCGGCCGCGAACACCGTACCAGCGGCGGCGAGCATGACGCTCGCGACGAACATGACTTTACGCATCAGGGTATCCCCCTACAGGAGTGTCCGCAGGTACCTTCTGCGGCCCGGACCAGCGCAACCGGACCCGATCCCCGGCGCGGCGCGCACTGGATACCCGCCCGCTGAGGCGGCCTTCGGTCCTAATGCACTCCGGGTAATCCGCACGACAATAGACGAACACCCGGCACCGCCGGCGGGCAAGACACCCCAGGGCGATAATTGCGTGACCATGACGCTAGCCCGGTATTACCCTGATAGCTCTTGACCAGTACCTGTGGACAGGAATCGCTGCGCACGGATGTAGCTTTCGGTTGATATGTCACTATTTGCGTGCTACGCAAGCGCCGCATCGTCGCTCACTTGCGTTTAATTCACGCTTTACGGTGGCTTTGTAGGACTATTGCCCTACAAAGCCACCACGGAGTGTAAATTAAGCAATTTAGTCGCCCTGCCGCCATATGCCACTGGGACAAAAGGGGCCTTTAATCCCGCGGAGATAGGTCACGCAATCGACTATTGAGCGGCACAGGTCGATGAGGTCCTGGCCGGTATCGGCGTCAGCGAGGGGACCACGAGAATCAGCGATCCGGATATTTCATAAAATAATAAGGAATACCTGCGGCGGCCACGCTGGCAAGACTCCAGGGAACAATAGTTTCGTTACTCCGGCGTTAGGCCGATCTAACTTTCAGGCCGCCTGGACGGAAAACATAGACAAATAACAAGGCGGCTGCATAACGTGAAATGTATGCCATCTTCCCGGCGCCCGCCCACAGCGGGCGGCCCCCTGCCGCCAGTCTGGGCGAGCCGCCGGGCCCCTAGCGAAGGAACATGCCATGAAACTCACGATACTGCTGGGCGCCGCGGCCCTGGCCCTGGCGGTGGCCTCCGCCGCGCCCGCCGCCGCGGTCGCGCCCGCCAGCCCGGCTGCCGCCGCCGCAGCGCTGCCGCTAGGCCCCTTCCAGCTCCAGGACAACGACGGCGATTGCGCCGATGCGCGCCTGAACGACGTGGGCTATCACATAGGGGTGCTAATGGACGCCTGCGATCCGCTGATCCTCAGCGAGCAGTTCACCTACGACCCGCTGACCCTGCAGATCCTCTCCGTCGGCCAGCCCGGCAACTGCCTTCAGGCAATCCTCAGCCGGGCCCCCGGCGTCAACTGGCTGCCCTGCGACGCGTCTAACGTCAGCCAGAGGTGGCAGGCCATCGGGCCCGACCAGTTCGGCCGGTACTACATCTGGACCACACTGCTCGGCCAGAAGACATACATGCAAGGCGACGCCCCCGTCCTGCAAGCATCCTTCGGGCCCGGTGTGAACATCGGCAACCTGTTCCGGTTCCTGCTCCTGTAACCCCGCCGCCCCGGCACGTCGCCCCCGCCGCCCTTCCCGGGGCGGCTGCCGGGCCGGATTCAGTGAGACAGGGCCGATTTATCGGCGACAGGACATTTACTGGTCGTTGTGGCCGAATAGTTCTTGGCCGTCGTTTGTCCCGCGACGCGCAAGCCGGCCCGCTGTCATTCAGTACGGCCCGTTTAATGGCTTTGCCACTTGATCTGGCCCGGGCATGATTCTTGCAGCTGATGCGGCTGCGCGCCGGCTACCGATGACAATGAGCGACGAATCGCCTACGTTGAGGCATTGACCGTCCGTTCCGTCCCCAAGGGAGCCGACATGTCCGAGCCAGGCCATCGTCCCGCAACCATCCCAGGCCGTCCCGCACGACGCGGGCTCGCCGCACTGGCCGCGACACTGCTGCTGCCCGGCGGCCTGTACGCCTACACGACCGCCGCCGCGCCGGGCGCGCACGCCGCCGCCACCATGGGCGCCGCCCTGCTGGTCGAGATCAACCCCGGCGACACCAGCGTCGGCCTGGCCACCGTCAGCACCACCGTCACCTACACCTGCACCGACACCAGCGCCCCCGGCGGGCACGCCCAGCTCCGGGTCGACTTCGACCAGGCCGGCAACGACACCAGCGGCGAGCTCAGCGTCCCCTGCGGCACCGCCGACACCGGCAAGTCCCAGACCGTCACCGCCGTCCAGGTGGGCATGAGCGGCAGCCGGGAAGTCACCGCCGCCGCCACCCTCGACGACGGCGACGCCACCGCCTCCAGCGACGCCGACACCGTCAGCGGCCAGTCCACCCTCGACCCAGGCGAGTCCGTGACTTTCCCCGGCGACGGCACCGTCACCGCCACCGGCACCTATGACTGCGCGGCCGGCACCGGGGTCGGGGCGATCATCGTGTCTGCCAGCCAGGAAAACACCAGCACCGACATCGCGGCCGGCACCGCCGTCATCGCCGCCCCCACCTGCGACGGCACCAGCCACGCCTACACCGTCACCATCGCCAGCAGCAACCCCGGCGGCACCTTCTCCTCCACCGACCCCGACGTCTCGCTCACCCAGACCGAAACCAACATCGTCGCGGGTATCGATCTCGTCCAAGAAGGTTCAGTCCTAGCTCTTTATGACTGATGACCCGCCGCCCGGGCCAGCTGCGCAGGCAATGACCTTACCGGCCCACCAGCCGGCAGCCACCGCGCACACCCCACGGGCCGTGCCCGCGCGGGACCGGCCGCTCCGGCACGGTCCCGCGCAACATCAACGGCAGAACGCAGACCTGCCCTCTGCCACCTTATGTAGGCCCACCCAGCTCAACGCCGACCCACCGGGCCGAGATGTGTGTCACCGGACAGTTGTCCTGTGCCAGCGAAAGTTCCTTTTTGTCATTGAATCTTCCTCGCCTGTGTTTTCTGCCATTCGAGTTTGCTCAATTCGTGACCGTCTGCGCCGGAGCGCGTCCCACAGTCTCCTGTATCGCCGACGGCTGCCAGTGTCAGACTTAGGTTGCGGGCGGCCTTGTGAAGGTGAGGACTACTCTGCGAGTCGCTGCCGGGACGGGGTGATGGATGCCGTGCTTGAAAACCACGTACAGATGTCGGTCGGGAACGACACATTGATGAAAACGGCTGCCTCGGCACACGGGCATCCCACTGAGCGTCCCGCCTAGCTCCGGCTCTCCGCTGGTGATCATGTTATTAATCGATCGTTATCTAGACAGTCACGCTGAGTGTCGACCGGAACGTGGCGTGATTCTCGACGGTATCTAGCCTCGATGTGTAAGCCTTTGTATGTCCGGCGCTGATTGGAATTCGGTGTCCACGCAGTGTTGGACCCGGCCTGCTGCGGTGGGAGGCTTGGAGAGTGCTTGTCAGCATATTGAGCGTGGGAGGGGCGAGGCGATGCGGTGGCTGCGATGGCTGGTGGCGGTGACCGCGACGGTCGCCGTGTTGGGGGCGTGCCTGTGGCTATTCAGGTTCGCATCGTGGTCATGGATGCCCCACGCGACGGCCGATCGCTGGGTGGTGGCGGCGGCATTTGCTTCGGTCACCGCCGGCGCGACTCTCGCAGCCGGCGCCTGGTGGGCAGGCCGGGAGACCCCACAGCAGGCAGACCTCGCAGCAACGGAGCAGGGACGCCGGACCGATCAACGGGCCTGGGCGTGGCGCAGCCAGATCACCCAGGTAGCCGGGGACCAGCACACCACCGAGAATTAGCCTCGATGGGACGCCGGACCGATCAACGGGCCTGGGCGTGGCGCAGCCAGATCACCCAGGTAGCCGGGGACCAGCACGTCTACCCGCCGGGCAGCAGGCCGGCGCCTCGTCCGCCAGCGGCGTTGCCGGCGGCCCCGGAGCGCCTGGTCGGCAGGGATGGTGAGATTCAGGAGCTGCTGGAGCTGCTCGATCCGCGGCGGGAGGCACCGACGGTGGTGGTCATGGCCGGGTTGCCGGGGGTGGGCAAGACCGCACTGGCGTTGCATGCCGCGCATGAGGCTGTGTCCGTCCGCAACTGGTTCCCCGGAGGTGCGCTGTTTGCCAACCTGCGCGGCTATGACCCTGACGGGCAGCTCACGGCCGGGCAGGCGCTGGACGAGCTGCTGCGGCAGCTGGCTGTGGCCGACGCTGACCTGCCTCCAGCCGGGGAGCGGATCGCACGGTACCAGTCGGAGCTGGCGTACCTGGCCGATGCCGGGAAGCCGGTGCTGCTGGTCGCGGACGACGTCTCTATCGCCGCCCAGGTTGAGGCGCTGGTCCCGGCCCGCGGTGAGCACCGGCTGCTGGTGACCTCCCGCGATATGCTAGCCACCATCCCGGCCCGGTTGATCAACCTTGACGTGATGCGGCCAGCAGCTGCGACCGGCCTGATCACCCAGGTCCTAATTCAAGCGCGGCCCGATGACCGGCGTTCCCGCGACGAGTCGGCCGCGTTGCAGCAAGTAGCCGAGTTGTGCGGTCGGCTCCCGCTTGCGTTGCAGATCACTGCCGAGATCCTCAAAGCCGATCCGGGATTGCCGGTTACCGCGATGGCGGCCGAGTTGCGGGACGCCTCGACCCGGCTGGCCAGGCTGTCCCGCGGCGACGGCGGTGACCGGCCGGGGGCGGTGCGTGCTGCGTTCGAGGCGTCCTGCCGCCGACTGACCGCTGAGCAGGCGCGGCTGTTTCGGCTGCTGGCACTCAACCCAGGCCCCGATGTTGCCACCGCCGCCGTCGGCGCGCTGGCCGGTGTCCCAGCCGGACAGGTCCGTCCCCTCCTGGCGGCGCTTGCCCGGACCAGCCTTGTGACTGAACAGCCCGTTGGCGGCAACCGGTGGCAGATGCACGACCTGATCCGTTTGTACGCAGGAGAACTCGCCAGCGACGCGTCCCGCCAAGACGAGGCCAGGGCGGCCCTCGGCCGACTGTTCGAGCACTACCTGGACACTGCGGCCGCCGCCAACGCCTACTTCCAGGCCGTGCCCGGTCAGGCCGTCTCAGCCCGCTTCGACGGCCGCGGCGATGCGCTCGCCTGGCTGGACATCGAACGGCCCGCCCTCGTCGCCGCAGTCGCCCTCGCCGCCGCCGCCGGCCACGCGCGTACAGCGGTATCCCTGGCCTCGTGCCTAGTCGCCTTCCTTGACTGGCGCCGCCACTTTGACGACATGATCATGACCGGGCAGGCAGCCGCCGATGCCGCACGGCGCGGCCGGGACCGCCAGGGCGAACTCACGGCGCTGAGCATCCTTGGCGGTGCCCTGGAGAGGATGCGCCGGTTCGAGGAGGCCGTCGCCGCCCACCAGCAGGCTCTTACCATCAGCCGCGAACTCGGCGACCAGCACCGCGAAGCCGGCGCGCTCAACGACCTCGGCCTGGCCCTGCACGGCGTGCGCCGGTTCGAGGAGGCGATCGCCGCCCACCAGCAGGCTCTTACCATCAGCCGCGAACTCGGCGACCGGCACCGCGAAGCCGCCGCGCTGTGCACTCTTGGCAATGACCTAGCGGAGCTGCGCCGGTTCGAGGAGGCTGTAGCCGCCCACCGGCAGGCGGCTGGCATCACCGGCAAGCTCGGCGATCGGCTCGCCGAAGCCAGGGCGCTGGAAGCCCTCGGCAATGACCTGGAGCATGCGCGCCGGTTCGAGGAGGCGATCGCCGCCCATCAGCAGGCTCTTACCATCTACCGCGAGCTGAGCGACCAGCACGGCGAAGGCACGGCGCTGAACGACCTCGGCGTAGACCTGAAGGAGGTGCGGCGGTTCCGAGAAGCCATCGCCGCCCACCAGCGGGCCTGCGAACTTCTCGCCGAAACGGGCGACCAGCACGGCGAAGCAGCTGCACTGACCAATCTCGGCAATGACCTAGTGGATGTGCGCCGGTTCAAGGAGGCCGTCACCGCCCACCAACAGGCCGCCGACATTAGCCGCAAGCTCGGCGACCGGCACGGCGAAGCCATGGCGCTGGGCAACCTCGGCGCCGCCTTGGTGGATGTGCGCCGGTTCAAGGAGGCCGTCACCGCCCACCAACAGGCCGCCGACATTAGCCGCAAGCTCGGCGACCGTTACCGCGAAGCCATCGCGCTGCGCAACTTGGCCAATACCCTAGGGCGGATGGGCCGGTTCGAGGAGGGCATCACCGCGTGCCAGCAGGCCGTCGGCATCTACCGCGAACTCGGCGACCGGTACGGCGCAGCCACCGCGCTCAACGACCACGGCGTCACCCTGAGACGGATGGGGCGATTTGACGAGGCCACCACCGCCTGCCGCCGAGCCGCCACCCTTTACGCCGAGACCGGCGACCGGAACGGCGAACGCACGGCGCTGAACAACCTCCGCCTCGCGCTGCGCGGCGTGCGCCGGTTCGACATGAAGACCATATGGTACCTGCTCATGAGAAAGGAGCGAAAGCCAGATCCACCGGGGAAAGCGGTCGGCGGGTCGGCGGGAAGCACGTGAACCAACGATCTGACCTGATTCCCGGGGCGATCTCCATGTTGTAATCGAACGATTCTCGAAATGGTCACCTGCGGAAGCTAGATGAACGTGGCGCCCGCCCCGTGACCGTTATAAAAGGTGTTGCAAAGTCGGCGTATCCAGCAACCTACCGGCACCGTTTCTTGTACAGCCCAGGTGGCTGTACTGGTCGAGAACTCTGCTACTGCGCTTGATCTGGTGTTTCATGCTGGCTGCTGGTATTCGTTGATCAGCCCTGCGAGCCTGGGCAGACGCTGGATCTGGTCGGTGCGGACAGGGAAGGGCAGCACGTCCGGATCGTCATCTGGTGCGCGCAGGCTCATGCCGTGGCCTTGATGGCTGCGCCCGGCGTTGTAGTGTGCGACGTACTCGGACAGGACCGCGCGCAGGTGGCGTTCCCCGGCGATCAGCATCCGGTCCGTGCACTCGGTGCGGGCGGTTCGCACGAAGCGCTCCGAATGAGCGTTCATCCGGGGAGCCTGAGGTGCGGTGGGCAGCACGCTGATCCCGATCGAGCTGAATACGGCGTCGAACGCGGCGGTGAACTTCGCGTCGCGGTCCCGGATCAGATGGGTGAACCGGTGACCGGCCTCCTCGAGGTCGGCGGCGAGATTGCGGGCGAGCTGGGTGACCCAGGCAGCTGTGGGGTGGGCCGTGATCCCGAGCAGGTGCACCCGCCGGGTCCCGGTCTCGATGACGAACGCGACATACAGGCGCTGCAGCGTCAGCGCGCAGTCGACATGGAAGAAGTCCGTGGCCAGCAGCGTGGCAGCGTGGGCCCGCAGGAAAGTACGCCAGGAGTCGTCGCGGTGCACCGGTGGCGGGACACGGTGAGCGCGCAGGATCTTGCGGATAGCGGAGGCCGCGACCCGGTGCAGCTCGCCCTGGATGCGCACTGCTCCCCAGCGGCGGTTCTCCCGCGCTAGCTGCACGATCAGCGTGACGAGCTCATCCGGGATCGGCGGTCGTCCCGGTGCCCTGGGCTGGCGCCATTTCGCTGCGACCAGGCGGCGGTGCCAGCGCAGCAGCGTGCCCGGGATCACGATCCTGCACGACCGCAGCGCCTTCGGCAGGATCCGGGTGAGCGCGGCAAGCACCGCCCGGTCACTCCAGGACAGGCGCGGCCTGGGATTGGCCCGGCGCAGTATCGCGACCTCGTGCCGCAGCGCGAGTATCTCCGCATCCTTGGCTGACGAGGAGCGGGCCAGCAACGTGAGCCAGGTAAACACGGTCACCATCAGCCGGTATACCAGCACCACGGACATGGACGTCGATCATGTCGAGGTCGTAGCCCCAGGTCAAACCCGGCAGCCCAGTATTCGACCACTACAGGGCGGATAGCTTCTCCGCGCTGGGGAAGTCGTCCGGGGAGATGACCTTGTTCTGGATGATCGAGAAGAAGATCTCGTCGGGAGGTCGCATGTGATGAGTGGCGCTCGTCGAAGGGAGACCGGCTGATGTCGGTGACGTAGCTCCCGGTCCAGTGCGCAAGGACCGTCCCGCCCCGGTGTGCGCTGGGTAACTGCAGGGTGCGAAGCCTGGGGAAAGACCCAAGGGCTCCCGTTCCACCCGGGGACGACCACAGGCTGGGGAAGGGCGGACGGTGAACGCAAGTGAATCCTCGATGACGCCTCGTCATTAGCACTTCCGCCGGTGGGGCATGCCGGTACTCGTGGGGGTGCCGCCGAGCCTGTAGGTGCCGAACTGCCAAAATTGCCTACGGCCTTTGACCTGCAACGCCGCAGCCCGGCTCACGGTCTGCGCCAAGGTTGGCGACACCTGCAGGCGTTACACGTGAACCAGTATCAGATCCCGGTTGACCTTGGCGATGTCCGCGTCGTCTGAGGTGAGCACGGCGTGCCCGCGTTCGGCGGCAGCCAGCGCCACATGCACATCGACGATGTCCGGATGGGACACCTGGCCGATCGTGACGCCGATCTGCCTAGCCCGCTCAGCCGTAAGCTCGTCGATAACCACCGGACTGCCCCGTCGCAGCCCCGCACCCACCAGGCGGCCGACGTTAGCTTGCCGCGCCGTTTCGCGCCACACTTGAGCGATCACCGTGCGCGGCAGGACAACCTCGATCGTTCCGTGCAGGGCCTCGTTCAAGATGCCGATCATGAACGCGGACCTCCGTTCCAGGGCAATGAACGCCCCGGCGTCGAATACGAAGCCTCTCACGCGGCGTCCGCTGCCCTGGCCGCCAGGTGCCTGCGGTAGGCTTTGTCGGCACTGCGGAGAGCCTCCTCAAGGCGCACCTTCGCCTGCTCGTCAGGTTCACCAGCCTCCGCGCGCAGATCCGCGACCAGAGCCTCCAGCCGGGACCTAGCCTCCAGAACCGCCAGGCCCTCGGCGATCAGCGCCGACACCGATTCCGCCCTGCCCTCCTCCACCTCACGGGACGCCCATTCGTACAGTTCGTCCTTCAGCGAGATGCCGATCTTCTTGGTCATACCTCAATCATACCAATGGGTCATTCCGTAGTCACACCGGATGCCGCGCCTCACGGCATTCGCGGGCCGCGCGATGCCAAACCTGCGCCAGGGCTGTAGGGCTGCAGGCCGCAGACCAGACGTAACGCCGCAGGCCAGAGACATGGCTGAGTTTTGGAACCCTGCAGGCTCTGCCTGCGGAGATTACGCATCGTATCCGTCACTTCCGGCCAGCTTGAAGTGTCGCGAAGGCGAACGGCAACATCGTCCCCATAGGTCTAGACCTATTGGTCTAGACCTGCACCGGGCTTGTTTGCTCCATGTTTGCTCGGATGTCGCGGCACGGGCCGGCAGGACCCGGTACTCACGCCACTCCCCTTCGCCGGGTTGCGGTACAGCTCCGCATGTCATGACATCAGTGTGTCGCGAGTTCTCTTTGGTGTGCCCCAGAGCAGCGGACTCTTAATCCGCGGGTTCGGGGTTCGAGTCCCTGGCGGCGCACCCGGTCTGACCTGGGGTTTCACGACTCCAGGTCTTTATTTTTGATCTTGTGTGGGGCCGCGCTGAGGCCAGCCTGGGGCCGCGAGCCACTCGAAATATCCGCTCATTCGGCCACGTCTGGCTCCTCAGGAGCGTGCCTTGCGTACCGGCACGCCGGTAACCGGCGGTCTGCGCGTGCTCGCCGGGGTCTGTTCGGTTAGCTTTCTCGTGTCTGGGTCGGCGACGCGTGTGCCGGGTCCGGCGTGGTGTGGTTATCTGCGGGAGCTGGTCATCGCAGGCGGGTGCGGCGCCGCCCAGGGGCCGCCGATCAGCCTCTACCAGGTAACGGTCCGGTACTGGTTCACCCGGGACGGCGGGGCCGGCACGGTCAACGCGACCTGCCAGTACGCTCAGGTCGGCTGTTCGATCGCACCCGGCTCAGGTCAGCACCCCGTCGAGCACCGGGGCGGCGGACGCGCACGGCGCCCAGCCCACCCCGGCGACCTTGTCCGTGCCCGAGGTGCCGAACACTCTGGCCAGCGACGGCCTCGGCATCTTCAGGACTCGTAACTTTGTCTAGACAGCGACCCAGAAAGCGTCGCCATCCAGTATCCGGTTGGCCTGATAGAACGAGCTGATGTATCCGCCCTGGGCGGACTGCTCACTGGGCGGGACTATGGCCGTGCCCCAGTCGGGCTTCTGAGTCCGCGAAGCGCCCTCCAGCGTTGTCGCGAAGGGGTATTCGTCGCAGCTTCCGGGCGCCGGACCGACATAGGGGTAGCTGCCGCCCGGCCGTGGCTTACGGCTGGGCGGGCAGGCGGTGCTGTTGTTGGCGTTCTGGATCGTCGGGTCGGTGGTGCGGTGCAGCGGGTACGCCGGAGAATAGCTGGGGTTGCCATAGTGGTGCGGCCCCGCGGCCTGGATGCTCGCGATGTTCGCGTCAATCGCGGGAAGGAGCGTCATCGTGGTGAGGGTCGGCGTGTAGGCGGGCACCACACAGCCAGGGTAGGCGGCGACCTCGTCATCACAGCGATAGGTCAGCGAGCCGAAGCTGAAGGAGACCGGCCCGTTGGTCGCGATCGGGTTATGGAATACCCAGGTGTAGCTGCTCGACGTGGAATCGACGGTGGTCGTGCTGTCGGAATATGACACGCTGCCCGTGAGGTTCGAGCCGTCTTCCACCGGGCTGGGCTCGAAATGATTGGTAGCCCTGCAGCTCCCGCCGCACGACACGGACAAAGCGATAGTCGTACCCGAGTCAGCGTCGCCCGCGGCGCTGGTCACGAGGAATTCGTCGCTCTCGGCGAATGTGCTAGTCACGGCGCTCAGCGCTATGTCATGGGTGATCTCGAAGGTCAGATCACCCGTTTCGACCATCTCGCCGGTCTCCGGATCGAGCGTGTAGAGATAATATTCGCCCGCGACGATGGCACACATGTCGAATCGATCGTAATACCACTGCTCGAAGCCGCAGACGGGACTCTGGCTCGTGGCGTTCCGTGCCGTCCGGGTGCCGACGGCCGCGGGCTGGACGCAGGACACCGTGAGCTGCCCTTGGCCGACGAGTCGCCGTGCGCGGGCCTGGCTCGCCAGTTGTGGTGCCTGGGTCCGCAGCTGAGCGCAGGTGTCAGGGATCACCGGGCCGCGACCGGTGGCCAACGGCTGGGCTGCCGCCGGTGTGGCGACGGCCGGCGTGGCGGCACCGGCCGCGATGAGCAATCCGCAGCAGGCGGTGACTACCACTGCCGTTCTGGCCAGCCGCGTCGGACGTCTCATGGGATTTTCCTTTCGGGCGGGTGGGGGAGGTCGCTCGGATAGCCACATCGGACCACAGCCACCCACAGCGAGCATGAGTGAAAACCCCCAGACCGGACGGCCCGAGCGGAGGTGGTCAGCGCCCGTCCAGCTCCGTCGTCGCCTCTGCCTTCGCCTCGGCGAGAGCGGCGGCCACCGCTGCCCGCGAGGAAACGCCGATCTTGCTGAAGATGCTGGACAGATGCTTTTCCACGGTCTTGACGCTCACCCGCAGGTGCTGCGCGATCTCGCGATTTCCGCGGCCTTCGCGGACCAGGCCGGCTACCTCCAGCTCACGCGGGGTCAGGGCGGACAGGCCGATCCCGAGGCGGTCGCGGTCACCGCGCGGCACCCGGGCCGCCAGCCGCCGCTGCTCACGGACGGCGCGGCGGTGCATGAGTGGTGCGCCGCAGGCGGCGAAGCACGCCTGGGCGCGGCGGAGTTCGGCCCGGGCCAGCACCGGGTCCGAGAGGGTGGCACCGGCAATCAGCTGGGCACGTCCGGTGTGGATGGGGGACCCGGCCCGATCGAACGCCGCGGCGGCCGCCAACGCCAGCCGCGCTGCCGCCGACGGGTCGGAGCAGGCCAGCACTTGCGCGCGAGCCAGCATGGCGACGCCGGAACGGCAGGGGAGGCCAAGCCCAGCGGCCGCTTCCTCGGCCCGGTCTGCCCAGGTCGCGGCCTGCGCGATGTTCCCTCGGGCCAGTTCGGCCCGCACCAGGACCTCGAACCAGGAAACCCGCTGCCAGGGATCCAGCGCCTCGAGCCCAGGGCCGCCGGCTGAGCCAACGATCAGGTCGACGCACCCGGCCGCGTCGCCGGTGAGCAGGCGGGGCAGGGCGCGGGTGATCCCGGCCAGGGTGGGAAACCACTGGCCGAGCGGGCCGGCCACCGCGACCGCCTCGTCGCTGGCCCGCAGCGCCAGGTCCAGGTCGCCGGTCCAGGTGGCGATCCAAGCCTGGGCGGCGAGCGCGACCGTGTAGAGCTCGTCGCTGCCGGAAAACAGGGCCGCGTCGACCGCGTCCTCGCAGCAGGCGGCGGCCTCCGGCAGGCGCCCCAGCCACCACAGCGCGTCGCTGCGGCAGGACAGCAGCAGGGGGAGCATGGCGGCCTGGCCCGCGCCGCGGACCGCAGTCAGCGCCCGGTCAAGGTGGTCCACGGCGGCGTGATAGCGCTCGAAGTTGAGCTCGCTCCAGGCCAGCCACATCAGGGCATCCAGGTACCGCACTACCTCAATGCCCGGTGCGGCGTCGACGACCGCGGCCGCCTCGTCGAGCACCGCCGCCGTCCGGGCCTGGTCCTGGGCGCTGAAGTCGGCCATGGCGAGGAAGGCGAGCGCCGAGGCGTACACCGGCTGGTTGCCGTGCTCACGGGCGCCCTGGAGTGCCCGGCGCGCCCATACGCTGTTGGCCGCGAACTCCCCGCGCATCATGCTGCCGGACGCGAGTTCGAGCTGGAGTTCGGCCCGCTCTGCCGAATCCTGATCCGGAAGCCGGTCCAGCTCACCGAGGAGCAGCGCCCTGGCGTCGGCGTGGCGGCCGAGCAGCCGCTCCAGCCGGGCGCAGAACGTCACCGCGCGGGCCCGCGCAGCGGGCAGGTCAGGCGGCAGCAGCATGAGCAATTCGCGCAGGCTGTCGCGGCTTTCCCGTAGCTGTCCGGCGGTTCCCTGGGCCCGCGCGAGCTGCCACAGCAGCTCAAGCCTCGGCGGCGCGTGACCGCCGTCGTCGTGCAGCCGCAGCACTGCCTGGAGCCAGCGTGCCGCCGCCGCGGGCGCTCGTCCCTCCGCGTCCCGCGCCGCGTCGAGCAGCGTCTGGATCGCGGCGTCGTCATCCGCCTGGGCCACCTGCTCGACATGCGGGGCCCGCGCCATTGGCGGGGCGTCGGCCCGTTCCAGCGCCGCGACGGCGCGGCGATGCGCGGCGAGCCGCCAGCCAGGGCCGATCGACTGGTAGACGACATGGCGCACCAGCGGGTGGCGGAACCCGAACCGGCGCGGCGTGTCACCGGGACGGGCCAGGTCATGCGCGACCGCCTCGTCGATGGCCCGCAGCACGTCCCGCTCAGTAAGCCGCGCGATCTCGGCGACACGCTCGGGCAGGAACGGATCTCCCGCTACCGCCGCTGCCTGCAGGGCCAGTCGCGCGGGCGCGCTCAGTGCGGCGAATTCGGCCAGAACGGCCTGTTGTACCTGTGCCGGGAGTTCGGCGACGTCCGCGGGGGCGTCGCCCAGCGGGCTGCCACGCTGGCCGTGATCCAGACGGGCCAGCGCGAGCAGGTAGAACGGATTTCCTCCGCTGGCGTCGTACAAGGCGCTGCGCCGGGCTGGGCCGATGGACTCGCCGAGGAGCAGGTCCGCGTTGCGGCGGCTGAGGGGGCCAAGCAGGATACGGCTTATCGCCGTGCCGTAGCGGTCGGCGGCCAGCGCGCGGACCAGCTGCACGCTAGCTTGCCGTGGCCGGTAGGCCAGCACGACGAGCACGGGCGCGCGCGGCGGATGCCGCACCAGGTAGGCGATCATCTCGGTGGTGGGCTCGCTGCTCCAGTGCAGGTCATCCAGGAGCAGCACCAGACCCTGAGGAGTAGCCAGCGCGGTGAGCAGCTCACGCACCGCCCGGTAGAGCTGATAACGTTCCCCGCTCACCAGCCCCGGGCCCGCTGCGGGATCGGTCAGCGCACCCAGCGCCGGGAACACGGGTGCGAGCAGGTCGACCCGGGTGCCGCCGGCGCGCAGACGGGCCAGGAAGCCGGCGGGCAATCCAGCGAGATAACCGTCTAGAGCGTCGATCATGACGCCGAACGGCTGTTCCTGGCCGAACTCCGCCGCGCGGCCGGAAAGCGCGAGCCGGCCGCTCGCCTGGGCGCGTGTGCCGAGGTCGGCAAGCAGGCTCGTCTTGCCGATGCCCGGGTCGCCGGTAACCTCGGCGAAGCTCGCGGATCCGGCCGTCAGTCCGGCCAGCAGTTGCCCGAGCCGCTCACGTTCTGGTTCTCGGCCGATCATATGAGTACCTTGCAGCAGACAAGGGTCTTGCCGCCATGTCCGTCAAGCACGTCGCCGAGTAGCCGTCGATGTGGCGCGGAACTCGTGCAGCCGCTGACATGCGAGGTCACGCAAGGCCGACGCTCGTCACGCGGCCGACCAGGGAGAAGGAAAGGCCTCTGACCGGCGTGAAGCCCCGGCCCGGATCTGATCACCAACGTCCTGCCGCCTCCGGGCGCCTCGACCAGATCGCATCCCATTATGGTACCGTGTTGGTATGAGCACACAGATCGCCGTGCGGCTACCCGATGACATGGTGAAGTTCGTCGATCATCTTGTAGAGACGGGCCGCGGGTCCAGCCGGGCGACGGTCATTATGCGGGCACTCGAGCGGGAGCGTCGTCACGAAATGGCCGTCCGGGATGCCGCCATTTACGCCGGATCGGGCGAGGACAGTGACATGGTTGATCTCGTGCGATACCTCTCGGGGCATCCTGTGGACCTGGATCAGTGAGGCCGATCCACATCGCGCACCTGGACAAGGCACGCCCGGTTCTGGTACTTACCCGGGAGCTGGTCGTCCCGGAGCGAACGCAGATAACCGTCGCGCCAGTTACGTCTACGGCGCGCGGCCTGTCCGTCGAGATCCCGGTCGGGCAAGCCAACGGCCTCGACCATGATTCGGTGGTGAACTGCGACAATATAGTCACGATTCCGAAGACGGCCATCGGCGAGCGGATCGGGTACCTGCTGCCAGCGCAGGAGAAAGCGCTGACAGCCGCCATCTGCGCCGCCTTCGACCTCGAATGAGCCGACAGGAAGGAACGTCACCCGCTTCTCACATCCGGGACCGTCCCGAGGCTGTGACCTCGGGTCAATCCGGGTCCGGAACGCTGATTCGCCTATCACGAACCAGCATGACGGAGGATGCTCGCGGGCGGGATGTTCCTGAATGTTACCTGAAAGCGCCGACCCTCCCTGATCTCTGGCTGGCTCGGCTTGTACCCGGCCAGTAGCGCCACCGTCCGTTCATTATTAAGTGCCTTTCAGCCGAACGGCGGTGGTTCCTCGTCCAGGGATCTACGCGCTTCTCCGCATCGCTCTTCGGCGAAGGGTCTTCCCGTCAAACTTGATATCACGAAGAACCGGCCCGCGACTCCGCTTGGCGCGCGAAGTCAAGGTAGCCTGTGCGCATTGCGGTCACAAGATCACCCAGAGTCAAAGTTCGGGCCGCCGGCGCCGACGGCCCGTTAAGAGAAGGGACGCCTGCACCTCGAGAATGTGACAGGTAGCCGTCATGTCCGTAAAGACCGTGTCGCCGGAGGCTCCCGCGGCGCCATCTCGTGCGCCTGGACATCCTCCAGGCGCACGACCTCAACATCACCTCAGGATGACCTTGGGAGAGAAACCGCCATGGCCGAGCAGAGTCGTTCGGGAAAGAGATCGCACGACCAGGAAACCGGGTCGCGCGGCCAGCTGAACCGCCGCCGGTTCCTCGGCTATCTGGTCGCCGCGCCGACGCTTGCCGTCGCGGTCAGCTGGACCGCCGACCTGGTCAGTCCGCAGCAAGCGGAGGCTGCGGTGCCCTCCCCGCCGCAGCCAGAGGAGATCTTCGACCTGGGCGACATGCAGGATCTCGCCGCCGCCCCCACGAGCGGCCTGATCACGGTCGTGGTCAACGAGGATGGCACCGCCAGCTTCGCGGTACCGCGGGCCGAAGTCGGCCAGGGCATGACCACGGCGATCGCGATGATGGTCGCCGAAGAACTCGACCTCCCGCTCGGCAAGATCACCATCACCCTGGCGGACGCGCGGCCGGAACTCCTGATGAACCAGCTCACCGGCGGGTCCAACTCCATGCGGAGCATGTACGTCCCGGTCCGGACAGCCGCCGCGATCGCCCGCCAGCGGCTCGTCGACACCGCGGCCGCCAAGTGGAACGCGGACGCGACACGGCTGACCACCAAGGACGGCGTCGTGACCGAGCCAGACGGCCAGACGGCCACCTACGGTGAACTCGCCGCCGCTGCCGCCGCCGACACGACCATAAGCGTGACTGCCCAGCTCAAACCGGAATCGGACTTCACTATCCTCGGCACCCCGCAGAGCCGCATAGACGCCCCCGACATCGTCACCGGCCGCAAGCAGTTCACCATGGATCTGCAGGTACCCGGCGCCAAGCCCGCCATGGTGGCCCGGCCGCCGACGATCAACGGCACGGTCGTGTCCGTCAACAACGAACAGGCAGTGCTGGCCATGCCGGGCGTCACCGACGTCGCCGTGCTCCCGCACGGCGTGGCCATCAGAGCGGAAACGTTCGGCCAGTGCATCGACGCTATCCAGGTGATCGACGTGACGTGGCAACCGGGCACCGTGGCCGGGCAGTCGGATGACACGGTTGAGGCACAGCTCGAAGCCGCCCTCCCGGACCTGACAGCGCCGCTATCCCTGATCGCGGATTCCGTCGACGCCAAGTTCTTCTTCGCATTCGCCAGCAACAGCCCGCTCGAACCGGACATCGCGATCGCCGACGTCCGCTCTGACAGCGCCGAGATCTGGAGCAGTCTCAAGGCGCCGATCGTCGCGCAGGGGGAGATCGCCGCCGTGCTGGGCCTGCCCGTGGACGCAGTCACGGTGCACGTGACAGAAGGCGGAGGCTCGTTCGGGAGACATCTGTTTCATGACGCCGCTTTGGAAGCCGCCCAAGCCTCCCAGAAAATGGGCAAGCCGGTAAAGCTGTCCTGGTCTCGTACCGACAACTTCCGGCAAGGCCGCACCCACCCGATGTGCGTCTCCCGCGTCCGGGCCTCGTACGCCCTCGGCAACGTGCTCACCTACGAGCAACGGCACACCAGTGTGCAGACGGCCTTCGGGCACGGGTTCGGCGACATGGTCACGGCGACCGCGTCGAAGCTGCCCGTCGCCGGCGGCCTGACCCTCTCGCAGACGATCTTCGAGCTCACGCAGTCGTCCCCGTACGACTTCGGGGTCACGATCCAGGCGCTGAACGAGATCCCGCTGCAGTTCAACACCGGCAGCATGCGCAACATCTACTCCCCCAACGTGGTGTGCGCGCAGGAACTCGTCGTCGACCAACTTGCAGGCAAGATGGGACAGGACGCGGTGCAGTTCCGCCGCAACTTCCTCAAGGACGAGCGACTGCTCGCGGTGATGAACAAGGCAGCGGAAGCAGGCGACTGGGGCAAGGCAATGCCGCCACAGACGGCCCAGGGGATCGCGGTGCACAGCGAGTATCAGGGCGCGATCGCGGTCCTGGCCGAGATCGACTGTACCCCGGCGACAGTCAACAGACCGATCACCGACGGCGTGACCGGCTCGCGCGTGACGAAGGCCCTGGTCGTCGTAGACGCCGGGTTCGCCATCAATCCGCGCGGCCTCGAGGCGCAGATGATCGGCGGCATCCAGGACGGGATCGCGCTGGCGCTTACCTCCAGCCTGCACATCGCGGGCGGCATCCCGCTCGAAGGCAGCTGGGACCACTACTTCTACACACGCGAGTGGAACACTCCGCTGGATGTCGAGGTCATCGTCATGCCGGATACCAGCGACAGCCCCAGCGGCGCCGGCGAACTCGGCGTAGCGCCGACCATGGCCGCGGTCGCCTGCGCGTACGCCCGCGCCACCGGCACGCTACCGACCCGGTTCCCGATCAACCACGGCACGCTCGGCTTCACGCCGCTGCCGCTCGAACCGTCCACGCCGCAGTCACCCACGGACGGCCTCGACAGCGCCTTCTAGAGACTTCCCATCTAAGGACTCACCGTCATGCCCACGCACACCTTCATCCTCAACGGTAAGCAAGTCACCGTCGACGCCGAAGACAACGTCCGTCTCCTGTGGGTGCTCCGCGACATCCTGGGTGTCACCGGCCCGAAGTACGGCTGCGCACTCGATGTCTGCAAGGCCTGCACGTGCCACATCAACGGCCTCGCGTTCAATCCGTGTTCGGTGCAGGTCAGCGACATCAAGCCGACCGACGAGATCACCACCATCGAGGGCCTGCCAGCCACGGTGGCAGCGGACCTGCACCCGATGCAGCAGGCCTGGCTGGACTACGATGTCGCGCAGTGCGGCTACTGCCAGCCCGGCCAGATCATGGCGGCGGTCGCCAAAGTGAAGCAGGTGCGGGCCCAAGGCCGCGAAATCACTGACGCGGACCTCGATCAGCTGCGGAACATCTGCCGATGCGGGACCTACTCCCGGCTCCGCGAGGCAATCAAGGCAGGCGCGCAGAACATGTGAGTCCCGGCACGCAGCCAGATGCCGAACTTGCTTATATCCAGAGCCGATTAGCAATCCGTTGATGGTCACGGTGTACGACGTACTTCCGCTGGCGAAGTCATGGACCTTCACCGTGCCCTGCCAGGATGTCCTCGCGGTAGAGCATGCCCATCGGGCCGGTGTCCTTGGGAGGTGAACTGTTCCTCGTCCGGCACTGAATTCGCCGGCACGCCGAGCGCCGCCGACCAGAACGCAGCAGCTTCGGGCACCTGGTCGCTGGGAACGTCGATGAGCAAGGTGGAAAGCCGGCTCCGGTGCATAGCCGCACCGTAGCGAACGGCGGGCGGCAGCGGTGATACTGAGGCGCGGAGCACTGCGGTGGCCGCGAAGCTTGTTAGCAGGGGCGGGCGTGCTCGACCTGAGCGTAAAGGAACCAGCGGGATCGGAGGGAACACGACACCGGGTAGCCCACGCCAGGTATATCTGGATGGCGCGCCGGGCCGGTAACGGTGCTGCGGGACGGGCATTCCGGACAGTTATCGCGGTGCTTTCGGGTCCTGCGGTGCTTTTTGAGTACCCGGTGCGCGTTCCAAGATAACGTGCGTTTGCGGCATGTCGGGCATGTCGCCTTTGCTGGAGTGGGCTGGTCGGCCTGGTGAGCTACGCGTATCGATACATAGCGGACACATGTGCCATCTCTTAGTGGGAAGAAAAGAGCCCTCCGGAAGAAAAAGCGCCGGAAACCGGCGCCCAAGCTTCCCCGAAGCTCTTTTCTTCCAGCGGTGGCATAGGTGTGGTTGACGGGCGGGTCGCCGGAGACCATCAGCGGAAGCGCGGCGGAGAACGACGGGTCTGCGGCAAACGCCAGCATGGCCGGGGTGAACTCGGACCCGTCGACGATGACTACCTGAGCTCCCTGCCGTGCCAGGTCCCCGAGGACAGCGGCCGAGTTCGGGTCGGCGTTCTGGTCTACGATGACTTTGATGCCCAGCTGGTGGCCCAGCTTGGTGATCTCCTGCGCCTGGTCCTGGTAGAACCCGCCGTCGTCGGCGGGGCCAGAGAGGGCGTAGCCGATGGTCGTGACCTGGAGCGTGGGTGCGTGGCTTGACGGTCCGCCAGATGGTGGCGACGATCCCGAGCTGCCGCAGGCCGCTAGCGCCAGAACCGTGACCGCGGCGAGGGCGCTGGCGAGCGCGCGGCGCCTGGTCGTCTGTCCAAGCCTGCTCAAATAACCGGAGAATCCAAACTCCTGGCCGCCCCGCCACACCGGACAAGCAAATTGGTAATGGTTTCGGGACAAAGGGAGCTCAATTCTTGTGATCTTCAAGAGAGCCTTTCCAGGGCGTGAACCCCGTGGCCGTCGTCTTCATCAGGCAATCGCGGTCTGACAATAAGTCCGTTCTTCTTCCACCGTCAACAGGCTCAGGGGCCCCACTGGATACGTCTCAGGCGATTTAGGCCGTCTGAGACGGAAGAGCATTCCTGTGAGCGAAGGCCGGGCCGCGATTTCCCTATTGACGGGGTTGCTGCGCACATCTATTGTCTGACCCAAGACGGGGTCATGGAGATGCGGAATGCCGACCGGACCCGTATGCGCGCCTTTCCCGCCAGTCGATGGAGGACCATGAAGCCACCGCCTTTCGACTATCACCGCGCGCAATCCATAGCCGACGCGATGGCAGTGCTCGCCGGGCAGCCTGACGCGAAGATCCTGGCAGGCGGCCAAAGCCTGGTTCCGCTGATGAATCTCCGGCTGGTCCACCCGGCAGTCCTGGTCGACATCAATCCACTGACAGAACTGGACTACGTCACGCTCGACGAGGACGGCACGACGCGGGTGGGCGCCCTGTGCCGTCATTCACGGCTCGAAAGCGACCCCCAGATCCTGAAGCACCAGCCCTTGCTCAGCCACGCCGCCAGGCACGTGGCACACCCGCAGGTCCGCGCACGCGGGACACTGGGCGGCAGCCTGGCCCACGCTGATCCCGCTGCCGAACTCCCCGCCGCGCTTGTCGCCCTCGATGCCCGCGTCAAGGTCGCTGGTCCTGCTGGCAGGGCGCGGGAGACGTCGGTGAAGGACCTGGTGACCGGTTTCCTTGCCACCACCCTCGAGCCGGAAGAGATGCTGGTGGAGATCGTGATCCCGGCACGCCCGCCCCAGGCCCGAGCAGCCTTCCGCGAAATCGCGCCACGCCATGGGGACTTCGCTACAGCGGGCGTCGCGGTGGAGCTATCTTTCGACCGCGCGGGGCGCTGCGGCCACGCGGTGGCGGCCGGCTGTGGCTTGTCCGCTCTCCCTGTCGACCTGAGCGCAGCGGTCCAGCCCCTGGCCGGTCAGGCGACCGTGACCGAGTACGTGCTTCGGGAGGTGGCAGTTAACGCGTCGCGGGCGTTCGACCCCAGCGAAGACCTGCACGCCTCGGCCCAGGATCGCCGCGAGCTCGCCGCGGCTTTGCTGGTGGAGGCCATCCGCGCAGCCTGGCACAACGGTGGGGCGGCAGACGAGGAGGCTACCTAGGCCATGCGGACCTCGATCTCGGTGAACGGCACCACGGCAGTTGTGAATGTCGAGCCTCATCACCTGCTCACGGACGTGCTGCGGGACCAGTGCGGGCTCACTAGCGTGCACGCCGCCTGCGAGCAGGGGGCGTGCGGGTCCTGCACCGTCCTGCTGGATGGCACGGCAGTGCGTTCCTGCCTCCTGTTCGCAGTACAGGCCGACGGCCATGAGGTGACAACCGTCGAGGGTCTCGGATCCGCCCAGCAGCTTCACCCGGTCCAGAAAGCACTCGCGGCGACACATGGTGTGCAATGCGGTTTCTGTACACCCGGCATGGTGCTGTCTGCCGTTGACCTACTAGGAAGGACGCCATGCCCGGACGCGGCTGAGGTGGATGAGGCGATGGCAGGCAACATCTGCCGCTGCACAGGTTACGTGAGCATCGCCGACGCAGTGCAGGTGGCTGCGGCAGCTGGGCAGGCGGCTGACGAGCCGGTAACCGCACCATTCAGCGGCCAGCCGGTCCGTCGCGTGGAAGCGGCCCGTTTCCTCGCTGGCAAAGCACAGTACCTCGCGGACATCCGGCTGCCAGGGATGAAACATGCGGCAATTCTGCGCAGCCCAGTCGCACACGCGAAAATCCTGTCGATAGAAACGGGCGCGGCGGCAGCGGCGCGAGGGGTCGTGGCCGTCTACACCGGATCCGAGCTGGCGCGAATCTCCAAACCCTTCTCTACCCTGCTTCCTATTCCCACCATGAAGCCGCTTGAGTGGTACGCGCTCGCCATTGACCGCGTCCGGTTTGCGGGGGAGCCAGTCGCGGTCGTCGTCGCCGACAGCCGTTACCTTGCGGAAGACGCACTCGAACGGATCGTTGTCGACTACGAGGAACTTCCCGCGGTCGTGGACGCGGAGGCAGCACTGAGCGAGTCATCGGCGTTGCTTTACGAGGAGTGGGGCAGCAACGAGTTCCTTCGCCTCGAGGGCGCTACCGGTGACCTCGATGGGGCATTCGCCGCAGCCGACACCATCGTGACCGAACAAGTCGTGCATCACCGCGTAATAGGCCTGCCGCTCGAGGGCCATGGCGCGACAGGCCAGTTCGACCCCGCCAGGGGCCGCCTCACCCTGTTCGCCTCGTCACAGCAGCCGCACAACCTGCGCACTGTTATCTCGGATATTACCGGCCTGAGTGAATCGGCGATCCGTGTCATCGCGCCTGATATGGGCGGCGGCTTCGGTAATAAGCAGCATTTCATGCGTGAAGAGGCGCTGGTGGCTGTACTCGCGACACAGCTCCCGCATCCCATTTCCTGGACGCAGGACAGGCTGGAGAGCCTCACCTCAAGCGTGCACTCCCGTCAGCAGGTTCACCAGGTAAGGGCAGCGGTTCGCGGCGACGGGAAGGTGCTCGGGCTCCAGGTCGACATCATTGCCGACGCGGGGAACCCGATACTGTACTTCACCGGCGTCGCTCCGGCTATGGTCACCACCAGCCTCCTTACCGGCACCTACGACATCCCCAACTATGCGTATGTGCTGCGCTGCGCCGCGACTAACAAATGCCCTATGGGCGCCTACCGGGGCTTCGGGCAGCCACAGGCGTTTGTCACGATCGAACGCATCATGGACCGGGTGGCTTCCGAATTGGGGCTTGACCCAGCCGACGTGCGCCGGCTGAACATGATTCCCGACCAGCCCCGTCCGTTTACGTCGGTAACGGGCGCGAAGTACGACGTGGGCAGCTTCCGCGATCAGTTCGACGAACTGCTCGAGTTCATCGGCTATCCCAAACTGCTGGCTGAGCGCGAGGAAGCGCGCCGTCAGGGCCGTTGTCTTGGTATCGGGCTTTCCTCCATTGTTGAAGGTACCGCGCCAAACCTGCACAGCGTGGCCGGCCGGTTCGGCGCCTTTGAGATGGTCCAGCTCACGGTCCAGCCCGACGGCCATGTCACCGTGAAGGTAGGCACCAAGTCACAAGGGCAGGGACACGAGACCGTCTTCGCACAGGTGGCAGCCGACGTGCTTACCGTGCCGATGGATTGGATACACGTCGTCGACGGCGACACCGATGCGTTGCCATACGGGATGGGGACGTGGGGAAGCCGCTCCGCGGTCATGGGCGGTGGCGCCGTTTCCCGCGCGGCTGAGCACGTCCGGGACAAGATGCGGAGCATCGCCGCCAGCATGCTTGGTGTGAGCGTGGCGGCCGTTGCGCTGGAACGCGGGCTGTTCCGTGCCAACGAGCAAGAGCTGCCGTTCTCCGCCGTAGCCAGCGCCGCCTATCTGCATACCTTCCTGCTTCCGCCTGGCCAAGCCCCGGGCCTGTCGGTCATAGAAGCGTATGACCCCGGGAACACCAGTGCCTTCCCCGACGAGCACGGCCACATGAACGTGGCCGCCACCTATGCAACGGCCGCCGGCGCCGTGGTCGTGGAGGTGGACCCGCTGACCGGCTATACGCTGATCAGAGACTTCGCCATAGTGCATGACTGCGGCCGGGTCATCAACCCGGCGATTGTCGATGGCCAGATCCAGGGCGCATTCGCACAAGCCGTGGGGTCCGTCTTCCTTGAGGAGATCGTCTACGACTCAGCGGGCCAGCCGGTCACCACCACGCTGCTCGACTATCTGGTGCCCACCTTCGGCAGCGTCCCGCGGGCACGAATCCGGCACCGGGAGACACCTTCTGCCCTAGCGGGCGGTTTCCGTGGCGTCGGCGAAGCGGCTGTCATCCTCGCCCCCGCCGCACTGGTCAACGCGGTTGCGGACGCGCTGTCACCGCTTGGCGTCAAGGTCATGCAGACGAACCTAGCGGGACATCACATCCGTGGCCTTGTCCGGCAGGCGGGCGCTACTCCCAGCCCCGTTAGCGGTCTCCGTGCCCGAGCCCTCAATGTCCCTGCGGCCAGTACCGATTCAAGAGCTTGATCATCACCAACAACATCCAGGGCGCGAGCACCAGTCCCCTAGTCCGAGACCAAGCACCACCGTCCGTTCGTTTTAAAAGGACCTTCATAACGAACGTACGGTGGTGCTTCTATCCAGAGCCGACCAGCTACCCGTTGATGGTCACGGTGTGCGAGGCGGGTGCCTACCGTGCCGGTATCGGTGAGGACACGGTGCTGGACGCGCCGCGCACCGTAGTAGCGGTGCCGTGTCGGCAACGTCGAGCTGGGCCGGATGGACGAGTGGGCCGGCTTCTACGCTCGCCCACCGTTGCCGGTCAAAATGGAAGGCCGTCGGGATCCCACCAAGGTTCCGGTCCGAACGGTTCCAGTTCAAAGCGTTCCGGCTCGAACGGTTCCGGTTCGAGCACGGCGACTTCTCGGTTACGGCGAGGACGCTCCGCCCAGACGTGGCGGTGGTAGCAGCGCTTGCAGATCCCGGGCGGGCAGTTCTTGTACCGCCACGGCGGCCGCTTCTTGCAGATGCGACACTTCCGCTGCTTGCGCTTACTCATCTCGGCGACAGCGTACCCCGTATGCCTTCGCCCGTCTGGCTGTAGCGCTACGAGGAGCGGCTAGCGGAACTCATGGCGCGTGGTGGCCCGGCGGGGCGGTCCAGGACCGCCTCGCGGGACAGGCCGACGTCGAGCATCCGCTTGGCGGTTGACCACAACTCGGCCGGGTCCCCGGCCCATAGCTGCTCCACGACAGTCAGCCTGCTGGACCGCAGGGGCTGATACCGGCAGCACAGGCCTCGCGTGCGGCCAGCCCGCCGACGGCCGGCCTGGTGCCATCCTGCTGACTACGATTTCCTGAGCCGAAAATATTTTCGGCTCAGGAAACTGGCTTCAAAGAAACGGCATCGTATCCGGCTGGCCCCGCACCGGATCTACGCGGCGGACGGGGGCTCGTAGGCGGATCTCTTCCTGCCCCTTGACATTGCCTCCACTGCCAGCCGGGCGTGGATCCTGGCCTGTTACTAAAACTACCACAGTGATGTGTGTGACTGAAGGTTTCCATTGATGTGAAGTTCACATCACCTGCGGCGGCAGCTTCGGCGAGCACGCACACCGCTACGAGTCCAACATCGTGGCCTTCGCCGTACTGGTATCCGCTCACCCGGCCCGGGGACCATGACCCGGAACGGGCGCCGCGGTACCGCTGACCAAGCACCACCGCCGTTCGTTCAAAAGCTCTTTAATAACGAACGGCGGTGGTGCTTGTGCCCGGCAGCCTCCTCGGCGCTGACCGACTTGACCGGCAGGGTCAGGCTGCGGCCGATGGCGGCGGCGACGTCTTTGAACGGCACGGCCTCGTCCCCGACCGCGTTCAGCAGCGTCCCGTCGGCGCCCTCGGGTCAGCGACCGGGCGCCGCAGCGCTCTGCTCGGCGGGTGTCACCACCGTCCGTTCGTTCTCCGAATCACTCAGAGCCTGCTTGAGAACTGGATTCTGACGGCACCGATGGTGCCATCGGCACGCTCGAATCGTACAAATTGCCTTGGAGGGCGGCACCGATGGCCCCATCGGTGTTCTCGTGGCGGCCGCTGACCGCTTGAAAGGACGCAAGTGACCACCTGTACTGGGCCCACTACGACGATCCTGATGTGCCGCTGCAAGAAACCGCCGAGGCATTCGACGCGCTGGTCCGGGCAGGCAAGGTCCGCGCGGGACACTTTCTCATAGTCACCGGTTATCCGGAGCCCTGTGATGTGGCATCTCGCCCACAACGTTCAGGAGTCGCAATGAAGTACCGCGCTGACATGGAGGCTACCGATGACTGAGGCCGACCCGAACGGGGTCTGCGGGAAGGTTGTCGCGATCACTGGTGCCGGGCGAGGCATCGGCGCAGCGACCGCCCGGCTACTTGCCGCTCGTGGCGCTCCGGTCGTGCTCGGATCCCGTGGTGAGCAGGCACTGGCGTCCACCGCTGATGCCATCATGGCCAATGGAGGTCAGGTGGCGTACCAGCGCATCGACGTAACGCGGCCGGAGGACCTGAGCGCTCTGGTGGACCTGGCGGTACAGCGGTTCGGCCGCCTCGATGTGCTGGCAAGCATCGCCGGAGTGGCTATCAACGCCCAGCTGAAGTCGGGTGAGCTGGACGACTGGAACCAGATGATCGATGTGAACCTGCGCGGCGTTCTGCATGGGATCGCCGCTGCGTTGCCAATCTTCCGTTCCCAGGGCGCGGGGCATTTCATCACCGTGGGCTCCACCGCCGCCGCCAAGTGGGTCCCGGGCCAGGCTGTTTACGCCGCCACCAAGTCCGCGGTGCGCGCCCTGTGCGACGTGCTGCGGCAAGAACTTGCTCCCGAGGGCCTACGCTGCACGCTCGTAACACCAGGTTTCACCGACACCGATTTCATCTCCTCCACTCGTGACCCGGGCGAGCTGGCCGCGCTGACCGCCCGCCGCGATGCAATCGCCATGTCGCCGGAGGTGGTCGCTGATGCCATCGTGTTCGCGGTCGCGCAGCCAAATTCGGTCGACGTCGGGGAGATTGTCGTGCGTCCGACCGTCCAGCCGTAGGTGCGCTTGCGCCGGCCCGAATCCCCTTGTCTGGGTGACCCTCAATCACCCAGGCGAGCGCTAGCAATAAAGTGCACAACACGCGCTGTGCGCCCGACATCCTGGTCAGCGAAATCCGCACCGGCCTGCGCACCCTTCGTTCCTGACGTGCATTCCTACACCGAATCGCTCCGCGCTCAGAAAGAACAGCCCACGCCACCGACAACTCTCGTCGAACGGAAGGTACTGTGGGCGATCAACGCCACGACCGGCAAGGCGGTGTGGTCACGCACGATCAGCAGCTACGACGGGATTCCCGGCGACGCGTCCAGGACCAGCCCGGCGTACTGGCACGGCAGGGCGGTCGGCACCCGCAGCATCGCGAATTCCTTGAACCGGCCGCCGCCCATGGACGTGATCAGGTTCGAGGCTTCCGGTTCGGTTTGAGTTGAAGCCCTCGAGCAGCCCCACGGTGGTCGGGAAAAAGGTGACCAGGATCTTCGGGAGCAGGCACTCACCCAGGTCCAGAAAGCCCTGAGCGGTACCCCTTGATGAGGGACTGGCTGAGGACAACGGCCAGCGCGATGCTTGCCAGCAGTCCTCCGGCCAGCGGCGTTGTGCGCAGGCCTGGCCCGGACAGCACGAACCCGCCGATGATTGGCCCGGCGGCGATGCCGACGTTGTACGCGGAGGTGAGCCCGGCCGACGCGATGTCGGTGCCGCGCGGCGACACGACGAAGACACACGCCTGTATCGAGACCCCGAAGCAGGCCACGCCAAAGCTCTCGACTGCCTGCAGGATCGCCGCCGCGGGGCCCGCCGTGCCGAGAACACAAAGCCCGAACATTGAAACGGCCAGGATTGCGGTCGGAACTGCCAACGCCGCCCGGGAATGCCGGCTTATGAGCCAGCCGGAGCTTCCGATCCCGGCCAGCGAGGCAAGGCCACCGATCAGCAGCACCCGCGGGACGTCCGCGGCGGGCAGCCCGCTGACCTTGGTGAGAAATGCGCTGACGTAGGTATAGGCGGTATACGTGCCAGCGACAGCCAGGAACGTTGCGGCAATCAGCAATCCGTAGCCAAGCGCATCGGGATCAGTTCCCGCCGCGGCGTGGTTTTCTGACGGCTTGCGTGCGGGGATAAGCACGATCACCGCCGCTGCCGTCGCCAGGCCGGCCCCGGAAACAGCGACGAAGGCTATGCGCCAGCCAGCATGCTGCCCTATCCATGTGCCCGCGGGCACTCCGAGGAGGATGGCGAGCGGGCCGCCCGACCCCGCGATGGCGATGGCCCGGCCGCGTTCGCCAGCCGGGAACATGCCCGCTGCTACCACGAATACCACCGACCAGAACACGGCCTGGGACAAGGCCGTCACCACCCGCGTGGCCATGAGCCACCCGTAACCTGGAGCGGCGGCGCCGGCCAGGGTCCCGGCAACGAAGACCGCCAGCATGCCGGCCAGCAGGAGGCGATGGGGAACACGGCGGGTCAGATATGTCAGCGGCGCCGACGCCACAGCTACCACCACAGCGTAAATTGTCACCAGCAGGCCGGTGGCCGGCAGTGAGGAACGCAGGCTCGCGGACATGACCGGTAGCAGGCCGACAGGCAGGTTGTCACCTGTGGCATAGCAGAACGCCGCGGCTGCGAGTGCCCCTGCCCCGGCAAGACGCCACCGGGGCGGCAAAACTCCCGTGACGCCTTCTGGTCCGCGAGTTTCAGGGCGGCCGGACGGCACGGCAGGTCGTGATCTCATCCCTGAGTTCGTATTGGACAGCAGCCGGCAAAAGGGAACGGACTAGGAGTAACACGGCAATGTGTCCCATTCATCATCTCATCGAATGACGCAGGCAGGCCATCACGGAGCGCCTCGGATCCCGCCTCGCTCGTCCGTAGTGGCCTGCGGCCGGCCGGCGCCCGGCGGCCAGGAAGCCTGGATTCGGTGCTGCGAGGGCAGGGACGTCCGGTGTGCTCACTCGTTGCCGTTGTCCTCGTTGCTCTTGTCCTCGCGTGCGATGGGCGCGTCGATGTTGTAGCGGATGCCCGCTAGCCGGATCAGGAAGCAGGCCACGGCGGCTCCGAAGGCAGCGGGAACGCCGTAGACCCCGGTGCGCGCGGTGGTTACCGCGATCGCGGCGCCTATCAGGGCGGGGATGGCGTACAGGCCGCTGCTGAGGACTGTGGGGACCTGCCGGACCAGGACGTCCCGGATCGTCCCGCCGCCGACGGCGGCTACGGCCCGCGCCGTCACCGCGTCTAACTTGCCCGCTTGTACCGGGCTGAACACCGGCCGGTTTATGCCCGGGGCCGTGGGGTAGCCGGCGGCGGGTTCGAGCAACTGTCAGGGAATCATGTGGCGCCGGTACGGCGAGGGAGAGGACATGCGAATCGGGTACAAGCTCGCCACCGAGGCCTTCGGCCCGAAGGAGATCATCCGTCAGGCTGTGCTGGCCGAACAGGCCGGGTTCGATTTCGTGGAGATGAGCGACCACTATCATCCGTGGCTGGAAGCCCAGGGGCACAGCGCCTTCACTTGGAGCCTGCTGTCGGCGATAGCCGTCAAGACCGAGCGGATCGGCCTCGCCTCGGGGGTCACGTGCCCCTCGGTGCGCTACCACCCTGCGATCATCGCCCAGGCGGCGGCCACCCTGGCCATCATCTCCGACGGGCGCTTCACCCTCGGCGCCGGAGCCGGGGAACGGCTGAACGAGCATGTCGTCGGCCTGGGCTTCCCCGGCACGCGCATCCGCCACCAGCGATTCCGCGAGGCGCTGGAGATCATCCGCCTGCTGTGGCAGGGCGGATACCGATCCTACGAGGGCAAGTACCTGAACCTCGAGGACGCCCGCGTCTTCGATCTTCCCGACGAGCTTCCGCCGATCGCCGTTGCGGCCAGCGGACCTGAATCCGCCACGATCGCCGCCGAGCTCGGCGACGGCTTGTTCGCCACCGAACCCGACGGTGACCTGGTAAGCACCTGGCAGCAGCTCGGCGGCCACGGACCCGCCTACGGGGAAATGCCGCTGGCCTGGGCCGAAGACGAGGACACCGCCGTCCAGGCCGTGCTGGAGAAGAACAGCTTCGCGCTGACCGGATGGAAGGTCATGGCCGAGCTGCCCAACCCGGTGAACTTCCAGGCCGCGGTCGCGAGCATCGGCCCGCAGGAGGTCAGGGAACAGATGGCCTGCGGCCCCGACGTCAAGCGGCACCTGCAGGTCGCCCAGCAGTACGTCGACGCGGGCTTCGATCACCTGGTCGCCATGAACACCGGGCCTGATCCGGACGGTTTCATGGACTTCTTCACCAGGGAACTGGCCACGCCGCTTCGCGCGCTCACCCCGTCCGCCTGACGGTCTGCGACCGCCACTGTGCTGCTCCCTGGCCAGCGGCACCGATGGCACCATCGGGCACGCTCTAATAGCGCTACTGATCGGTTTGAGCGGCACCGATGGCACCACCGGCATGTCGCCGGTGGTGCCATCGGTGCCACCGGCATGTTGCCCACTCTGGAGGAGCCGCACCCATGTCACATTCATGGGCACCTGACCCCATGGTTGTGACAATCACGGGGTTGGGCGAGCGCAGCCCCTGGACGAACTTTCGATCCAGCCCACTAAGTCATCTCCGCCAGGCCGATCTGCGCGCTGGCCTGTGCCCAGAACGCTCGGGTCGTGAGATTGCGGCACCTGGTCAGATGGTTGGCGCGGTGGCGGGACGTCCTCGGACAGGCCGGGGGTGACGGCCTTGGCCTCCTGCACCAGGTGGCGGGTGCGGACCTGGTGGCGGCCGGTCAGCGCCCAAACGGCCAGGATGACCAGGATGGCCTCGATGACCAGCGAGGCGACGCCGAGCGGCTCGCCCCAGTTGCCGAAATCGTCCTGGTCGCCGGGGACGGGGGTCGCCCGGGTGACGATGTACCCGAGGAAGGTCATCAGCGCGGTCAGGCCGCCGAGGATCCAGCCAGCCGCGGCGCGCGGGTGATCAGCAGGTAGGCGCCGGCGGCCGTCCCGGCGGCGGTGGCGATGAAGCCGCCGATGAGGAACGGGACGTCGTCGCCGAGGACCTCATAGGCGTGGATGGCGGCGTCGGCCAGGAGCAGGATTCCGGCCAGCGTGCGCCAGGAGCGACGCTCTGCGCGACCGTGCGGAGTGGATGCGGGACTGTCAAGCATGACGGCTCCAGGAAAACAGGGAGGGATGGCTCTTTTCCGAACCGCGCGATATGTCCTGCCGTGCTTACCAGGTGACGGTCCGTTAAACCACCGTCCGCGGTCTCAGTCCGGTGTCACCACGCGTTTACCCGCTGGCCCACCGGATAGCTAAGGCGGGCAGCGCAGCGTGCAAGGAGGGCTGATGGATTACCGGAACTGGGCACGGCGTCCGCCAGGCTGGCTGGCGCACACGGTGACCGCGGCTGAAGACGCGGCAGCGCTTGAGCGTACCCGGCCCCTGGTGTCGCGCCTGGCCGGGCCGCTGACACGGCGTGCTGCCCTGCGTGATGCCCTGGCTGGAGTGCCGATCGGGCATGCGCTGCACCCACTGCTGACCGACTTTCCGCTCGGCGCCTGGCTGAGCGCCTCCATCCTGGACCTTAGCGAGGGCGAGGCCGCACGCCCGGCAGCCACCAAGCTGGTCGGTTTCGGGCTGGTCGCCGCCGTGCCGACGGTGCTCAGCGGGCTGGTCGAGTGGGCGGCCACCGACCGGCGGTCGCAGCGCGTGGGCGTGGCGCACGCGGCGATCAACACGGCCGCCGCAGGCTGCTACGCGGTGTCATTCGCCGCCCGGCTGGCCGGGCACCACCGGGCCGGCGTCGGGTTCGCCCTTGCCGGGGGCACCGCGGCCTGGGCCGGCGGGTACCTGGGCGGTCACCTCTCGCTCGCTCGCAAAGTCGGCACCGCCGACCCCCGCCTCGCCCGCGGAGTGGCCGCACGATCGCGGCTGCGGCCGCGTCTGGCGGCACCCGACCGCCGCCGGCTCAGGTGGACCTGACGGCAGCCGGCTTGTTATTACCCGATACTCGTTAGAGGACAGGGTAGAGAGCCCGAAATCTGGTATACGCCGCGCGGCACGCCCAGCTGATCGCCCAGGACGAAGCACTCGTGCTGGCTTCCCCACGCCAGGCGCTGAACCCAGATATACCCTACGCCGCCATTTTTCCCATTTGTCAGGTAAACTCGCATATACCAGTGGCCTTCACCGGCATTGTTCCAGAAGTTGCAGTTTCCGTAGATCGTGGTGTTCGCGGAGAAGGACTGTTCGGTCGGCGAAGAATCCGACGGGACTTGGTGGGCCTGTGTGGGCTGTGCCTGGGCTATGTCGTAACAGGTTTCGTTGGTCGCGGTGGTCGCGGACGCTGGTGCGGCTGACCAGAGCCCCAGCGCGCCCGCGAACAGAACCCCTGCACCTATGATCCGGGAGAGTCGTGACATTCTGCGCGGAACCCGCATCTCAAATCCTCCTTGCGTGGGCCTTGAGAGGCACCTGGACGAACCACCGCCATCAATCTGGCGGAATAAGGAACTTAGGAATAGTTATGAAGCGGACAGGCGCTGCTGCCGATTCGATCTTCGACGTAGCCATAACCATAGATATACGAACATAGGTGCTGGCTGCCCCAATACAGACGCTGGACCCATATGAACCCGACGCCTCCATTCGAGCCGTTCGTCGTCTGGACCGTCATATACCAGTGCCCTTCACTGACATTATTAAAATATTCGCAGTAGCCTTCGTTCACCGGAGCGCCTTGATTCAGGAATTGAACCGTCGGCGACGAATCGGACGGAAGCTTATGAACAGCTGTGGGCTGGGCGATGGTGCCATCGTGACAGTAATCGCTGGCGTCGGCAGCGGACGCCGGCCCGGTCGACCACGCCCCTAGGGCGCCCGCGAGTAGAGCTCCGGCCCCTGTGATCCGGATGAATCGTGACGCCCCGCACGGGATCCGCATTTCGGAACTCTCCTTCCCGTATTAGTGGAATAGAGGGCTTAGCTGTACCGGATAAGCGGGCACACACCATCGGAACCGCCAATGACGTGGAGATCGTAGGGGTCGCCGGGTGTCGCGCACACGTGCTGGCTGCCCCAATACAGACGCTGGACCCATATGAACCCGACGCCTCCATTCGAGCCATTCGTCGTCCGGACCGTCATATACCAGTGCCCTTCACTGACATTATTAAAATATTCGCAGTAGCCTTCGTTCACCGGAGCGCCTTGATTCAGGAATTGAACCGTCGGCGACGAATCGGACGGAAGCTTATGAACAGCCGTGGGCTGGGCGATGGTGGAGTCCCCGCAAGCATTGAAGCCAGCAAAGGCCGGCTGGGTGGACCATAGCCCGAACGCGCCCGCGAGCAGAGCCGCTGCACCTATGACCCGAGAGAATCGTGACACCCCGCGCGGGATCCGCATCTGAGATCCTCCTTGTATTCCTTTTCGCTAATAACCGCGAGTAGTAGCTTCATGGTGCCTTCAGGCTCACGCGCCTGATCGGCACTGAACCCATTGGTACCGGCAGCCCGCTCAAGCGCTGTGCTGTGGCGACCGCGCTTTCCACACCGATAAGTATGCTCAGAGAAACGACCGGGTGGCTTCTCTCCCTTTCCATTTGGGACAAAATGGGACGGTGCGGGACTAGCTGGGACGAGGGCGTGACCAAGCCGGTGTGCGGCGATATGTTGGCCGTGGCAGGGCCGCCGGCCACGTCGGCGGCTCCGCAGGATCCGGCCGACGTCGAAGGGTCAGGGGTTCCCTGGGATGAGTGACAAGAAACGTCCGGACCTGCCCGCCGGAATGCCGTCCAGGGAGCGGAACTTCTTTGCCGAACTGCGGAGACTGATCGACACCGCGGATCTTACGGTGCGCGGCCTGGAAGAATCGACCTCGTTGGCCAAGTCTTCGGCCACTGAGTCGTTTTCCTACAGCAAGTCACAGTGGAGCAGGTGGCTGAATGGCCACTCACGCCCTCCGCGAAGGGCCATCAGGAGGCTTGCGGAAAAACTGACCGACCTGGACATCGACGCCGCGCACCTCGTCGAGCTGTGGGAGCTGGCTTTCGTCTCGTCATGCGAACGCACGCGGACGGACAGCGCGGTCACCCGGCCGCGTCAGCTGCCGCCGACCGCCGCGTACTTCACTGGCCGGGTGAACGAGCTCGGCATGCTGGACGAACTGGCCGAGCTGACCGACGATGCCGACGTCCCGGGAAGGTTGCTGGTATCGGTTATCAGCGGGACCGCGGGCGTCGGCAAGACAGCACTCGCCGTTCGATGGGCACACCACAGCGCCAGCCGGTTCCCTGACGGGCAGCTCTTCATCGACCTGCGTGGCTATGATCCCTCGGGCGGCACGACAGCGCCTTCGACGGCGTTGCGTGGATTCCTCGAAGCGCTCGGCCTGCCGACGGAACGCATCCCGGATGGCGTGGAAGGCCAGACCGCGATGTACCGCAGCCTGCTGACCGACCGCCGGGTGCTGGTCGTGCTCGACAACGCGCGGGACGCGGAACAAGTACGCCCGCTCCTGCCTGGCTCGTCGGGCTGCATGGTAATCGTCACCAGCCGAAACCAGCTCACCGGCCTGATCGCGGCCGAGGGCGCGCGCCCGCTCACCCTGGACCTGTTCGGCCCGCGCGAAGCACACCAGCTGCTAGCCAGGCGTATCGGCGCGGACCGGCTCGCCGCAGAGCCCGCCGCTGCCGCCGAGCTGCTCGCGCTGTGCGCTGGACTGCCACTGGCCGTGTGCGTGGTTGCCGCTCTGGCAGCGGCTCACCCGGATTACCCGCTTGGCCGGATCGCCGCCGAGCTACGCGACGCCCACGGCCGCCTTGACGTCCTGGACGCCGGTGACCTGACGAGCAACGTGCGCGCGGCGTTCTCCTGCTCATACGACAACATCACGGCAGCCGCGGCGCGGATATTCCGGCTATCCGGTCTGCACCCAGGACCCGACATCACGGCTCAGGCCGCCGCGAGCCTGGCCGGGATCCCGCTTCCCGAAGCGCGAGGCGCGCTAGCCGATCTCCGCGCGGCAGCACTGATGACCGAACCCCTGATCGGCCGCTACCGATGCCATGACCTGCTGCGTGTCTACGCCGAAGAACAGGCTAGGGCAACGGAAAGCGAGGCATCCAGGCATGCCGCCATCCGCCGGGCGCTTGACCACTACCTTCACACCGCGCACTCGGCCGCCCTGCTGCTCAGCCCAGGCCGGGATCCACTCGATCTGCCCGCTCCGCAGACAGGTGTGGCGCCGGAACAGCTCGCCGATAGCAGCGAGGCCCTGGCCTGGTTCGAAGCCGAGCACCGCGTGCTCCTGGCCGTCATCTCGCTGGCGGTCGATACCGGGTCGGAGATCCACGCATGGCAGCTGGCCTGGGCAATCGGACGCTTCCTCGACCGGCGCGGACACTGGGCCGATTGGTACACGATGCTGAACAAGGCACTGTCGGCCGCCGAGCTTTGCGACGATCCGGCTGGGCAGGCACACCTGCATGATCATCTGGGCATCGCCGGGAGCAGGCTCGGCTTGTACGACGACGCTCATTCCCACCTGCGGCAAGCCCTCGACCTGTACCAGCGCTCAGGCGACCTCAAGGGGATGGCACGCGCCAACCAGTTCGCTGGCATGGTGCTGGAACGCCAGGGCCGCTACGGCGAGGCGCTACGCCATTCCCAGCAGGCGCTGACCCTGTTCCGTACTGCCGGGCAGCGAGCTGGCCAGGCTGACGCGCTCAACGCGATCGGCTGGTTTCATGCCCACCTTCTCGACTATCGCCAGGCCATCTCCTGCTGCGACCACGCTCTCGACCTGTACCGCGAGCTCGGCGATCGCCATGGTGAAGCGGCAGCCTGGGACAGCCTCGGCTACGCACACCATCACCTCGGCAGCCATACCGAGGCCGTCGCCGCGTATGAAAACGCGCTCGGCCTGTACTGCGAGCTCGGCAATCGCTACTACCAGGCCGACACACTGGTCCACCTCGGTGATACCCAGCACGCCGCAAAGGACATGCGAACCGCCGCACGCACCTGGCAGGAGGCGCTGGCCATCCTGGACGACCTGCGACATCCAGACGCCGCCGCGGTCCGAGCCAGGCTCGATGGGAGTCGCTGCCGAGTCCGAGGGTGAGGGTCTCCTCCGCCGGGGGCGCTTGGAAGAAGCACCACCGCCCGTTCGTTTTAAGGATCTTTCAAACGAACGGGCGGTGGTGCCTGTGTCATTGACTGGCCCCCGTTAGCAGGCGGAGTTGGTCTGGGTGACCATGCCAAGGCGCCAAGGAATGGCGTTGTAGCTGCTGTAGGTGCCCGGAGCATCGCCCTGGTAGACGTACTGGATGTGGCAGGGGCTGACGGTGAGGGTCTGGTCGTAGCTGTCGCGGATCATCTCGCCGCTGCTGAAGTCCTGGGTCCATGCGGTGCCGCTTGCGAAGGTGACGTTGGTGGACCGGATGAACGGGTTGCTTTCGGTGTTGGCCAGCGGGTTCCAGCTGCCGTTGATCGCGGTAGAGGTGTAGGAGGTGAAATACCGGTGACCGTCGGAGCCGATCGCCTCGACGATCAGCAGGTACTGGCCGGTGCCTGCGACCTTGTACACGTTGTCGGCCTCGAAGAAGGTGAAGCGGGCCGGGTTGGATGCGGCGATGACCGGCTGGCTCATGTCGTTGGGGAAGTCCGCCACGGAGGTCTGCGACCGGTACAGGTGCCCGTTGTCGTCCATGGAGAACAGGTAGCAGTTGGCGCGGTCGCAGATGACCCAAGCGTCGACCCAGAAACCCGAGCCGATGTTCTGGGTGATGATCGGCGGCATGCCGGAGTAGAAGTACTGGGTGGCGCTCCACCCGGCCAGGTTGGCGATGTCGCGATTGGTGGAGTAGCCGATGTTGTTGCCGGTCTGGTAGACCAGGTACCACAGCTTCCGCGGCGCGTAGTAGAACAGCTGCGGCGCGGTCTTGTAGCCGGTGCCGATGGCGGTCTGGTCGGCGTAGACCGGCATCGCGAAGCTCGCCCGCGACCAGCTGCGGAAGCTGAGGAACTCCATGCTGTAGGAGCCGGAGGAGTTCACGGTCGAGGCGGCCACGTACCACTTGCCGTGGTAACGCACCACCGACGGGTCCTTGACGGCGATGATGTCGTGGGAGTCAGAATGCGGGCTGATCAGGACGCCGCTGGACCGCCACGTGAAGCTGCCCGGCAAGTGCCTGTTGAAGCTTCCCGGAAGCTGGGGCGAAGAGGCGGCGGCCGGGCCGACCGTCAGGCCCACGGCTCCGACGGCTACCGCGATCGCGACCGCAGTGCCGACAGCGAGCGCCGCGAGCGTGCGTACGCTGCGGATCGAGAGCATCGCCGCGCTTGGTTCTGATCCCGCTCGGAGGCGGACACCCTGAAGTGCCCGCCCGGGAATGACCGGGCGTCGCATCATGTCACGCATCACCTCAACCGCTTGTTAGCGTTAACATTCGCTTGACGTTGACGGTGCCATGGTTTACTCGAAACATCAAGAAATTCCACGTCGAAATATTCCGAAACCTTTTTGATAGTCTGTCACCTGCGTTTATGCCGTCCTTAAGCACTGACCGCGCGGAGGAATCGCGCTCAGCGCCTCGTCTCGTACCTGGTCAGGACCACGCCGCCGGGAAACGTCCGAGTCTCCACCAGGTTCAGGTTCACCCAGCTGTCCATCGCGGTGAAGAACGGCGTGCCGCCGCCCACCAGGACCGGATTGGTGACCAGTGCGTACTCGTCGATCAGCCCGGCCCGCATGGCCGCCACGGCGAGCGTTGCGCCGCCGATGCTCATGGGGCCGCCGTCCTCGGCCTTGAGCCGGGTGATCTCAGCGATCGCGTCGCCGGTGACCAGGCGGGTGTTCCAGTCGACCTTGTCGATCGTCGAGGAGAACACCACCTTCGGCGTGTCCCGCCAGTTCCGCGCGAACTCGATCTGCGCCGGAGTGGCGTTGGGCTGCTGGTCGCCGGTCGGCCAGTAGGAGCTCATCGTCTCCCACAGCTTGCGCCCGTACAGCGACAGGCCGCTCGCCCGCTCCTGGTCGAGCCACCACTGGAACAGCTCGTCGCTCGGCGGCCCGCTCCAGCCGATGTCGTCGCCG
>JAFARZ010000230.1 GCA_019245115.1 Streptosporangiaceae bacterium | reverse complement strand
GATATGGCCGTTATGTGACGGCAGCTGCGGTGGACGACGTGGAAGAAAAGGGCTTCGCGGAGGATAGGGCGCCGGTTTCCGGCACCTTTTCTTCCAAAGGGCTCTTTTCTTCCCACTGAAGGATGGCCCATGTGTCCGCTATGTATCGGTATGCATAGTTCACCCAGGCTGTTCAGCGCACTCCAGCAAAGACGACATGCCCAACATGCCGCAAACGCACGTTATTTTGGCACGCGCACATAGTGCACCAAAGTCACCGCAGAACCCCGAATTACCGCGGTAATCGGAGCGACCCGCCGCTGCCCGGTGGGCAAGATATCTCCAGGGTGATAAATGCATGACCGCGGCGATAGGCCCTTATTACTCGGTAGTGACATGCCGCGCTGGGTAAACCGTGACAAATAGGGAACGACGGTGGTGCTTCTCCATAGACGGTGAAACACCGTCCGTTCGTGCAAAGATCTTTAGGTCTTGGAGAAGGACGCTGATTCGGCTTTGATGGTAATCGTGCACGGCCGTCAGGAAATCGAGCCATCGGACAAGGAGACCGGGCTGTGCGCCACCGCTCAGGTTGGCGCCCGTGGCACTGAGCAGAGGTGATACCACCGTCCGTTCGTTCGAAAGCTTTTGATATCACAAACGGCGGTGGCTCGACGATCCCTCACTACACCTCGATGGCGATCTTGCCGCCGGGGTGATGCCCCAGCATGTGCGTGACGGCTGCGGCCGCCTTGTCGAGCGGGTAGGCCTGGGCGATCACCACCTTGACCTGGCCCGTTTCGAGGAGCCGGCGGAGCGCGGTCAGGTTCTCGCGGTTCACGGCTGGGCGCACGAGCCTTACGGTGGTGGAGCCGAGTCCCATCAGGACTGCCCGCGCCATCCGGGGAAGGCCCGCGAAAAGGCCGCCGGTGTAGCCGAGGCTGTTCGGGATGAACGTCCCGCCTGGCGCCAGCACCCGAGCGGCGGTCTTGGGCGGGTGGTTCAGCACATTGTCGAGGATGACGTCGAAACGCTGTGTGCTCTGGGTGAAGTCTTCGGTCGTGTAGTCGATGAGGTGGTCGGCCCCGAGCGACCGGACCAGCTCGGTGCTGCCGGTACCGCACACGCCGGTGACTTCCGCGCCCAGCGCCTTGGCGATCTGGACCGCCATGGTCCCGACACCGCCGGAGGCGCCGTTGATCAGGACGCGCGTGCCGGCGCTCACCCGTGCCACGTCGCGGACGGCGACCAGGGCGGTGAGCCCGCTCATCACCGACGCCGCGGCGTCGGTGAACGCGAGCCCGGCTGGCTTGGTGGCGAGCTGAGCGGCCGGCGCGGCGGCGTACTGCGCGAAGGCGCCCGCCCGGGCGCCGGTGGACCCGAACACCTCGTCGCCGGGCGCCAGGCCGGTGACGTGTTGGCCGACGGCCTGCACCACGCCCGCGATGTCGCTGCCGCGGACCGGGCGCCTGGGCCGGCGCAGCCCGATGCCCGGGCGCATGATGTACGGCGCTCCGGCGACGGTGGCCCAGTCCGGGGTGTTAACGCTGGTGGCCCGCACCCGGACCAGGACATCGCCGGCGCCGATCGACGGCACCGCGGTCTCCGCGAGCCGCAGCACGCGCTCCGGAACTCCGTAGCCGTCCTGGATGACGGCCTGCATGACGGGCGGGTTGGTAGGCATGTGATATTATCCTTACGTCGTAATGGTATTCCATACGCCGTAAGATTACGCCGTACAACGTAAGGACGTCAAGGGAAAGTTCTCCTTGGCGACAGAACCCGGACCGCGAGCGAGGCTGGTGACATGAAAATCTCCGCGCTGGGCGAGACAGGGGCGGCAAGCCGCCCTCAGCTGACGAGGCAGCGGGTGGTCGCGGCTGCCGTTGAGCTCGCCGACCGCGATGGCACCGAGTCGATCAGCATGCGCAGGCTCGCGCAGGAGCTGGGCGTCGAGGCGATGTCCCTCTACACGCACGTGCGCAACAAGGACGACCTCCTGGACGGCATGGCCGACGCCGTGATCAGCCAGATACCGCTCAGTGCCGACGGAGCCGACTGGAAGACTTCGCTGCGCCAGATGGCGCTCGCCGCGCGGGAGGTGATGCTCCGCCATCCGTGGGCGCCGCGCGTAGTAGAGACCCGCAAGGCCCCGGGGCCGGCGGCCCTCGGATACATCAACGCGGTAATCGGTATCCTGCGCGAAGGCGGCTTCACCATCGCCCAGGCGCACCAGGCCATACACATCCTCGGCAGCCGCGCGCTCGGGTTCGCCCAGGCG
>JAFARZ010000199.1 GCA_019245115.1 Streptosporangiaceae bacterium | reverse complement strand
CTCGGTGTTGATCGCCGAGATCTCCGCCAGCACCGCCTCGGCCCGCTCGGCCCGGGCCACGCCAGCCCGCACCAGGGCCACCAGGTTCGCGGGCACATACCTCGAGCGCCCCCGGCCCGCTGTTTTCGAGACGAAGTAGGCGTACGGCCGTGCCGCTCGCCCTCCGCGCAATGGCAGCCCGGCTTGCCGCAGCGCCGGGTCTGCTGATGGGGCTACCGTCCTGTTGCACGGTGGATCCTGGCAGGGAGCGCTTGGTCTGTTTGTCCCGTGAGGACTTGGTGGAGAGCGCGCCCCTGCCAGGCCTCGGCGAAGGCCCGCTGCCCGGGAGGGTGTTGTCCCTGGAGGACTGGTTCATCAGCACGGCATAGCGCCTTCCCCGATCCGCCGTGACAGGGAAAACACCAGTTCGGCGGTGAAGGGATGGAACGTGCTGGGGGTTGGTATTGACTGGGCGGAAGCCTTTCATGACATTGCTTTGGGGACACCGGAGAAAGGAGTCATCCAGCAGTTTCGAATTGAGCACAGCCCGGCGGGAGTCGAGCGGCTGATCACGAGATGTCTGGCGCTGGAGGACGATCCGGCCGAGATCCGGGTGGTGCTGGAGACCCGGCACGGGGTGCTGGTCGAGGCGCTGGTTGACGCCGGGTTCGTCGTGATACCGGTCAACCCGGACGTGGTCGCGCGGCGCCGTGGGCCGGCGCGCAAGAAGGACGACGCTGAAGACGCCCGGATCTGTTGCCTGCTGGCGCTGGACCGGCACACTCCACTGCGCCAGCTCATCCCGCACGGCGAGATCGCCGGTGAGCTGCGGGCGATCGCCCGCGATGATGAGCGCGCCGCCCGCGACCACGTCCGGCTGCTTAACCGGCTGCGCGCCGACCTGCAAATCACCTACCCAGCCGCGCTGGTCCTGGCCGCCGGGGATCTCGGCACGCCCACTGTGTTGCGGTTGCTGGAGCGCTGGCCTACCCAGCCTGAACTGGCGAAAGCCACGCGCGAGGAGCTGGTCGGCTTCGCCCGCGCCAGCCGCCACGGCTGGCCCGAGCGCTTCGCCGAGCGGGTCACCACCGCCCTGGCCGCCCCGGCCCTTCCCGTCCGCGCGCACCTAGTGCGGGCCAAGGCCGCCGGCATCCGCCTGGCCGCCACTCAACTGCTCGCGCTGCACGAGGCCCGCCGCAGCTGGGAACGACGCATGGCCGAGTTGCTGCTGGGCGGGCCGCGGACCGGCCGCGACCGCACCGTGACCGACCCCGACCCGGAGAAGGCATTCCCGGGCGGCGAGATCTACCTGAGCATGCCTGGCCTGGGTGATCGTCTCGCCGCCCGAGTCGCGGGCGAGATCGGCGACCACATCCACCAATACGAAACGCCCAACGCACTGCAATGCTACGCCGGCTCCGCCCCGGTCACCCGCCGCTCCGGCAAAAGCGACTTCGTCGTCGCCCGCCGTCTCGCGCACAATCATCACCTGGGTGACGCCGTTCACCAATGGGCCTTTTGTAGCCTTACCGCCAGCGCCTGGGCCCGTGAATTCTACGACGAGAAAATCACCGCAGGCAAAAGCCACCACGCCGCCCTCCGTGCCCTAAGCAACCGTTGGCTGGAAATCCTCTGGCACTGCCTCACCAAAGGCATCCCCTACGACGAGACAACCCACCAAGCCAACCGTAACCGCGCCCTCGGACACGCCGCTTAACCCCGGGGGTTGACAGAGGGTGTCTCCACGGGCACCGTGGCCCGATAGGGGCGCAGGAGCCGTTCGGCTTGCGGGGCGAAGACCAGCCCGATGGTCCCCCAGAGGATCAGTTGTGCGGCGATGGAGTAAAGCCGGAAGTCGAACAGCACGTCGGCGGGAAAGCCCGGGTAGACAATCGTGCCGCCGGCGTTGGTCAACGGCAGCGGTGTTTCGGTGGCGTGGCCACCGAACTGCTGCACGTTAGTGGCCAGGTGTCCCAGCGAGGGCAACATGGCCATGACGATGCCCGTGGCGACCACGAACGCCGCACCGGCCAGCAGGCTGGCGTTCCATTTTCCCCACCGCGCCTGTAACCGCTGGCCCAGCCACACCGCCAGGACGACGAACACCACCGAACACAACACCATCAGCAGATACAGCCCGCCACGATCGGTGATGGTGTCAGGGTGCCCGATCGACGGCGGGTTGGCGGGATACTTGATAAACGGCACCAGGTATACGCCCACAAACCCGCTCGCGGCCACCAGCATTGCCAGGGTGCGTGGTCGGAGATTGCCGACCCGGCCCAGGCAGACGGCGTAGACGACGGCGAACAGGGCACCCATCGCGATACCGAAAAGGATCATGCCAACCCCGATACCGAGGTTGGCTTGGATGGTCCGGCTGAAGATATCCGGCCCTGCCGGTTCGGCGGGCAGACCGGCGGCCTTGTCCAGCGCGGCCTGGGCGGCATCCCGGCCGCTCTCGTAGTCGATCGCTGCCTGGATTTGGGGCTCGGCGAAGATCCGCGCGAACACAAACGCCAGCAAACCGGCGAGCGCACCCGCGATCAAGCCCCGCAGCACGAGCT
>JAFARZ010000195.1 GCA_019245115.1 Streptosporangiaceae bacterium | reverse complement strand
GCAGAGCCTGCTCGTGCAGCCGAGCGCGCTGCTGTACCGCGACGTGTCGGTGCGGGTGAACCTGCATCTGGAGTACCCGCGGAACAGGGGCTTCGCGTTCTGGAACAACCGCTGGAGCTACCGCAACATCTGGATCCGGCTGCACGGCCCGGGCCGGGTCGCGGTCCAGTCCATCTACCAGCCGCCGGAGGACACGGAGATCATCCAGCGCCACTCCCATGCCACCACGCACCACTGGTGATTGGCGGTTATTTTCACAGAACGACGTCACTGCTTCCCCTGGGTCAGCTGAACCCCCGTGAGCGATGGCGATTTGCTCGGCATGACCGTTATGTCGCATGGAAGTGTGCTTGACGACGCGGGAAGAAAGCGGCACGCCGACATGCGGCATGCGGGTTCGCGACAGTGCCAAGGGGTACGTTGCGCCAGCGACCCCCGCCCAGCGGGTACGTTGCGCCAGCCATTCCCTGGAGTCCGGCTAGGGCATCAGCGGCGGGCGGGCGTTGAGCGCGGCCACGTCGGGCAGCGTCGTCTCCCGGTATGCGTCGTCGAACGCCGCCAGTTCCGCGGCCGACAGCACGTCGGTGATCTGGTCGAAGCCGTCCGGCGCGCGGACGCTGACCATGTGCAGCATCCGGTCGGCCGGCATGTCGCGGCAGGCCAGCACGATCGCGTTGGCTTTCTCCCGGCGGTCCTCCTCATACGCCGCCAGCGCGTCGTCCGGCGACGCGACGGTCGCCAGCGAGTAGGCCAGCACGCGGGCATCCAGGACAGCCTGCGACCCGCCGTTGGCTCCGATCGGGTACATGGGGTGCGCGGCGTCCCCGAGCAGGGTGACGCGCCCGCGACCCCACAACGGCAGCGGATCCCGGTCCACCATCGGGTATTCGAGGATTTCGGCCGCGTCCGAGATGAGAGCGGGAATGTCGAGCCAGTCGAACGTCCAGTCCGCGAACCACGGCAGCACGTCCTCGGTCCGGCCGGCCCGGTTCCAGTCCGCCCACTGTGAGTCGCCGCCGTCGCCGCCGTCGCCGCCGCCGGTGTCGCCGGTGTCGCCGGTGTCGCCGGGGACCAGCACCTCCGCGACCCAGTTGATCAGCGCGCCACCTTGCAGCTCAGCCTTCCGTGATATCGGATAGGCCACGAACTTCCGCGCCGCGTTGGTGCCGGAGACCGCCACCGTGCGGCCGGACAGGAACGGCAGGCCCGGGGTGACGCCACGCCACAGCTTGATCCCGCCCCAGCGCGGCGGGGGCTCATCGGGATGCAGTTGTGCCCGGACCCCGGAGTACAGCCCGTCCGCGCCGACCAGCACGTCAGCGCGCAACGACGTGGTTCCGCCGGTAGCCCGGTCGCTCACCCGCACCGTCACGCCGCCCGCGGATTCCTCGAATGACAGGAACGTCATCCCGGTCCGTACCGTGTCCGGGCCGAGCCGGGCCCGCACCGCGTCCAGCAGGATCAACTGCAGCTCGCCGCGGTGGATCGAGTACTGCGGCCAGTGATACCCCGCGTGGCGGCCGGAGGCGACTCCCCAGATCCGGTTCCCGTGCCGGTCGAAGTGCACTATCTCCGCGGTCCGGATGCCCGAGGCCGCCAGTTCGTCACCGAGTTCCAGCTCGGTCAGCTCACGGACGGCATGCGGCAGCAGGTTAATGCCGACCCCGAGCGGCCGCAGCGTGGCAGCCGACTCGATCACGGATACGTCGATACCGACGGCGTGCAGCGAAAGCGCCGCGCTGAGCCCGCCGATCCCCGCTCCAACGATCAGCACGTGCATTTCGCTCAGCTTAGCGCAACCGATTGCAGCCCGGTAATGGACTTCCCGATGATCGGTGCGATTAGCGTCGCCATCTGGTGATGTTGCTGGTTACTTATGTGGTGACATTGATCATCCAGCGGTCGCGGCGCTCCATGCCCGTTGTGAGCCGCCTCAGCAACAGGGACGAAATTCCGTGCCTGGCTTCAGCGGGAATGATGTCGATTTACAGACTTTCCAGGGGCCGGCCTGGGGATAACCCCACCACGAATCCGGGTGCTTACCACGTTCCTCCTGGAACGGCCGGCTTTCTAGGGTGGTCCCGAGCGAAATCCCGTAATTTGCCGGGCATGCCCGCCACGGGGGCCGGGCGCGCCCGGCGCACCGGTAAGAATGAGGACATGACCACGATCCGGCGGGCCGGGCGCGACCTGGTGTACACCGCGCTTGGTTCGCTGGCGGGCCTGTTCGGCGCCTTCGTCGTCGGGTTCACCATCGTGCCGGGCGTTGCGCTGTCCGTTACGGTCATCTTCACCGTCGTCGGCCTGCTGATCGTTATCGTGGCGCTGCGGCTCGCCGCTCGCATCGGCTCGCTGCACCGCCGCATCCTGGACCGGATGCTGAGAGAAACGGTTCCGCCCCCGGCGCCATTCGAGCCGGGCACCGGCATCCTCGGCCGGCTCGACCGGCGCCTGCGGTACCGTCCGGCCTGGCGGGCGGTGTGGTTCTCGGTGATCAAGCTGCCGGTCGCGGTCGTCCAGGGATACACGATATCGGCCGTGGTCTGCGGGCTGATCGACATGACCTACCCGGAGGTATGGCTGCTGTTCCGCAACCATGCCGCGGGCACCAGGCTCTCGCCGCTGTCGGTCCAGGCGCCGGTGCCGGTGCTGGACTTCCGGGTGTCCACCTGGCCGGGTACGTTCCCCGCGGCCCTGGTCGGCATCGGCTGGCTGCTGGCCGGGGTGTGGGTGGCTCGCGGCGCGATCGCCCTGGACCGGCGGCTGATCCGCAGCCTGCTCGGCCCGGCCACCCTGTCCGAGCGGGTGAGCGAGCTGGAACGCACCAGGACGCTCGCCGTGGAGGACTCGGCCGCCGCGCTCCGCCGGGTCGAGCGTGACCTGCACGACGGCGCGCAGATGCGGCTGGCCGCGCTGGCCATGAACCTCGGCATGGCCCGCGAGAAGCTGGGCGATGACGACGAGCCGGCCGGCGGCCCCGCCGCCAGCGGCGCGCCCAGCGACCTGCGGACCATCCGGGAGCTCGTCGACGCCGCCCACCGCAACGCGGTCGACGCGCTCGCCGACCTGCGTGACATCGCCCGCGGCATCCATCCGCCCGCCCTGGACAACGGCCTGGCCGTCGCCCTGGAGTCACTGGCCGCGAGCAGTGCCATCCCGGTGACGCTCTCCGTCGTCCCGGCCGGTGGCGGGACAACAGAGCGACCCGCCCCGGCCATCGAGACGATCGCCTATTTCTGCGCGGCCGAGCTCATCGCTAATGCTACCAAACACAGTTACGCTGACATCATTGAAATCGAAATTAACTACGAACGGTCTGGCCTGCTTCGGCTGAGAATCAGCGACGACGGGGTCGGCGGCGCCGACCAGGCGCGCGGGAGCGGCCTGGCCGGCCTGGCGCAACGGGTATCAACCGTAGACGGGCGGCTCGACGTGTCCAGCCCGCCGGGGGGACCCACCGTCGTGCTGGTCGAACTGCCGCTCCGGGCTTAGCTGAATACCGCGGGCTTAAGGGGAAACCGAGTATGCGAGTGGTGATAGCGGAGGACGCGGCGCTGCTGCGCGAGGGGCTGATCCGGCTGCTGGAGGATCGCGGGCACATGGTGTGCGCGGCGGTCGCCGACGGTGCGGCGCTGCTGGCCGCGGTCGCGGAGCACAAGCCGGACGTCGCGGTGGTCGATATCCGCATGCCGCCCACCCACACCGACGAGGGCGTCCGTGCCGCCCTCGAGCTGCGCAAGGCATACCCGGACACCGGGGTGCTGGTGTTCTCGCAGTACATCGAGACGTCCTACAGCGCCAAGCTGCTCGAAGGCGGCGCGGCAGGGGTCGGTTACCTGCTGAAGGACCGGGTGGCGAACGTGGCCGAGTTCGCGGCGGCGCTGGAGCGCGTCGCGAACGGGGGCACGGCGCTGGACCCGGAGGTGGTCAGCCAGCTGTTCCGGGCGAGCAGGCGGGTCGGCGGCCTGGACTCGCTGACGCCGCGCGAACGCCAGGTCCTGGCGCTGATGGCCGAGGGCAGGTCGAATGCCGGTATCGCGGCCGAGCTAGTGGTATCGGGCGGCGCGGTCGAGAAGCATGTGGCCAGCATCTTCGGCAAGCTCGGCCTGCCGCCCGACGACAACGACAACCGCCGGGTCCTGGCCGTCCTGCGCCACCTGGGAACCTAGACTATGGTTTCTTCGCGACGCCGCCCGAATGGGCCACCTTCTTAGCGGGGAATGGGGCGGGATCGGGACGCCACTGGTGGATCGGCACCACGCCCGGATCGACCAGTTCGAGGCCGTCAAAGAAGCGGGTAATCTGCGGCAGGCTCCGCACCCGGTACGGGACCGCGCCGCTGCGGTTGTACGCCGCTATACCGGCCACATAGTCCGGATCAATATCGGCGCCGTCGTATATCGCCAGGTAGCCGCCGGAAGGCAGGGCGGCCTTCAGCCGGTCCACGATCGAGCGGGCTGCCCGGTCGTCGCCTTCACCCGGATCGCCAATGTGGCCGAGAATGCCCATCAGCATGATCGCGACCGGCTGGCTGAAATCCAGCTTCGTCCCGGCGATCTGGAGGATCTCGGCGGGGTAGTTCAGGTCCGCGTCGATGTAGTCGGTGCTGCCCTGGCCGCTGCTGGTGGTGAGCAGGGCACGGGCGTGCGCGAGGACCAGCGGATCGTTGTCGACGTAGACGATCCGGGAATCCGGCGCGGCTCGCTGGGCGATCTCGTGGGTGTTGTCGGGACCGGGCAGGCCGGTACCGATGTCCAGGAACTGGCGGATGCCCGCCTCGCCAGCCAGAAAGCGGACCACGCGGGCCAGGAAATAGCGGGATGCGCGTGCCTCGTCGACGATGCCAGGGTAGACCAGCGCGAACTCGTCGCCGGCCTCCTTGTCAATAGGGTAGTAGTCCTTGCCTCCCATCCAGTAATTCCAGATCCGCGCTGAGACCGGCACGGACGTGTCTATATGGGCCAATAGATCATTCTCGGCATCGTTCCAAGGAAGCCCCGAGGGATCACCACTCACTGCCGCTCCAGGACGTTAGCACTCACAGCCGTTCATTCCTTAATACACGGTGAGTCATGATCATGGGTCGTTTGCGGGAATAGTTACCGCAAACGACCCATGATCTTATGGGACCGCTTGGGAAGCTGACTATGCGGTGAGGCCGAGCCGCGCGGAAAGCGCCTGATAGGCAGGCATGGGATCGGGACCGAGCACCTGGACGGGCACGTGATCCGCGCCCGCTTCGAGGTGAGCGGTCACGTGCCCGGCGAGGGTCGCCGCATCGCCGTGCGGCGACAGTGCGTCGATCAGCCGGTCGCTGCCGCCGTCGGCGAGGTCCGCGTCGGTCCAGCCCAGACGGCGCAAGTTGGCCACGTAATTGGTCAGCCGCAGATACGGGTCGCGGACCGCTGGCCGGGCGATGGCCCGGGCTCGCTCCGGGTCGGATTCGAGCAGGACCTTCTGTTCGGGGGCGAGAAGCGGCCCCGGGCCCAGCAGTTCGCGGGCCCGCCGGGTGTACCCGGGGGTGACCAGATAGGGGTGCGCACCCGCGGCACGCTCGGCGGCCAGCGCCAGGACCTTCGGTCCCAGCGCGGCCAGCACCCGGCCGCTCGCCGGCACACGCGCCCTGTCCAGTTCCTCGAGGTAGCTGACCAGCGCGGCGTAGGGTTGCTGATACCGCTCATTGAATTCCGGATGGCTGACCCCGACGCCGAGCAGGAACCGCTCCGGGTGCCGGGCGGTGACCCGATGGTAGGCGTCGGCCACGGCCGTCGCGTCGTTGGCCCAGATGTTGACGATGCCAGTCGCCACGGTGATCTGGCTGGTCGCGTCCAGCAGCACCTCAGCCAGGCGGAGGTCACCGCTCGCGCCGCCGATCCAGATCGCGCCGTATCCGAGCCGCTCGAGCTCGGCCGCCAGGTCGGGAGTGAGGTCCGGCTGGCGCCGCCAGATGCCGATCCTGCCCAGTGCGATGCTCATGTAATTGCCAGCAAGATCCCGCCACGCGGGCATTCCCGGGCACGCCCGATAGCTCGCGCCCGGGCATACTGGAAGCGGAATACGGGGCGAGAGGAGACGCGGATGCTACCTGCTGGCCACCCGCGGTGAAGCCGGGATCGCCGGCATGCCTCCGGCCACCACCGGGCCGCTGCGCGAGGAGGAGGAACGGCGCAGCGCGGCCGTCGTGGGCGTCACCGAGGTTGAGTTCCTCGATCATCGCGACGGGCTGGTGGAGTACGGGATCGCGCTGCGGCGCGATCTCGCGACCGCGTTCCGCAAGCTCCAGCCCGAGGTCGTGATCACGATGAGCTTCGACCTCACCTGGGGCGAGGAGGGGCCAGTCAATCACGCCGATCACCGCGCGGTCGGCCTCGCCGTGCTCGACGCCTGCCGCGACGCCGCCAATGAATGGGTGTTCCCCGAGGCGGGGCCGCCGTGCCGGACGATCCGGGACGCGTACGTCGCGGCATCCGGCACCCCGGCGTATTTCGTCGACATCACCGAAACGATCGACGCGGGCATCGCGTCATTGCGGGAGCACCGCGCCTACCTCGACGGCCTCGGCGGCGACTTCGATCCCGGCGAGTTCCTCCGCGACATGGCCGGCTACGTGGGCATGGGCGCCGGATGCGAGTACGCCCTGGGCCTGCGCCGCTACCCGATGGGCTGAGCCGGGAGGGCGCGGCGTTCGATCGCCGCGGCCATCAGGTCACCGAACGCGTCCGGGGTGCAGGCGAAGGCGGGGACGCCGAGTCCGGCGAGGGCCGCGGCGATGTCGTGGTCATACCCGGGAGCGCCATCGTCGCTGAGCGCGAGCAAGGTGATCACCTGCGTGCCCGCCGCGGTCAGATCCGCGATCCGGCGCAGCAGCTCGCCGGAGTCGCCGCCTTCGAACAGGTCGCTGATCAGGATCAGGATCGTGCTGGCCGGGCGGGTGATGAGCCGCTGGCAGTAGGCGATGGCGCGGTTGATGTCGGTTCCGCCGCCCAGCTGGGTCCCGAACAGCACCTCGACCGGATCGGCGAGCTTGTCGGTCAGGTCCACGACCGCGGTGTCGAACGCGACCACCGAAGTCCGGAGCGAGCGGACTGACGCCAGCACCGCGCCGAACACGCCCGCGTACACCACCGAGGACGCCATCGAGCCGCTCTGGTCCAGGCAGAGGATGACGTCGCGGGCGACGGCCTGCTGTTTGCGCGCGTACCCGGTCAGCCGCTCGGGCACGACCGTGTGGTGCTCGGGCACATAGTTGCGCAGGTTCGCGCGGATCGTACGGTTCCAGTCGATATCGGCCGGGCGCCGCGGCCTGCTGGTCCGGCTGGCCCGGTTCAGCGCCCCGGAGACCGCGGCGCGGGTTCGCTGCGCGAGGCGGCGCTCCAGGTCCGTGGTCACCTTGCGCACCACCGCCCGCGCCGATTCCCGTGCCTCATCCGGCATCACCCGGTTCAGCGACAGCAGCGTGCCGGCCAGGTGCACGTCCGGCTCCACCGCGTCGAGCATCTCCGGCTCGAGCAGCAGCCGGGTCAGGCCGAGTCGTTCGATCGCGTCCTTCTGCATCACCTGGACGACGCTGACCGGGAAATAGGTCCGGATGTCGCCGAGCCACCGCGCCACCCGGGGCGCCGACGCGCCGAGCCCGCCGCCGCGGGCGGCCGTGGCCCGGTCCTGCCCCGGCTCGCCGCCCTGGATGTCGTACAGGGCGCCGAGCGCGGCGTCGATCCGTACGTCGTCCCCGGTCAGCCCGGTGCCGGTGCCGTCGTCGGCGCCGCCGAGCACCAGCCGCCAGCGCCTTAGCCTTTCTTGACCGGGGGGAGCCGTCCCCCCGGACCCCCGCGGGCCGTTCACGAGATTCCCTGGATCATCGCGACGGTCTGCATGGCGGGCGCGGCGCGTTCCGGGTCGAACTCGTCCTCGGTGCCGGCCGCCCGTGCCGGCCGGCCAGATCCATCCAGCCGGGCCGCCTTCTCGCCGATCGCCCGCCGTTCGGGCGGCAGGAACCCGCCGAACGTCCGCCGCAACGCGGGCAGCACGGTCTGGAACGTGTCATCGCTCAGCCCGGCCAGCCAGGAATCTGCCAGGCCGAGCAGCTTCTCGTCGTGGACCAGCAGCAGGCCGCTGCCGGACAGGAATCCCTCGGCCCAGCCCGCGGCGGCCGCCGCCGCGGCGCCCGCGGACAGCTCGCGGCTCATCCGCGCCGCCGCCTCGTCATTGCTGATCTCCTCGGCATCCAGCAGCAGCCGGGTCACTCGCCCGGACACGAGCGGCGCCGCGGCCGGAGGCCCAGGCCAATCCAGCGGAGCGTTCAGCCGCGCCAGCGTGGCCAGCCAGCGGACCCGGATGTCAGGGTGGGCGAGCAGGCTGATGGCCGAATGCACGCCGTCGATGCGGTCCCGCATGGTTCGTTCCGCCGTCTCGTCGAGCGACGCGACCGCGACCGGCAGGCCCGCGCAGATGCGGATGATCATCTCGACCGCGACCTCGCCGAGCCGCCGCGGGTCCGTGCCCCGCACGTCGCCGTACCGGGCCGCGCGGACCAGGGCGGGCAGCGCGGCCATCAGGTGGGTGACGTCGGTGTCCAGCGCGGCACGATCCCGGACCGCGGCCAGCACGGCGGGCAGCGCACCCTGCTCGTTGTCACTGCGCTCGCTGTCGCTGGCGAGGCCGGCCAGCAGGCACCGTTCGGTCAGCGCGGTCAGCTCGTCCAGCCCGGACGCGCTTTCCGCCGCGGAACGGGCCCGCGCGTTCGCCGCGGACTCGACCGTGCTGCCCCACATGCTGGCCTCGATCAGCGCCAGGTCCAGCTCCGGGCGCCAGGTGAGCTGCCAGCTCTCGCGAAACGTCCCGATATGCCCGGTACGGCCCTGCGTGATCGTGCCCCACCGCACGTCAAGCAGGCCGAGCCGGTGCAGCAGATGGCTACGGGCCAGGTCGTTGGGCTTGCGCAGGTCAAGGTCGTAGTCGCGGCTGGTCGCCTCCGGGCGCAGCCGCAGGCTGCGCTGCTGCCGCTGGAGGTCCTGCTGGAGCGGCACCATGGGAGTGGCGGAAGGCACCGCGCCGAGCCGCTCGCCGACGACGAGCTGTCGCTGGATGAGCGCGCTGAGAAGATCGGAACCCTCACACAGAACGGCCTGACCTGCTTCCCCCACTTCCTCGAGACCCGCGAGCGGACGGCCGCGCAGCGTGGCGAGGGTGTCCGCGAGCCGGACCGCCTCGATCACGTGGGCCGGCGATACGGCGAGCCCTTCGTCCCGCAGCACGGCGGCCGCCTTGGACAGCCACCGTTCGATCGGCTGATCCACGGCCGAAAACAGGTGGTCGTACCAGCCGGGGGAGCGGATCCCGGCACCGTAGCCGGACGCGAACGCCAGCCGGCCGTAGGTCCACGGGACCCAGGTGAGGGCGGCCTTGACCTTCGCCAGCCCGCGCAGCAGCCGGTCATCATGTGCCGCGGGCGGCATGGCGGTCAGCGCGGGCACGTGCCAGGCCCCGCACACCACGGCGACGCGCTCGTAGCCGTCCTTGATCGTCTTGCGGAGCACCTTCCGCATGTGCGCCTCGCGGACCAGATCCCGCGCATCGACCTCGTCCCGCAACAGGCCCATGGCCTCGGCGACAGCCTCGAAAATGGCGGGCCCGGGCACGTGCTCGACGACGTCCTCCCACCATCGTTCCGGGTCGTCGTAGCCGCCAGCGGCGGCCAGCTCGCCGATCGGATCGATGCGGGTCCGCGACCGGTCATGATCGCGCATCACGAGCTGGTTCGCGGCGGGCAGGTCGCAGAACCGTACCGGTATACCGGCCTCTACCGCGTAGCACATGGCCTGCCACTCCGGCGAGAACACGGCGAACGGCCAGAACGCGGCCTTGCCCGGCTCACCGGGCACGTAGGCCAGCAGCGCGACCGGCGGCTCCATTTCCGGGTCGGCCACCAGCGGCACCAGCGGATCGGCCTCCGGCGGCCCCTCGATGAGAACGATGTCCGGCTTCTGCTCCTCCAGCACCGCCCGGAGCGACCGTGCCGACCCCGGCCCATGATGTCGCACCCCGTAGACTCTCATCCCGCTACTTCACGGCAGGCCCGGTAGAAGTCACCCCAGTCGTCACGGTCGCGGGCGATGGTCTCCAGGTACTCCTGCCACACGACACGGTCGGAGACGGGGTCCTGGACGACCGCGCCGGTGATCCCGCCGGCCACGTCGGCCGGGCGCAGCACGCCGTCGCCGAAGTGGGCGGCCAGCGCCAGGCCGCTGGTCACGACCGAGATCGCCTCGGCGGTGGACAGCGTGCCGCTCGGCGACTTGACCTTGGCCCGGCCGTCTTCGGTGATCCCGGACCGGAGCTCGCGGAACACCGTGACGACGCGGCGGATCTCGTCCGCGCCCCCGCCCTTCGCGATGCCGCCGGCGGTCTCCGGCAGGCCGATGGACCGGCCGAGCTGCGCGACCCGCCGGGTCACGATGTCGACCTCCTCTTCAGCGGATGCCGGCACCGGGAGCACGACCGTGTTGAACCGGCGGCGCAGCGCGCTGGACAGCTCGTTCACGCCGCGGTCGCGGTCGTTCGCGGTGGCGATGACGTTGAATCCCCGGACCGCCTGCACCTCGCCGCCCAGCTCGGGAATCGGGAGCGTCTTCTCGGACAGGATGGTGATCAGGGCGTCCTGCACGTCGGACGGCATTCGGGTCAGCTCCTCGACCCGGGCGATCTGGCCGCCGCCCATGGCCCGCATCACCGGGCTGGGCACCAGCGCCTCGCGGGACGGCCCCTCCGCGATCAGCCGGGCGTAGTTCCACCCGTAGCGCACCGCTTCTTCGGTGGTCCCGGCGGTGCCCTGCACCATCAGCGTCGAATCGCCGGATATCGCGGTGGCCAGGTGCTCGGACAGCCACGTCTTGGCCGTGCCCGGCACGCCGAGCAGCAGCAGCGCCCGGTCGGTGGCCAGCGTGGCGACGGCCACCTCGACCAGGCGGCGCGAGCCGACGTACTTCGGGCTGACGGGGGTGCCGTCGGGGGCGGCGCCGCCAAGCAGGTAGGTGGTGACCGCCCACGGGGACAGCCGCCAGCCCGGCGGCCGCAGCCGTTCGTCGCCGGCCGCGAGCGCGGCCAGCTCGGCCGCGTACTCCTGCTCCGCGTGCGGCCGCAGTACTTCAGCCATCGCCGCGACGGTGGTCGTCATCGAGCTCCTTCAGCATCTCGTAGCGGAACCGCAGCACCGCCAGCATGGAGTGCAGCGTATTGGGCGCTTCCGGCGGGAAGTCGGCCAGTACCCCGGGTGCGCCCAGCGCCGGGTCGGCCTGGCGCCCGAGTGTCCGGATCAGGCGGCTGGCGGTCAGCGGGGCCTGTGTCAGCTCGCGCAGCGCTTTGTTCAGCAGATCGGCGAGGGCCTCCGCGGACACGTACCGCGGTACCTGCAGGTGCGTAGGCGCCGGCTCGGTGAGCAGGTACGCCCAGGCCGGATTGAGCCCGGCCAGCCAGCGGGCCCGGGACCCGCCGGTCATGACAAGCAGCCCGCGCAGCCGGGCCTCTCCGGGGTCGGGATTGGACGACGCCGAGCGCCGTGCCCGGTCGAGCAGCGCGGGCAGGTACTGCGGCGGGAGACGCAGCTCCCGTACCGCGACCGCGGTGAGCCACTCGGCCAGCAGGTCCGGCCCCCCGCCGGAGGCGCCAGGTATAGCGTCGCCGCCGAGTATGCGGGCCAGGCGGCGCGTGGCGGCTGGGCTCACCATAGGCCTCGGATCCTGCTCGGCCGGGGGCGGGAGCTCCGCGTGCTCCGGCCGGCGGCCGGCCCGCCGGGCCGCGGTGAGCAACGCGGCGTGGTCGAGCAGCGCTCCGGCCGGGTCTCCTTCGCCGGGGGGATGCCATCCCCCCGAACCCCCCTGGCCGGAAGTGTCCTGGCTGCTGGCGAAGCCGGGTGGTGGAGGTGGTACCACAGACCGTTCGGTGCCAATGAGAGCAGCGGTGAGGACGGGTTGCCAGTTTGTCATAGTGCCACCACCTGTCCGGTTTCGTCCCAGGCGGTGAGCGGCCACAGGCCGCGCGGTGTCCACTCGGCGGCCAGCGTCAGCGGCGCCCCGCCGGACAGCGCGAACAGGGGCCACTGATCGGCCGCGCCCGGGTGCAGCGGGAGCATGGCGCCGTCCGGGCCGGCCAGGCCCGGGACGGGGGTGCGGACCGGGGTCACGCCGGACAGCACCGCGGGCCAGCTTTCCAGCCACGGATCCTGGCTCAGGACTCGCGCCCAGCCGGCCAGCAGATCGGCGACCGAGCCGCCGGACGGCGGTTGGCCGGGACGGGCGTCGGCGCTGAATTGGCCTGGGCCTCCGGCCACGGCGCTGGTGACGATCAGGGCGCGGAGGGGGACCGCGCCGGGGTAGAAGGCCAGCTCGAGCGCGGCCTCGGTGCCGACGGTGGGCGAGGCGTCGAACGACTCGCCGGACGCGGCGAAGCTGAGGATCAGGGCGTAACGGCCGGTGCCGGTGCCCCGCAGCCAGGTACGGCGGGTCCGGATCCGTTCGGTCTCCAGGTCGCGGCGGGCCAGGACCTGCCAGCGATCGGTGACGTGCTCGCCGCCGGCCAGCACGTCGGCCTGGCGCACGGTGAAACCGATCCGGGACCGGACCGTGTCGGTCAGCGCGGGCGGGAGCTCCGCATGCCTGCGGTACGCCGTGGCGAGCAGCCGGAGCATCGCGTACTCCTCCAGCAGGCGGCTCTCCCAGCCCGCCCCGGAATGCGGTACGGCGGCGAGGGATCTCAGCCGTTCGGCCAGGCCGGAGGCCTGAGCATCCACCATCCGAGCGGCGATCGTGTCCCAGTGCCGGTACCCGGCCCGGGGCGTGGCGGCCAGGCCCTGGCGGACCTGGTCCCGCAGCCACTGGTCCAGTTCGGCCATGCCCGCCGCGACACGGCTTGCCCGCTGCTCGGCGCGCCGCTCGGCGGCGGCCGGATCGGCCGGCTCGCCGCCCGTGGCGGTTCCGGGCCGCCCGGCCCGCTCAGCCCGGCCGGAGAGCCAGGTCGCGGCCCACTCGGGCGGCGTGCCGTCGGGTACCTGGCCTTGCGACCAGAGCAGCAGCAGGGCCAGGGCGTGCTTGCACGGGATCTTGCGGCTCGGACAGGAGCAGCGGTAAGCCGGACCAGACAGGTCGACGACGGTACGGTAGGGCGCGGTGCTGGATTGGCCTGGGCCTCCGGCCGCGGCGGAGCTACCCCGGCACTCACCCCACAGCGCGCTGGGCTCCGCGAAGCCGGTCACCAGCCACAGCCTGGGCGATGCCGCCGCCCGCGCGGACCGCTGCGAGGAACTGTCGGGAGCCAGCGCGAGCACCGCTGTCTGGTCCAGCCTTTCGCTCACATGGGAACATTACGCGGCCACGCTAGACGCCGCGGCGCAAGGCTGGCTCGTCCGGCGGCTGGGCTTGGTCTTCCGCTCCCGCTACATGGTGCTCGCCCATCCTCCGCAGCGTCGGCAGCAAGGCAAGCGACGCCGGCATCGGCAGCCACAGCGCCAGCACCCGGTACACGAAGATGCCCACCACCGCCACCGCGAGCGGCGCCCCGCTGTACCAGATGGTCAGCGACAGGCACAGCATAAGCACACCCGCGCCGGCCAGCGGGCCGGTGCGGCGGGTGAACACCATCCCGGTGGCGAACCCGACGAACATCGACGCCACGTTCATCCTGAAGCCGAACATGGCCATCCCGGACCAGGCCGCGAAGGCGTCCGCGGCCCAGAACAGCGCCATCCCCGCCAGCGGGATCGCGAAGCGCCCGGGCTGGACGAACATCGCCCGTATCAGGTGGATGGACTCCAGGAAATTACCGAGGGACCCGCGCCAGCCGTCCCGGCCGCGGAACTGATCCCGGTACCGTTCCGCGAGCCAGAACGCGATCAGGAACCCGGGCACCGGGATCACCGCCCACGGGATGGTGAAGTCCATCGGCGGCTGGCCCGAGCCCGAGGCGAGCACCGCCACCGCGCACCCCGTGCCGCCCAGCGCCAGCACGCCGTGCTCTAGGCCGGCCAGGCCAGAAACCCGGGTCTTCGCCTCCCGCTGGTCCGCGCCGGCGGCCTCGAGCGCATACCTGTCGATCACCCCGCCGCCGTGCGCGAGGAAGCCGCCGAAGCCAACGGTCACCACGGTGCGCATCTGCGACCCCTTCATGGTCGGGCCGCCGTCGACGGTGAACATGCCCTCGTAGGCGTAGTAGTAGCCGGCGAACGAGATGCCCAGGGCGCCGACCACCGCGGCGAGCCACACGGGCTGGAAATCGCCGAGCAGGGCGTGCACGCTGGAGAAGCCGGCCACATAGGCCATGCCGGTGCCCGCGGCCAGCTGCAGCGCCGCGGCCAGGACCAGCAGCATGGCCAGCGCGGGCCCGCGGCGCTCGATGTGATGACCAGTCACACTTGGCAGCGAAATATGCATAGGGCCTCCCTCTTCGCAGACAGGACAACTGCCCAGTGATCGCCGGTCGATGCGCGTCAGCCGGCCATCACCGGAGCCCGGCGCGGAGGACGGCGAGGAGGCGGCCGGCGTCGGCCTTGTAACGCGATTGGGGCCGCAAAGCGAACAGCAGCCCGGACAGCAGGGCCATCATGTCGTCGATGGTGACGTCGGGCCGGACCGCGTCCGATCGCTGGGCCCGGTCCAGCAGGTCGCCGATCGCGTCGCGGATGCCCGCGCCCGTGACGGCCATCGACGGCGAGACGTCGACGCCCGCGCTGGCCAGCGCGTCGATCAGATCCTGCTTCAGCCTCGCCTCGGCCACCAGGCCGTCGATGAACCCGAACAGGGCTTCGCCTGGGTCGGTGCTGGTGCCACGCGCCCGCGCGTCGTGGAGGATCTGCCGCAGGCGATCATGCACGATCGCTTCGAACAGGGATTCCTTCGTGGGGAAGTGGCGGTACAGGGTGCCGGGGCCGACTCCGGCCCGGCGGGCGATCTCGTCCAGCGGCACGGACAGCCCCTCGCCGGCGAACGCGGCCCGCGCGACGCTGAGCAGCCGCTCACGGTTGCGGCGCGCGTCCGCGCGAAGCGGCCTGCCGTCGGCCACGCTGGCACACCTTCCTGTTGTAACGCGGTGCTGTTTGTAACGCGGTGCTGTTTGTAAAGCGGCCCGGTTGCGAAGCGGCCGTAGCGGAGCCCGCGGTTGTAAGCGGGGCGCAGTCTCCGGTAAGGTTGTAACCGGGGCGCACTCTCCGATTCTAGCCTGATCGGCATTTCCAGCAGGGAGGCTCGCTGAGCATGTCACCGGACCCCATTCCCGCGCCGCGCGAGGTCGTAGAGCGCCTGCTGCGGGCCGCGGCCAGCTCGCATCCCGAGGACATGGCCGACTGCTACGCCGGTCACGTGGTGATCGAGATGCCGTTTTCGGCTGGGCTGTATCCGCCGCGGATCGAGACCACCCGAGATGAGCTGCGTGCGCGCTTCAAGGCGGGCCGCGCGGTCAGGAGCTACGAGAGCCTGTCCGAGGTGCTGATTCACCAGACGGCCGACCCCGAGGTGATCATCGCCGAATACCAGATGCACGGGCACATGGTGGCGGACGGCCAGCCGTTCGCCATGACGTTCGTCATGGTGATCACCGTGCGGGACGGTCAGATCGTGCACAGCCGCGACTACAGCGATCCCGTCGCCGGGGCCCGCATCACCGGCCGGGTGCCTGAGCTGGTCGCGGCGCTGAACGGCGCACTGTAGCCCTGGCCTCCGGCCCAGGGCCGGAGCTTATCGGGGTTGAGTATTGCCCAGATGCGGGTGATCTGGTCGCCGGTGACCTCGAACGCGAACACCATCACGGTGATGCCGTCTTGCTGGGCTATCAGGCCGGGCTGGCCGTTGACCGTGCGTTCCACGAGCGTCAGGCCGGTTGCCTGGCTGGCAACGGCCAGGCAGGTGCGCGCGATCTGCCCGGCGCCCTGGAGCGGGCCGGACAGCGCGGCGGGGAGGCCGCCTAGGTCACCGGTCACGGTGGCGCCGGGATCGAGGAGGCTGATGAGGGCGGCAATGTCGGCGGCTTCCCAGGCCTGCTTGAAGGCCTTGACGATGCTGGCCTGCCGGGCGGCGGGGGTGGCGGGGGACTGAGCGGCGCGGATGCGGCGGCGGGCGGTGGAGGCCAGCTTGCGGCAGGCGGCCGGGGTTCGGCCGGTGATCTCTGCCACCTCGGTGAAGGGGTAGCCGAACACGTCGTGCAAGATGAAGGCGACCCGCTCGGCCGGGGTCATCGCGTCGAGGACGACCAGGAAAGCCATGGAGACCGACTCATCCAAGGTGACCCGGTCGGCCGGATCGGCCGCGGCCCCGGGCCGGCCGACGGGCCATTCGGCCGGGTCAGGCAGCGGCTCGGGCAGCCAGGTGCCCGTGTAGGTCTCCCGCCGGGCCCGCGCCGAGCCGAGCAGGTTCAGGCAGATACGGCTCGTGACCGTGGTCAGCCAGGCAGGGGGGTTGCCGATGGCCTGCTGCTGCTGCCCGGTCATGGCATACCAGCGAGCGTAAGCCTCCTGCACTGCGTCTTCGGCCTCGGTCAGCGAGCCCAGCAGCCGGTAGGCCAGGTTTATCAGCTGGCGCCGCTCACTGACGATCGCGGCCAGCCCCGGGTCGGGCTGGCTGCCTGATGGCCCGGATCGGGTGGTCATGGTGCCGGTCGCCTCCCTCGGTCGCATCTGCCCTCACTCATTCGACAAGACAGCGCACCCGATTGTGAGCCCGGCGGCGCCTCACATTCTGGCGGGCTGCGTTGTCGTAGTGCTGCAGGGACAGCCGCGCGTTCAACGCCGACCCGAGGAGCAAGCAAATGTCAGCAGCCAGCGAAACCAGCAACAAGGCTACCGTCGGGCGTCTTGCGGACGCCATGAACTCCGGCGACGCGGAGCTCGTCTCCAAGACGATCGAGGAGATCTTCGACCCCGGAGTGAAGCAGCACGTTCCGTTCGAGGTGACCGGTACGCAGGCGCTGAAGGAGATGGTGTTCGACAGGCTCTACCAAGCCTTCCCCGACCTTCACGTCGAACTTGAGGAGCTGATCGAAGAAGACGACAAGGTCGTCGTGAAGGACACCGTGACCGGAACCCACCTGGGTGAATACAACGGCCTGCCGGCAACAGGAAAATCTGTCTCCTACAGCGAGATCTTCATCGTGCGGTTCGCCGGCGGCCGGATCGCTGAGGTCTGGGGGGTTGTCGACATCTTCTCGCAGATGAAACAGCTCGGCGTGATCCAGGCGTGAGTGCCGATCCTGGGATATAACGCCCTGGTCCTGACCACCACCGGCGCACGGAGCGGACTGCGGCGCAGCAAATCACCACCGCAGCACCCCGCTACGCCAATGACGCCAGCAAAACCGACCGCCAGCTGCCCATCATCCGCCTGACCCCCAGGCTGAAACCCCCGATCAGTGAACACTGGTGTCGTTGACCGCTGGGAGCATTGCGTGGGCGAGGTCGGCCCTAATGATGGAACAGCGTCCAGCTGGACCGTCACCGGTGCCGAGGCCATCAAACCCCTGCGCAGCCAGCAAGCCAGCGGGCCCGAAGACCGGGTCTGTCACGCACCGCACAACCAGGCGCCCGCCGCCTGACGAGGCGAATCCGCTAAACGATCTTGGTTACCTGCAAAATTGACGTGCATCCTACTTCACGTGTCGCTGCGGGAGAATGTCGGACCCTGGTGCTAGGGTCGGGTTAGAAAAGACTTTCGAGACGCATGCAGAGGAGCACTACAGGACGCAGGCACCGCCCGGGAACAACGCCGGGTCCGCGAACCAACGGGAGGGGGAGCAGCACCATGAGCGAGGCGGCCATGGGCAGGATCCCGGTTCCTGTGAGCGCGGGCGAGGCGCTGGCGATGGCGCGGGCGGGGATGGCGTTCCTGGCCGGGGCGGATGCGGTGTCGATGCCGGCTGGGGTGCTGGGCGAGATCTTGGAGGCGCTGGAGCAGGTCGGCGCGACCGGGGCGGCGGCGCATGGGCGGCTGCTGGCCGCGTTCGACGCGATGGACGGGGCGTATGAGTGGGGGCAGCGGACGTGGCGGTCGTGGGCGGTTAATCAC
>JAFARZ010000175.1 GCA_019245115.1 Streptosporangiaceae bacterium | reverse complement strand
GCTTCACGCTGGGCACCCTGCTCGGCATCCTGGTGGCCTGGCGGCGCGGTACCGCCCTGGACAACCTGCTGCCCGCCATGACCTTCTTCCAGGCCGCCCCTTACTTCTTCATCGCGATCGTGCTGGTGGCCTTGTTCGCCACCAAGCTGGGCTGGTTCCCGGCCATCAACGCCTACGACCAGACCCTGGTAACCCCGGGCTGGAACTGGACCTACATCAGCAATGTGCTCGACCATGCGTTCCTGCCCGCACTGACCATCGTGCTGGCATCCGCGGCCGGGTGGATCGTCGGGATGCGCAACGTCATGGTCACCACCATGGACGAGGATTACGTGCTCGTCGCGCAGGCCAAGGGACTGCCTAAGCGCCGCGTCGTCAACTACGCGGCGCGGAACGCGATCCTGCCGAGCGTCACCGGTTTCTCGCTGGCGATCGGCTTCGTGGTATCCGGCGCGCTGCTGACCGAGATCGTCTTCTCCTATCCGGGCATCGGCTACATCCTGCAGCAGGCCGTACTCGAGCGCGACTACCCGCTGCTGCAAGGAGTGTTCCTCATCATCACGTTCACGGTGCTGACCGCAAACCTGATCGCGGACTTCGTCTACGTCGTGCTCGACCCGAGAACCCGGCAGGAGGCCTGAGCCATGACAATCGGCACCGGCGTCGGCGCGGCAGAAACGCCGTCGGTCACAGCCGACACCCCGGTGGCGGGGAGGCGGGCCCGCAGGCTGCGCATCTCCCGGTCCCCGAAGGTGCTCATCGGGCTGGGCATGCTGGTCTTCTTCGTGCTGCTGGGGGTGATCGGGCCACTGGTGGCGCCCTACGACCCCTCGGCGAGCCTGTCCGTCACGAACGGCGTCCCGCAGGCGCCCTCGGCCGCACACTGGCTCGGCACCACGCAGACCCAGCAGGACCTGCTGTCCCAGCTTCTGGTGGGCGGCCGCAGCACGATGCTGGTGGCCATCATGGCTGGCCTGGTCGCGACCGCGCTGTCGGTCATCATCGGGGTGACCTCAGGGTACGTCGGCGGTCTCGTCGACGACCTGCTCTCCATGCTGATCAACATCGGGCTCGTGTTGCCCGCCCTGCCCCTGCTCATCGTGATGACCGGGTTTCTGCCGAAGGACTCCAACCCGAGCGACCTGCTGATCGGGCTGATCATCAGCGTCACCGGATGGGCGTTCGGCGCCCGGGTGCTCCGGGTCCAGACGCTGTCGCTCAGAAACCAGGACTTCGTCCGGTCAGCGCGCATAATCGGCGAGCGCGGCTGGCGGATTATCGGTTTCGAGATCATGCCCGGCCTGATACCGATCATCGCCTCGTCGTTCCTTTTCACCGTCATCTACGGCGTCGGCACTTATACGGCGCTGGCGTTCCTCGGCCTGATCAACGGAAACCACTGGAGCTGGGGAACGATCCTGTTCTGGGCGCAGAGCCAGACGGCCGCCCAGAACGGGTACTGGTGGTGGTGGGTGCCGCCCGGCCTCGCGGTAGCCCTGCTCGGCACCTCACTGGCCTTGCTCAACTTCGGGATCGACGAGTTCATCAACCCCAGGCTGCGCGCCGCCGGGCTGTCCAGGCGACGGGCCAGGAAGACGGGCCTGCCGCAGCGCTTCCCGCTGGGCGTGACACCAGTGACCCGGCCCCATGGTCCCGTCGCCCCCGCAGCTGGAGTCCGCCCCGCCGAGGAGGTCAGGTCATGACATCGCTTCACGCGGGGACAGTGGACCAGCCGGCCGCGACCGGCCGCTCCCGGCCGGGCGAGCCGCTGCTCGAGGTCACCGGCCTGTGCGTTGACTACGGCATCGGCTCAGACGCGGTGCACGCGGTCCTGGATGCCGATCTGCTCCTGCACCGGGGGGAGGTGCTCGGCCTAGCCGGGGAGAGCGGCAGCGGCAAGTCCACGTTGGCCTATGCCGTCACCAGGCTGCTGCGCGCGCCAGGAATCATCACCGGCGGCTCGGTCCGGTTCCACCTGGACCAGGACCGCGACATCGACCTGCTGGCCGCGGACGAGGCGCAGTTGCGCCGGCTGCGCTGGGCGCACGTCGCGGTGGTGCTGCAGAGCGCCATGCATGCGCTCAACCCGGTCATGTCCATCGGCAGCCAGCTCGGCGACGTCTTGCAGGCGCACCGGCCGGACATGGACCGGGCGGCGCGGCGGGACCGGGCGGTGCAGCTGCTCGACATGGTGGGCATCACCCCCGACCGGCTGCGCAGCTATCCGCACGAGCTGTCGGGCGGCATGCGGCAGCGGGTCATGATCGCCATGGCGCTCGCGCTCGAACCGCAGATGGTGATCATGGACGAGCCGACCACCGCCCTGGACGTGGTCACCCAGCGCGAGATCCTCGAGGAACTCGCCGCGCTGCGGGATCGGCTGGGCTTCGCGGTGCTGTTCATCACCCATGACCTATCGCTGCTGATCGAGATCGCGGACTCCATCGCGATCATGTACGGAGGCCGCATCGTGGAGCGCGCGCGAGCCAGGGACCTCTTCCGCGCCCCGCGGCACCCCTACACGCTGGGCCTGCTCGGTTCCTTTCCGTCCCTGCACGGGCCCCGTGTGCACATGACCGGCATCGCCGGCTCGCCTCCGGACCTGCGCAACCCGCCGGCCGGTTGCCCGTTCCACCCGCGGTGCCGTTATGTGATGGAACGATGCCGGACCGAGCTCCCCCCGTTGGAGCCAGTCGCCCGGGCCGACGCGGCGAACCCGCGGGTCGTCGCGTGCTGGCTACAGGACGGGTCCGCGCCGCCGCCAGCCGAGCTGACCCGTCCCGAGCCCGGCCACGGGCCCGGGCCCGAGCCCGGCCACGGGCCCGATCCCGGACTCGCCGTCGGCACGAACAGTCCCACGGCAGGCACGGGCGGCACGATGACCGACACTGGGGCCGACTTGGGCGCCGGCAACAACGGAGGTGCCGCGTGACCGCCCCGGGCGCCGCCCCGGCAGTGCCGGTCACCGGCACGCCCCTGCTTGAGGCCCGGTCGCTGGTCAAGCACTTCCCGGTGCACCGGCGGGGCAGGCGGACCCAGCGCGGCGCCGTGGTGCACGCGGTCGACGACGTCTCGATCGCGGTGCCAGAGGCCAGCATCACGGCCGTGGTGGGCGAGAGCGGCTGCGGCAAGTCCACGCTGACCCTGATGCTGGCCCGGCTTGTCCGCCCCACCTCCGGCGAGTTGCTGCTGAACGGCAGCCCGGCCGCGCATCGGGACGCACGCGAGTACGCCGGCCAGGTGCAGATGGTGCTGCAGGACCCGTTCGCGTCGCTCAATCTGGTGCACACCGTTCGCTATCACCTGGCCAGGCCGCTGCGGATCCACGGACTCGGCCCGGACGGCAACAACCTGGACGACGAGATAACGAGCCTGCTCGAGCGCGTCGCGCTCAGCCCGCAAACGGGCGAGAAGTACCCGCACGAGCTGTCCGGCGGTCAGCGGCAGCGGGTCGCCATCGCCCGCGCGCTGGCCGTCCGGCCCCGGGTGCTACTGGCTGATGAGCCGGTGTCCATGCTCGACGTCTCGATCAGGCTCGGCGTGCTGAACCTGCTCGCGGACCTGCGGGAACGTGAGCGACTCGCCATCGTGTACGTCACTCATGACATAGCGTCGGCGCGCTACCTGGGCGACACAATCGCCGTCATGTACGCGGGCCAGATCATCGAGCAAGGGCCGGCCGCCACCGTGACCGATCAGCCATCACACCCCTACACGCAGCTCCTGCTGGCGGCGGCACCTGATCCGGACCGTCCATCGCCGCCCGCGCTGCGGGGCCGCGGCGCGCCGCCCAGCCTGGTGAGCCCGCCCGCGGGGTGCCGCTTCCACCCGCGCTGCCCCTACGCGATGGCCATCTGCGCGCAGCAGGCTCCCCCGCGCGTCGAGGTGACGTCCGGGCACGTCAGTGCCTGCTGGCTGCACACGAAAGACGCGGATTCCGCCCCGCTCCAGAACCCAGGCCCGACCCTTGGGCCGATCCCGCTGACCACCGACAGCCGTCCGCCGCGAGGAGAGAGCACATGATTCGGTACACCCCATTACCCCGCCCCCGGGATGGGCCGTGAGCGCCGTCCCTGACGGCGACAGCTCCAGGCACATCACCAACCACGCGCCGGCCGTGCGCCACCCCGTGGACCCGGCCGACCTTCGCACCACTGCTGACAGACCCCGACACGGTCACCACAACAGGCCGGCGATGAGCCGGCCGGGCACATGGAGTTTAAGCAATGAATCACAGATCTATTAAGTCGAGGGCCCTACTCGGCCGCGCCGCGATCCCGGCCGTGGTCCTCGCCCTCGGCCTGGCGGCATGCAGCTCGTCGGGCACCACGTCATCCAGCACGAGTCCGTCGCCGGCAAGCGGGATGGGCACCAAGACTCTGGTCGTGGAGAGCACTCCGCTCTCCCCGCTGACGCAGACGTTCAACCCGTTCTCCGCGACCTCGACCGGCTACACGCTGCACGCGACGAACCTGTATTACGAACCGCTGTTCTTCTTCAACATCGTCAACCCCAGCCAGGCGCCGGTGCCGATGCTCGCCACCGGCTACTCCTTCTCCAACGGCGGCAAGACGCTGACCCTGACCACCAGGTCGGGCGTCAAGTGGAGCGACGGCAAGCCGTTCAGCGCAGCCGACGTGGCGTTCACCTTCAACCTGATCGCCAAGAATCCGACGCTGGCCCAGACCGGCACCCCGGCACCGACCAGCGCCAGCGCGACCGGGCCGAACACGGTGGTGCTCAACTTCTCCACACCGCAAGCCGGCAACCTGTACAACATCGGCACCGAGGCCATCGTGTCCCAGCACGTCTGGCAGTCGGTGAGTAACCCGGCCACCTACACCGACGCCCACCCGGTCGGCACCGGGCCGTACGTCCTGGACAAGTTCACCCCGCAGGGCATCTTGCTCAAGGCGAACCCGGACTACTGGAACAAGAGCGCGATTCACGTGCCCGAGGTGGACTTCCCGTCCTATGTCAGCAACACCACGGCCGAGCAGGCACTGGAATCCGGCCAGATCGACTGGGCGGGTAACGACATCACCAACGTGCAGAACGTGTTCGTCGCCAAGGACCCGGCGCACAACAAGGTGTGGTTCAACAACAACCCGTACATGTCCTCCAACAACGTCGTCACGCTGTGGCTGAACGTCACGAAGGCGCCGCTGAACGACCCGAAGGTCCGGCAGGCGATCAGCTATGCCATC
>JAFARZ010000038.1 GCA_019245115.1 Streptosporangiaceae bacterium | reverse complement strand
TTCGGTTCCGGGCAGATGCAGCTGCCGTTCGTGCTGACCTCCGCCGAGGTGATGAAGACGTCGGTGGCCTACCTCGAGCCGCACATGGAGCGCAGCGGCGAGCAGGGCAAGGGCAAGATCGTGCTGGCCACGGTCAAGGGCGACGTGCACGACATCGGCAAGAACCTGGTTGACATCATCTTGTCCAACAACGGCTACGACGTCGTGAACATCGGGATCAAGCAGCCCATCTCGGCGATCGTGACGGCGGCCGAGGAGAACGACGCGGACGTCATCGGGATGTCCGGGCTGCTGGTCAAGTCGACCGTGGTAATGCGGGACAATCTGGCCGAGCTGAACTCGCGGGGCCTGGCCGGCCGCTGGCCGGTGCTGCTCGGCGGCGCCGCGCTCACCCGGGCCTACGTGGAGCAGGACCTGGCCGCGCTGTTCGACGGGCAGGTCAGGTACGCCAGGGACGCGTTCGAGGGGCTGCGGCTGATGGACGCCGCGATGGCGGTCAAGCGCGGCGAGCCGGATGCCAGGCTGCCCGAGCTGCGCACCCGCAAGGTCCGGCCCAAGCCGGGAAACAGCACCGCCGCCGGGGCGGATCAGCTGGCCGAGGCGGAAAGCCAGGCCCGTTCGGATATCAATACCGACGGGCCTGTGCCCGAGGCACCCTTCCTCGGCACCGAAGTGATCAAGGGCATCCCGCTCGCTGACTACGCCGCCTACCTGGACGAGCGCGCGCTGTTCATGGGCCAGTGGGGGCTCAAGCCGACCCGTGGAGCGGCGGGCCCCTCCTACGAAGACCTGGTGGAGACCGAGGGCCGCCCGAGGCTGCGCATGTGGCTGGAGCGGATGCAGACCGAGGGGCTGCTCGAGGCGGCCGTGGTCTACGGGTACTTCCGGTGCGTGAGTTCGGGGAACGACCTGATCGTGCTCGGCCCTGATGGACAGACCGAACTTGAGCGGTTCAGCTTCCCGCGGCAGCGGCGCGACCGGCGGCTGTGCCTGGCCGATTTCTTCAAGCCGCAGGGCAGCGGTCAGGGGGCGCCGACCGATGTGGTGGCGTTCCAGCTCGCCACCATGGGCCCGCGGGTCAGCCGGGCGACCGCCGAGTTGTTCGCCAAGAATGCCTACCGCGAGTACCTCGAGCTGCACGGCCTGTCCGTCCAGCTCACCGAGGCGCTGGCCGAGTACTGGCACGCGCGGGTCCGCCGGGAGCTCGGCTTCGCCGGCTCCGACCCCGATGACCTGGATGGCTTCTTCCGGGTCGCCTACCGCGGCGCGCGGTACTCGTTCGGCTATCCCGCCTGCCCGGACCTGGCCGACCGGGCCAAGGTGGTCCGCCTGCTCGAGCCGTCCCGGATCGGCGTCGAGCTGTCCGAGGAGATGCAGTTGCATCCCGAGCAGTCCACCGACGCGATCGTCCTGCATCACCCCGAGGCGAAGTACTTCAGCGTCTGATGACCACGGGGGATCATGTACGTGTCGCGGTGATGTTCGACATGGACGGGCTGCTGGTCGACTCCGAGCCGCTCTGGCTGGAGGCCGAGACGGCCGTCATGGCCCGGCTGGGCGCGGAGTGGACCACGGCCGACCAGGTCCAGCTGCTAGGCGGCAGCCTGGACCGCACGATCAGCTACCTGCTGGCCCGGGCGAAGCGGCCCGCGCCGCCCGGGCAGGTCGCCGAATGGCTCATGTCCGGCATCATCGAGCGGGTCCGCGACCACGGCGTGCCGGTCCGGCCGGGCGCGCGCGAACTGCTGGCCGAGGTCGCCGCGGCCGGGCTCCCGCACGCCCTGGTGACCGGGTCCGAGCGCCGGTTCATGGACGTGGTGCTGGCCCGCACCGGGCTGCGCTTCGACGCGCTGGTGTGCGCGGACGACGTCAGCGTGACCAAGCCGGACCCGGAGCCCTACCTGCTCGCGGCCAAGCTGCTCGGCGCCGATCCGGCCAGTTGCTACGCGCTGGAAGACTCGCCCAACGGCGTGGCCTCCGCCGAAGCCGCCGGATGCCGGGTCATCGCAGTCCCGTCGCTGGTCCCGATCGAGCCCGCGCCGGGCCGCACGGTGGTCCGCTCGCTGCTCGACCTCCGGGCCGACGCCTCCGGCATCTCCCTCCGCGTCCCGCCCTGACCCCGGCGTCCGGTTCTACTGCATCCATGTCGGAGACGTCGCGGATATCTTGCGTCGCCACGGCATCTCCTGAGCTAAAGTTTTTCCCGTCCCGGCTCCCGGCGAGATGATTCGGTGTGCGATGGCGGGCAAAACCGACAAAGAGGATTCTAGACACATCAGTAACATCAGCCACTGAGAATAACTTGATCATCAGAGGGCTCGAACGTAACACGCTATGACAAAACGGCGCGACTTTAGTCACGATCAAGCTACGAGTGCGGCGCGGGTCTGGTACCTGCGCGGGAAATGGCGCAACCTCACTACTACATGCACTGGCTGAGGCGTCCTTGCGGTTTATCCGAGCGCTCGGGATCAGTCGTGCCTGGACACCTCTGCCCGATTCACAGATTGGTTCGACGATGGCTGTCCCGGTTGACGTCGCGACCGGCTCCGGGGGTTCGGAGCCGGCGCTGGCCGTGCCGGGCAAGGCCGTCCAGGGGTGTTCCCCCGGGCATGCGAGGGGGACAAAGGCCAGGGCTAATGTGGGAGGGTAAACCTGGCCGCAGTGCGCAGCTCCAGCAGGCGCCCGCAGCCGACTGGGCGAAAGTCCGCATCGCGATACGATCCGTGTCGCGATGCTCATCCGTTGAAGCCACACATGGCGATGGAGGAGGCCCATGAAGAGATACGTCAAGCCGCTGGCGGGATCGCTGCTGACCGGCGCGGTCGCGGTGGTGCTCGGTGCCTGCAGCTCGAGCGCGCCGTCGGCCGGCAGCCCGGCGAGCACGGGCAGTACGACGAACGGCGGCACGATCACGATCGCCGCGGGAACCGCGCCGCTGTCCGCCGACCAGGGGCTGGATTTCACCACCCAGGGCACCGAGCTCTACTCGGTCGTGAACACCCCGCTGCTGACGTTCAAGCGCGGCGTGGAGGGGGTCGGCGGAACGCAGATCGTGCCGGCCCTGGCCCAGAGCCTGCCCACGGTGTCGAACGGAGGCAAGACCTACACCTTCACCCTGCGCAGCGGCCTGCACTACTCCAACGGAACGCCGATCAAGGCCAGCGACGTCCCGTACGCGCTGGAGCGGGACATCAAGATCCCGTGGCAGGCCGCCTCGTTCGTCAGCGCCTACATCGCCGGCGGGACGGCGTACGCCAACGGCAAGGCGAAGACGATCTCGGGAATCACCACCAATGACGCCACCGGCACGATAACCGTGAACCTGGTGGCCCCGTTCGCGCCGATCGTCGACATCTTCGCGCTGGCGGGCACCGCGCCGGTGCCGCAGACCACGCCAATGAAGAACCTGGCCGGCACGGGCACCATCGGCGACGGCCCGTACAAGTGGGGGCCGATCACCGCTGGCCAGACCTACACCCTGGTCAAGAACCCGAAGTTCGACGTCCCCGGCCTGCCGCGCGGGCACGCCGACACGATCGTCTACAAGGTCAACTCCAACGTGCTGGCCGACGCCGAGCAGGTGCTCAGCAACCAGGCCGACGTGTTCGACCCCGGCGACACCCTGCCGGCCTCCATCCTGCAGCAGGTCAAGTCGCAGGCGAGCGACCGGTACGCGCCGATCCCGACCAACTCGACGTTCTACTTCTGGTTCGGGACCACCCAGAAGCCGTTCAACAACCTCGCCGCCCGCCAGGCGGTGCTGGCGGCGCTCGACCTGCGCGCGCTGTCCCGGCTGGACAGCGGCTTCCTGAACGAGGACTGCCACCTGATCCCGCCCGGCATCGACGGCCACTCCGACCCGGCAACCTGCCCGTACCACAGCCCGACCGGCCCGCCGAACATGACGAAGGCCAAGCAGCTGATGCAGCAGTCGGGCATGATCGGCCAGCCGGTGACGGTCTACGGCGAGGACCGGGCCCCGCGCAGGCAGTACCTGGACTACTTCACGTCCGTGCTGAACTCGCTCGGGTTCAAGGCGACCGAGAAGGTCGTCAACTCCGGCGTGTACTTCACCACCATCGGGGCCCCGTCGCTGAAGCCGCAGGCCGGCTGGGGCGACTGGGTGCAGGACTTCCCCAACCCGTGGGACTTCATGCAGCTGTTCGCCAGCAACGCGGGCTCATCGCTGAACTACGGGTACGTGACCGACCCTCACTACGATTCGACTCTCAATACGCTGTACCAGTCCGACCCGAAGAGCGTCGCCAGCCAGTGGTCGGCGCTTGACAACTTCGCGGTCGGCAAGGCTTACTACGCGGCATACGGCCACGAGGAGTTCCCGAAGTTCTACTCCAACCGGCTGAACTTCAGCTCTGGCGTGATGTCGGTGGAATACCAGACCGACATGACGAGCCTGCAGCTCAAGTAGCGGCACCGGGGCCGGGAGGGCGCGCCCTCCCGGCCCCGGCCCCGGCTGAACGGAGGACCGATGATTCCAGAGCCCGATACCAGCCGCGGGCAGGCTGAGGCCGAGGTCGTGGCCGGAGCGTCACCGGGCGGCACCGCGGGCATCGTGGTCACGCCCGGGGAGCGGGTCGCGGACCCGTGGGCCGAGGGCCATCATCCTCCGGCCATCGGGCCCTGGAAGCTGGCGGCACGCCGGCTGCGGCGCAACTATGTGGCGCAGGCCTTCCTCGTCTTGTTCCTGGTGATCGTGGTGATGTGCCTGCTGGCGCCGCTCTACGCGTCTCACATCGCCCACATCGGTCCCAACGCCAACAACATCACCGGCACGGTTAGCGTCGGCGGCCAGACCAGGGACGTGGTGTCCACGGACGGGGTACCGATCGGCCCCACGTTCGGCAGCCACTACTTCTTCGGCGCGGACTCCAACGGCCGGGATCTGGCCGTGCGCCTGCTCTACGGCGGGCGCACCTCGCTGCTGATCGGCGGCATCGCGACCGTGATCATCATCGTCTTCGGCACCCTGGCCGGCCTGCTGACCGGCTACTTCCGCGGCGTCGCGGACATGCTCCTGCGGCCGCTGATGGAGCTGATCTGGTCCTTCCCCGTGGTGATCCTCGGCGTGGCGCTGGGCACCGCCCTGGCGTTGGGCGGCATCGGCCCGGTCAAGGGCAACTCGATCTACATCCCGGCGTTCATCATCGGCGTGGTGTACATCCCTTACCTGGGCAAGCCGATCCGCGGCGAGGTGCTGCGGCTACGCGAGCAGGACTTCGTCGAAGCGGCCCGGGTGCAGGGGATGGGCTCCTGGCGGATCATGCTCTCCGAGATCCTGCCCAACCTCACCTCGATGATCACCGTGTTCGTGCCGATGATGCTGGCGTACTCGATCCTGCTGGAGGCCTACTTGTCGTTCCTGGGAGCGGGGGTGCAGGCGCCGAACGCGTCGTGGGGGACGCTGATCTCCGACGGGCTTACCTACATCCAGACCACTCCGACGTTCTCCCTGATCCCGGGGGCCATGCTGGTGCTGACCGTGCTCAGCATCAACGTCGTCGGCGACGGCATCCGGGACGCGCTCGACCCCCGCGCCCAGGTAAGGGTGCGGACCTGATGGCCAGGTTCGTCGTCCGGCGCACGGCGTCGGCGATCCTGCTGCTGTTCGCCACGTCGATCGTGGTGTTCGGCATCTTCGAGGTCATCCCCAGCTACAACCCGGCCCGGGCGATCGCCGGCCGTAACGCCACGCCCACCACGGTGGCCGAGGTCAGCCGCAAGTTCGGCTTCGATAAGCCCATCTACGTCCAGTACGGCAAGACGATGGAACTGATCTTCACCGGCCAGGTCATCGACTACAGCGACAACCTCAACGTCGACAGCCAGTTCGCTCAGCGGTTCCCGGTGACGGTCTCGCTGGTGGTCCCGGCGGCGCTGATATGGCTGGCGGGTGCGATCGTGCTGGGCTCGATAAGCGCACTGCGCGTCGGCGGTCTGGCGGACCGCGGCTTGATGGTGACGGCGATCGTAGGCGTGTCGATCCCGATTTTCCTGCTCGCCGCGGTCCTGCTGTACGCGTTCGCGTTCAAGCTGACCTGGTTCCCCAATACCGGCTACACCACGTTGGTGGCCAATCCCGCGCAGTGGGCCTATCACCTGTTCCTGCCCTGGATCTCGATCGCGGTCCTGTCGATCGGCTTCTATTCCCGCGTGCTGCGCTCCAACCTGCTCGACATGGCCAACGAGGACTTCGTGCGCACGGCCCGGGCCAAAGGCCTGACGCGGCGGCAGGTGTTCACCCGCCACATGCTGCGCAACTCGCTGATGCCGGTCATCACGATGTTCGGGCTGGACTTCGCCGTGCTGCTGGGCGGGGCCGCACTGGTCACCGAGACCGTGTTCAACCTCCCCGGCATAGGCCAGTACGAGGCTCAGGCGATCGGCAACCTCGACGTGCCGCCCATCATGGTGGGCGCGATGTTCACCGCCTTCTTCGTGGTGCTGTTCAGCGCGTTCTCCGACATCGTGTACGCGCTGCTCGACCCCCGGATAAGGCTGACCGGCTAGTGGCCCAGGGAATCGAGGAGAGGAAGGCTGATGGCTGAGCCACTGCTGGACGTGCAGGACCTGCAGGTCTCGTTCGCGACCGAAGACGGCCTCGTGCGCGCCGTGGACGGGGTCTCGTTTACCCTCGACCGCGGCGAGGTCGTCGCGATCGTGGGCGAGTCCGGCTCCGGGAAATCGGTGACCGTGATGACGCTGATGGGGCTGACCCGCTCGCCCAACTCCCGGTTCGCGGGCTCCGCGCGGCTGCACGGCGGCGACCTGGTCACCGCGTCCGAGGAGGACTTGGAGCGCGTCCGCGGCCGGGAGATCGCGATGATCTTCCAGGACCCGATCTCGTCGCTCAGCCCGGTCCAGCGGATCGGAGCCCAGATCGCCGAGCAGATCCGGGCGCACGAGAAGGTCTCCAAGGCCGAGGCGCTGGACCGGGCGGCCGGCCTGATGGAACGGGTCGGGATCCCCCGCGCGCGCGACCGGCTGCGGGCCTACCCGCACGAATTCTCCGGCGGGATGCGGCAGCGGGTGATGATCGCGATGGCGCTGTCGCTGTCGCCGGGCGTGCTGATCGCCGACGAGCCCACGACCGCGCTCGACGTCACCATCCAGGCGCAGATCCTGAAGGAGATCAAGCAGCTGAGCCGCGAGATGAACAGCGGCGTCATCTTCGTCACGCACGACCTCGGCGTGGTGGCCGACGTCGCCGACCGGGTGCTCGTCATGTACTCCGGGCGGCTGGTCGAGCAGGGCACCGTGGACGAGATCTTCTACGACCCGCAGCACCCCTACACCTGGGGGCTCATGGGATCGGTCACGCGGGTGGACCGCGACCCCCCCAGACGGCTTCCCGCCATCCCCGGCCAGCCTCCGTCCCTGCTCAGGGTGCCGCAGGGCTGCCACTTCCGGCCCCGCTGCCCGCACGCGTTCGATCCCTGCCGCCAGGTGCCATCGCTGGAGTCACGCCTGCCCGCGTCCCCGGACCACCTGGACCGGTGCTGGCTCGATCCGGCGGACAAGCGCACCAAGCGGGAGATCGGCGGGCGCATCGGGCTCGCCGAAGGGGACGTGATCAAGTGAACGACGATAGTCAGGTCCAGGCCGGCCCCGAGGCCGGCAGCCAGCCGCTGCTGCTGCAGGCCGAGCACGTGCAGCTCTACTTCCCCATCAAGTACGGCGTGCTCGTCGACCGCACGGTCGGCGTCGTGCACGCCGTGGACGACGTCTCGCTCAGCCTGCCAGAGGGGCAGACCCTGGGCATCGTCGGGGAGTCGGGCTGCGGCAAGAGCACCCTGGCCCGGTGCATGGTGCGCCTGCTGGAGCCCACCGGCGGCACGATGCGGTTCCGCGGCCGCGACATCACGCACCTCGGCCGCCGGCCGCTGCAGCCATTCCGCCGTGAGGTCCAGCTCGTCTTCCAGGACCCGAGCTCGTCGCTGAACCCGCGCAAGCGGGTGGGCCAGATCGTGGGCACTCCGTTGCAGCTGCAGGGGGTTGGGCGCGACGCCGCCCGGGCCCGGGTACGCGAACTGCTCGACCGGGTGGGGCTGAACCCGGAGCACGTCAACCGCTTCCCCCACGAGTTCTCCGGCGGTCAGCGGCAGCGGATCGGGGTGGCGCGGGCGCTGGCCGTCAACCCGAAGCTGATCGTGCTCGACGAGCCGGTCTCGGCGCTCGACGTCTCGGTCCAGGCACAGGTCATCAACCTGCTGGACGACCTGCAGGACGACCTCGGCCTGTCCTACGTGTTCATCGCCCACGACCTGTCGGTGGTCCGGCACGTCTCGGACCAGATCGCGGTCATGTACCTCGGCAAGCTGATGGAGCTGTCGCCGTCCGCGGAGCTGTACCGCAAGCCGATCCACCCCTACACCCAGGCCCTGCTGTCGGCGATACCAATTCCGGACCCGCAGGAGAACCGTGCGCGTGAGCGGCAGGTAATCGCCGGAGAGCCGCCCAACCCGATCAGCCCGCCGTCCGGCTGCCGCTTTCACACCCGCTGCCCGTGGGCGACGAAGGTCTGCTCGGAGGTGGAGCCGCCGCTGGCGGAGTATCCGGGCGGGCACCTGGCCGCGTGCCACCATCCCCGCAACGTCAGCCCGGCGGAGATCTCCGCCGCCGCGCGCTCGCCGCTCAGCCCGCTCAGCTCCGGTCAGCTGATGCCCGGCGGCGAGCAGGCGTCGGCGTCAGGCCCGGAAGAATCCTCCGAATCACAGGTGACGGCACGGACCGGTGGCGCAGTTGATGCGCCGGACGAAGAGCCGTGAGAGCGCCGGCTGACGATTCGCTGGCCGTCCTGCTGCTGCCGGGCAGGCTCGAAGGCCTCGCGCTGGAAGCGCACGCGCGTGACCTGCTGTCGATCCCGCGTGTCGTCGCGCTGGAACCTCCCCGGGTGCGCCCGCTCCGTTCTCTGCGTGCCGCGGTCAGCCTCCGTCAGGCCCGCCGTCTGCGGTTCCCGGGGCGGCCGCGGCTGCTGCTGCTCTACCACCCGGCGCAGTACCCGCTCGCCCGGGCTCTGTGCGCCTGCCACGAGGATCTGGAGCTGTGGTACATCCCGCCAGATCGCGGGGCCCTGGAAACCGCGGAGCAAGCTGACGCCCGCGAGTTGCTGGCTTTCGACGAGCAGGCACGGGAGCGCGCCAGGCAGGTGCTGACGGCCACCGAAGGCGGCGTCGAGGACGCGCCGCTGCGCGCGCGCCTGCGCGAGCTGGATGTGATCAACCCCTACGCCTTCATTCCCGGCGCCCGGCCCCGGCCGCGGTAGCCGGCGGCCCTTCGCTTCTCTGCCGGCCGCCGAACCTCGCCAACGGGTCAGCCTCCATTCGAACCGGGGGGTTAGCACCAGAGCCCGCGCGCCGATCACCGCCTAGACTTCAACTCAAGAGCCGCGGGGAGGTACGCGTGTCCACCTACGACAAGATCGCCTGGCTGCCGCTGTGCGGGGGACTGACCGGGCTCGGCCTGGTGCTGAGCTACCTCGCCATGCGACGGCGCGGAATCGGTTCCGGCCTGCGCTGGGCGGCGTGGTCGCTGCTGCCGATGGCCGCCTACCTGACCGGCTCGATCGAGATGTTCTGGAAGATGGGCGTCGCGATCGGGGACTTCGCGAAGGGCTTCGTTTTCTCGCCGCGGGTGTGGTCGGGGATCGCGCTGGCCGGGCTGGCCGTGGTGCTGCTGGTGGCGTCCGGCCCGTTGCGGCGGCGGAGCGTGAGCGGGAGCCAGGACAAGCGGACCGCCGAGTCCGGCGGCGCCCGGACGCTGCCCCAGAATCGCGCCGTGGCGGGTGGCGGCCAACTGGCCACCCGCCCGGCCGCTACGGTGCCCACCGCCGGGCCCACCACCGGGCCCGCCGCGAGCCCGGCCAGGACGCCCGCCCAGGCGCGCAAGGCCAAGGGCGGCGACGACGATGACGACTTCAAGGACATCGAGGACATCCTGCGCCGCCGCGGCATCACCTGACGCCCGGCCGGACCTGTTCGGCCGGGCCGCTCGGCGGGTCAGCATAGGACTCTGCGGTTGACCTTGACGTTTCTCGGGTGACGAACCAGAACGATTTCCATCACAATCAAGCCATGACCAGGCTTGCGATCTGGATTTCGCTGCCGAAAGCGCACACTCTCCTGGTAGGTAGTGCGCGGGGCACGTGATCGCGATCATGATCCTGCTCGCCCTCTTCGCGCCCGCCTTCGCCGCGCTCTCCCACCACCCGCCGAACGTCGCCTTCCCGAACACCGGCGAGGACGCGGCGGGGAACCCGGTGGGCCCGGGGACCGCCGGTTTCTGGCTCGGGACCGACGGCATCGGCCGTGACCTGTTCGTCCGGATCCTCTACGGCGCGCGCATATCGCTGTTCGTGGGCTTCGTCACCACCGCCATCGGCGCGGTGGCAGGGGTGGCCCTCGGCCTGATGGCCGGGTACTTCGGCGGCATCGTCGACACCGTGCTGGCCCGCTTCACCGACGCGGTGCTGGCCTTCCCCTACGTCGTGCTGGCGCTCGCCCTAGCCGTGGTGCTCGGCCCGAGCCTGAGCGTGATCATCGGCGTGATCGCGTTCTTCTCCTGGGCGGCGATCGCCCGGATCGTCCGCGGCCAGACCCTGTCGATCAAGGAGAAGGAATACATCGAGGCGGCCAGGTCGCTGGGGGCCGGGCCGTTCCGGATCATGTTCTTCGACATCCTGCCCAACCTGCTGGCGCCCGTCCTGGTGCTGGCCACCTTGTACATCCCGACCGCCGTGGTGTTCGAAGCGACGCTGTCCTACCTGGGGCTGGGCATTCAGCCGCCGACCGCGAGCTGGGGCAACATCTTGTCCGAAGCGCAGAATTTCTACCAGACGTCCTGGTGGTACCTGGTGTTCCCGGCGCTTGCGCTGCTTATCACGACGCTCGCCTTCAACTTGCTCGGCGACGGCATCAGGGACGCGATGGACCCGCGCACCGAGCGGGTCTTCGCGGCCGGCCGCGGCCGGCGCAGGCGCCGCGGCAAGCGTCAGGTGCTCGCCGACGATCAGTCCGGACTCTCGTACGTGGCGCCCTACGTCCCTCCGGCGAAAGGCAGCTGACATGGCGATCCTCGGCTTTCTCATCCGGCGCATCCTCACCGGCATCGTCGTAGTGTGGCTGGTCGCGACCGGGGCGTTCTTCCTGTTCTTCGCCCGGCCCGTGGACACGGTCGCGCACCAGCTGGCCGGCCACGCCGCCACCCCGCAGGTCATCAACCTGGTGATCCGCAACCT
>JAFARZ010000026.1 GCA_019245115.1 Streptosporangiaceae bacterium | reverse complement strand
CTGCATCTACACCTCGACCAGAGACCCCCGTGATCCGCCCGACGTCATGCCAGGCGCCGGCGCCCTTGTCCCGAAAGTTCACCGGGCTTCTGTGTTCGACCTGACCGCCGAGGAGTGGGCAGCAACGCGGGAACTTCTGCTTCTCGTCCGAGCCGAGCTGCACAAGCGGCTCGCTCCGGACAGCTACACGCTCGGCTGGAACGATAACGGGCTCCACCCTCACCTGCATGTCATCCCGCGCTTCGATGACGAGCCGATGGCCAACCAGGGCGTCCGGTCGGGGATCAAGGATCCCGCCAACCGGCGACCCGATCCGTGGCATCCCGGCACCGGCAGGCATATGGCCGGGCGATGAAACCAGCTCCGGCCGGAGCCAGACATCCGGCACCGTCCACACTGTCCGTCAGGTCACACGCTTGGCCAGCTGCGGCATCCTCATCGAGACCGAACCCGGATTGTTCGCCTCAGCCGCACCCACAGCCCGACCCCCAGACCTCCGAACAGGACACCTAACCCAACCCAGCGTTCGCCCTGAGCCGGATATTTCAACATTTGTCCGTGATTGGCTCGGCTACCCAGCGCGACACGCAGGCGAACTAGCGGAATAATGTCAGTAGCACATGTTAGTATCGAACTAAGTTTGAATCAGTAGCCGCCGGTCGGGGAGGGGGTGATTGGCGTGGCGGCAGACGAGTTCGCGAGCGCGGGTGAGGCGCTGGGGGTGGTGCAGTCGGCGATGGGGTACCTGGCGGGCGTCGAGTACGCGGATATGCCCGGCGAGGTGCAGGCCGAGGTGCTGCGGGTAATGGAGCACGTCGACGCGGTGCAAGCCGCGGTGCGGGGCCGGGCGGTCAGCGCGTTCACCGCGGCGCTGACCTACCACCAGTACGCGGTGCGGGGGATGCCGCGCTGGTTCGTCACCCAGACCAAGGTGACCAAGGCGGCGGGGTCCGCGCACAAGGCATGGGCCCGGCGCGCCGATCAGCACCCGGGCGTGATCGATGCCCTGGTCGAGGGGGTGCTCAGCGAGTCGTGGGCCCGTGCGGTCTGCGCGTGGACCGATAAGCTGCCCGAGGGGTGTGAGCAGGACGCGGACGCGATCCTGGTCGCGGCCGCGCGGATGGGCGCGGATCTGGAAGGCCTGGCCCGGATCGCCGCCGAGATCGCGGCCCGGCTGGCGCCGCCGGATGAGGACGAGGGGAAGCTGGCGGACCGGTCGCTGCGGCTCAGCCTGACCTTCGACGGCGCCGGGGTCCTGACGGGCGAGCTGTCCCCGGACTGCGCGGTCGTGGTCCGTACCGTGCTGGACGCGCTGGCCGGGCCGGGCGGGGATGACGATGACCGCTCGCATCCGGAGCGGTACCACGACGCCCTCCATGAAGCCATGAAACGGCTGCTGACTGCCGGGGGGCTGGCGGGTAAGGGCGGCAAGCCGCTGACCGCGCTGGTGCACATCTCGCTGGCCGACCTGATGGCCCGCGACCCCGATTCGGCGTTGCAGGCGCAGTGGATCGCCCGGACCCGGGCATTGTGGGCCGCCGAACGAGGCGGCGCCTGCGTGGTGGCCGGGGATGGCGGGGCGTGGCTGGAGGGCCCGGCCGCCGCCGCGGCGGCCTGCGACGCCGCCTTGATCCCGGTGGTGACCGGGGACCCGGACATCACCGTGCTGGATGACCTGGTCCAGCTGTGCGCCGAATACCACCGGCTCCGCGACAAGGACACCGACCCGGGCAAGTCAGGGACCGCAGGGCCGGGCGCGGACCGGGGTGCGCACGCGGCGCGGATGGCGGAGCTGGAGCGGGCGATCATCGGCAAGGCCGCCGCGCTGATGGCCGGCCCGGCCGGGCTGGCCGGGTTCCTGCGCCGCGCCACGCTGCGCGGCAGCCTGGCCGGACCCTCGCTGCCCCTGGACGTGGGGGACACCGATCACATCCCGCCGCAGATCCGCCGCGCGGTCGCGGTCCGCGACCGGCACTGCGTCTTCCCCGGCGGCTGTGACCAGCCCGCCTGCCGCTGCGAACCCCACCACACCGAGCCCAGAGCCCAGCACGGGCCGACCCGGGTGGACAAGATGGCCCAGCTGTGCTGGTGGCACCACCACGTGGTGATCCACGGCTGGGGGTGGACGGTAACGGTCAACCGCGACGGCACCATGACCGCCCGCAAACCCGACGGCACCATATTCCAACCCGGCCAGCGACCACCACCCCGCCCCGGATAACCCCCCGGCCAGGCAGCACCCCCACCGAGAAACCTAGCACCGGGTAGCCGGTGGCCACCACGGCGGACAACGCCAGGCCACACGGCCACCCGGTGCTTCGTGAGAACTCGCCTCATGAGCCTGCGGGGGTTGAATCTCCAGCCGGTGGAGGTCTCACACTGTGTGTCGTGGATGACGACGGGAGCCTGCTGCTGACGATCGGGCAGCTCGCCAGCCGGACTGGCCTTGCGGTCCGGACGATCCGGTACTGGTCGGATATCGGCGCGGTGCCGCCTGCCGGGCGCAGTTCCGGCGGGCATCGGCTGTATGACGCTGAGTCGGTTGCCCGGCTGGAGCTGGTCGCGACGCTGCGTGAACTGGGCCTGGGGCTGGATGAGGTGCGCCGGGTGCTGGCGCGGGAGGACACCGTCGCCGATGTGGCGGCCGCGCATGTCGCGGCGCTCGACGCGCAGATCCGCTCGCTGCGGCTGACCCGCGCGGTGCTCAGCGCCGTGGCCAGGCGCGACCCTGGAACCGAGGAGATGACACTGATGAACAAGCTGGCACGGCTGTCGGCCGCCGAGCGCAGGCAGATCATCGAGGACTTCATCGCTGAAGTCTTCGCGGGCTTGGACGCCGGCCCGGGGCTACGGGAGAAGCTGCGGCTGACCGTTCCGGATCTGCCAGACGAGCCGGCCCCGGAACAGGTGGACGCCTGGGTGGAGCTGGCGGAACTGGCGCAGGACCCCGGCTTCCGGCAGCGGATGCGGAAGATGGCCGAATACCACGTCGGCGGGGGCGCCCGGGGTGGCCCCGCCGCGGGGGAGGGAATGCCGACGGGGTTCTCGCAGAAGGTCTTCGATCTGGTCGGCCAGGCCCGCCAGCAGGGCATCGCCCCGGACTCACCGGAAGCGGCGCGGGTGGTGGCCCGGCTGCTCGGCGAGGCGGACGCGACCCGGCGCGCCTATGTCCGCGAGCGGCTAGCGGCCGGCGTGGACACCCAGTCGGACCGTTATCATGAGCTGCTCGCCGTGATCAACGGCCAGCAGGCGCGCCCCTCCCGGACCCCGGACCTGCAGTGGCTGCTGACGGCCATCGACAGCCATCCGGCATGACGCCCGTCACCGGTCCCGGATGGCGGGCGGAGCCCGGTTGCCGTGGGGGTCCGGGGGGACGGCTCCCCCTGGTTGCCGCGGGGGTCCGGGGGGACGGCTCCCCCCGGTTAAAGTAGAGCCCGTGCGCCTTGGACCTCGAGGCTCCCGTGAGCCGTCTGCCGCTCCCGAATCCGCCGCTGCCCCGGAGTCCCCGACCACCGTTAACCCTCCGGCTGTCCTGGAGTCCGCCATCGCGGCTGAACCTGCTGCCGCACCGGAGTCCCCAGCCGATGGTGAGCCTGGCGCGGTCGATGCGGCCGCAGCCGCGGGAACTTCATCCGCGGCTGCGGAGTCGTCTCCGGCGCCCGCGGATTCCGCCGCCACGGAGGTCATCGCGGCTGGCCCGATCGCCGCGGCCCGCGGTGGGGGCGGTCGCGCGGAGCGCGGGCGGACGGCGCAGTGGGTGTTCGGGGCCATTACCGTCGTACCCGCACTGCTGGCCATGGCCTGGTTGCTGCCCGGGCTGCCGCTGGTCCTCGCGAGCCGCTTCACGGCGCTGCCGATGGTGTTCATGTCCGCTCCGCTGGCCCTGGCGCTGTGCTACCTGGCGCTGCGCAGACCCGCCTCTTTTCCGCGACGCGGGCCGCGGGTGCCAGTGCCGCAGGTGCCGCGGGTGCCAGTGCCGTGGTGGACGGTGGCGGCCACCGTGGCGGTGGCGGCGGCGTTCGCCGCGTGGCAGGTCTGGATGCGCACGCAGGAGATCATCTACCTGCGCGATCCCGCCACCTATCTCCAGGTGGGTTACTGGATCGCGCACCATGGCTCGCTGCCGGTGCCGCAGGACCTCGCCGCCTACGGCGGTTCGCATCCCGGGCTGTCGTTCGCCAGCCTGAACTACTACCCGCGGGGCACCGGAATCGTGCCCCAGTTCATGACCGGATTCCCGGTTGCCCTGGCCGGGGCGGTGTGGGCCGGCGGTGTCCCGGCCGCCCTGGTGATCACCCCGGTGATCGGCGGCTGCGCGATCCTGGCCTTCGGCGGGCTGGCGGGGCGGCTGCTGGGTGCGCGCTGGGCGCCGGCCGCCGCGGTGCTGCTGGCGCTGAGCCTGCCCGAGATCTATACCAGCCGCAGCACGTTCAGCGAGCCGCTGACTCAGGTGCTGTTGTTCGGCGGGCTGAGCCTGCTGGCCGATTCGCTACGACCCGGCGGCGTCAGCGACCGCGCAGCGCCGCGGCCGGAGGCCCAGGCCAATCCGGCACGACGCCTGACCGGCGAACTGGTGGACTGGGTGGCCGGGCTGGCGGGACTGGCGCTGGGCCTGACGATATTCGTGCGGCTCGACGGGTTGAGCGACATCCTGCCCGTGATCCCGTTCCTCGGCGTACTGCTGGCCGCGCGTCGCCGGCAGGCGGTCCCGTTCGGGATCGGCCTGGTGCTCGGGGTGGCCTACGGCGTGCTGGACGGCTACCAGCTGTCCCGGCCCTATCTGGACCTCGAGGCACCCTCGCTGCATCCGCTCGCGCTGATCACCGCGGCGGCGGTGCTGCTGACCGTGGCGGCGGTGGTGGTCACGATCACTCCGGGGCTGCTCAGCTGGCTGACGAGAGGACGGGTTCTCCGGCTGGCCAGCATGATGAGGCGCTGGCTGCCGTGGGTGGCCGCGGTCGTGGTCGCGGGCGTGTTCGCCGGGTTCGCCGTGCGGCCGCTGGTGCAGACCGTCGCCGGGGAAACCGATCCCACCTCGATCGCCTACGTCGCGGAGCTTCAGAAGCTCGCGCACCTGCCGGTCGACGGACGCCAGCAGTATTACCAGGACAGCCTGTACTGGGTGATCTGGTACGTCGGTCTGCCCACGCTGCTGCTCGGTGCCCTCGGGCTGGCGTTCCTGACCCGGGATGGCCTGCGAGCCCTGCTTAACTGGCGAGACCCGGAAGGCACCGCGAGGGTCTGGGCATTGCCGCTGATGATGGCGCTGTGGGTTATCGTGACGGTGCTGTGGCGTCCGGCGGTGTCGCCAGATCAGCCGTGGGCCAGCCGAAGGCTGGTGCCGTTCGTGCTGCCTGGTTTGATTCTCGGTGCACTGTGGGCGTCGGGGTGGCTGAAGGCACGGGGCGCCCAGCTCGGCGCCGGCCGGGTGACCGCCGCCGGAGCGGCGGTCTGCTGTGTCGCGGCGCTGACCCTGCCGACGGCGTGGACCACGTTCGGCATCGGGCTCACTCCCCGCCCGACGGCGCATGGCATGGCGTTCAAGCGGATCGGCGCCGGGGAACTCACCGCCGTCCGTAAGCTGTGCGCCGCGATCGGGCCCAATGCGTCCGTGGTCATACTCGACCAGCTCACCGCGGACAGGTTCGCGCAGGTCACCAGGGGCATATGCGATACACCCGCCGCGGTGCTGGACAATCCCGCACCGAGCGAGGTGAACGCGGTGGTGACGGGCATCCGGTCGGCCGGGCGTCAGGCGATCCTCCTCGGCCAGTCGGAATCGGAGCTCACCCAGTACGGCACCCCCAGCGAGGCCGTCAACCTGCTGACGACCCAGGAAGCGCATCTGCTCAACGGCCCGCCCACCCGGACCTGGGGCATCCGGTACACGGTGTGGCTCACCACCGCGACGGCAAGCTAGTATCCTCGCCGTTCGTGGGCACAGTGGACACGCCGGGCGATCAGCCGCACGCGACCATCGTGCTGCCTTGCTTCAACGAGGAAGAGCATGTGCTGCGCGAGGTCGAGCGGATCTGTCTCGCCATGGACAAGAGCGGCATCTCCTACGAACTGCTGGCCATCGACGACAGTTCCACCGACCATACGCTGGCCCGGCTGCGCGGCGCCGAACCGGACTTCCCGCAGCTACGGGTCATCCACTTCCCGCGTAACGGCGGCTCGGGCACGGTGCGCCGGATCGGAACCCAGCAGGCCAGAGGCGAGATCGTGGTGTGGACCGACGCGGACCTCACCTATCCCAACGAGCGCATCCCCGAGTTCATCGGCATGCTCGACGACAGCCCCGAGATCGACCAGGTGGTGGGCGCTCGCACCAGCGAGGAGGGCAGCCTCAAGGTCTTCCGGGTGCCAGCCAAGTGGTTCGTCCGCAAGCTGGCCGAACGGCTGGTGAACGCCCAGATCCCAGACCTGAACTCCGGCCTGCGGGCGTTCCGGCGGCAGATCGCGCTGCCGTACCTGCGGCTGCTGCCGCCGGGGTTCTCCTGTGTGACCACCATCACGCTGGCGTTCTTGTCCAACGAGCACGAGGTCCGCTACGTCCCCATCGAATACGCCAAGCGGGCCGGGCGGTCGAAGTTCCACTTCTTCTCCGACGCGTACCGGTACCTGCTCCAGGTCGTGCGCATGGTGATGTACTTCAACCCGCTCAAGGTGCTGATGCCGCCGGCCCTGTTCCTGCTCGGCCTCGGCGCGGCCAAGGGCATCTACGACCTCGTCGTGCACCACTGGCATATCGCCAACGACACGCTGCTGGTCTTCGTGACCGGCCTGATACTGGCTTCGCTGGCCCTGCTCGCTGACCTGATAGTCCGCTCTCGCGCCGACACGTGAAAATCGCGCTCGTCGGGCCCGCCCATCCGTACAAGGGCGGCGGCGCCAGGCACACGACCGAACTGGCGCACCGGCTCGCGGGGCACGGGCATGAAGTGATCATCGAATCCTGGCGGGCGCAGTACCCGGCCCGCCTCTACCCCGGTCAGCAGACGGTCGACGAAGCCGAGGGCGAGCCGTACCCGCGGACGTTCCGTCGCCTGGCCTGGTACCGTCCCGACGGCTGGTTCGCCGCGGGCCGCCGGCTGCGGTCGGCCGACCTGGTGGTCTTCGCGCTGCTGACGCCCATTCAGGCGCCCGCGTACCTGACCATGCTGGCCGGGCTCGGCCGCCGGGCACGGCGGCGCACGGTGGTGATCTGCCACAATGTGCTGCCGCACGAGCGCCGCCCCGGCGATGTCGCGCTCACCAAGGCGTTGCTGCGCCGCGCCGGGCGGGTTCTCGTGCACTCAACCGGACAGGCTGACCTGGCACGATCGCTGGCACCGGGAGCACAGGTCACGGTCGCCGCCATGCCGCCCCATCTCCCGGCGTCGGCGGCCACCGGGGGCGGGGATGGCCGGGCGGCGGAAGGGACCCGGTTGCTGTTCTTCGGGATCGTGCGGCCGTACAAGGGGCTGGACGTGCTGCTGCGGGCGCTCGCCCAGGCACCGGCGAGCCTCACGCTCACCGTGGCCGGGGAGTTCTGGGGCGGAACCGCCGGCACCGAGCGGCTCATCGCCGAGCTGGGCATCCAGAACCGGGTGACGCTGCGGCCAGGCTACGTCCCGGCGAGCGAGATCCCGAAGCTGTTCGCGGCGGCGGACGCCCTGGTGCTGCCGTACCGCGAGGCGACCGCCTCCCAGAACGCCCTGCTCGCCTTCGCGCACGGCGTCCCGGTGATCACCACCACCGCGGGGACCCTGGCCGAGCACGTGCGCAACGAAGTCAACGGCCTGACGATAGCGCCGGACGACGTGGAAGCCCTGCGCCGGGCGCTGGTAACAGTCAGCGAGCCGGACACGCTAGCCAAGCTCAGGGCGGGAATACAGCCCCCCGATCCCGAGCCCGCGTGGGCTACCTACCTGACGGTTCTGAAGGCACATCCGGCGTCAGCGTTACACGCGCTGGCCGGGCCACGCACAGCCCGGCACCGGCCCACAGCAGGTCGCCGATCGTCATCACCATCCGCGAGGCCAGCGCGACCACCAGCGCCGACGCGGCCGGCATGACCGGGGACAGCACCGCGACCAGCGCGGCTTCGCGGGGCCCGAGGCCGCCGGGAAAGAACACGATGATGAACCCGGCCGCCCAGGCCAGCGCGTAGGCGCCGAACGACAGGGCCAGCACACGCGGGCCGCTGACCCGGGCGAACTGGCTGATCAGCAGCCACGCGTGCAGCCCGTAACAGACCCAGCCGGCGAGCGTCCAGGCCAGGGCCAGGCCCATGCCGCGCAGGCTGACCGATTCCTCCAGCGGCTTGCGCCGCGCGATGCGCAGGACCAGGTTCAGGCAGAACCTGACGACCTTGGGGTGCAGGCATGTGACGGCGACCGGCGTGACGGCCAGCACCCACCAGTACTTCCGTGCCGCGCCGGACGAAGTCAGGGGTAGCGTCAGCCCCGCTACCACCAGCCCGACCACCAGCGTTGTCGCCATGGCCAGCAGGCTGGCCGTGACGCTGCGCCGCCGCGGCACGGCGAAATCCCGGGCCAGCTCCACCTGAGCCGCCACCGCCCACACCGCCCCGGGCACGTACTTGCCGAGCTGGCCGATGAACATCACCCGGATCGCGGCGGGCACCGGCAACGCGGATCCGAGATCGGCGAGCAGCGTCCGCCACGCCATCATGATGCAGCCGAGCCCGGCGATCCCGCACAGCCCGGCCCACGCCATATCCCAGCCGTCCAGCTTGTCCAGGGCCTCCTGCACCTGCGTCCACTGAGACACCAGGCCCCAGGCCGCGAGGCCCACGACGGCGACCAGCAGTCCGGTGCGGACCCACCGGTTCCGGGCGATCTGGGGCAGCCGGGTCAGGAGCACGCCCCAGGGTATCCGCGCTGGCCGCGTGCCCAGCCGCTCGCTCGTGACGAGACAGCCATGCTGGCGGTAATTGAGCCACAGTTGACCGGATCGGCCCTCGTCAGCCCGGGTAATGCGTGGAAACGTGAAGAACATGCGAGTCGTGACGCGGGAAGGACGGGAAATAGGCCAGTACGTTCGTTCAAAAAAAGACTTTTCGCGCCGTGGCGGCGCATGGGCGGCGCTGCTCATTGTCTGGGTTGTCTGGGGTAGTACATATCTGGGGATCCGGGTCGCCGTGGAGAGCCTGCCGCCGCTGCTGATGGCGGGCAGCCGGTTCCTGATCGCCGGCCTGATCATGTTCCCGGTCGCGGTGCGGGAGAGCCGGGCGGGCGGCGCGGGGTGGGCCACCTGGGCGCAATGGCGGGGCTGCGCGATCGTCGGCATTCTGCTGCTCGGCGCCAACGCGGCGCTGTCGTTCGCCGAACGGACCGTGCCGTCCGGGCTGGCGTCGCTGCTGATCGCGACCGTGCCGCTGTGGCTGCTCGGCTTCGACGCCGGGCTGAACAGGGTAAAGCTGGGCTGGACGCCGGTGCTCGGGCTGCTGGTGGGGCTGGTCGGTGTCGGTTTCTTGTCCGGCTCTGTGCGGGGTTCGGTTTCGGTGGGTGGCGTCGTGGTCTGCCTGTTCGCCGCCGCCTCATGGGCGCTGGGCACGATCTTGTCCCGGCGGGTGCCGACGCCGGCCAACCCGGCGCTCGGTTCCTCGATGCAGATGCTCACCGCAGGTGCGGTGCTGCTGGCCGTGGCCGCGGCGAGCGGAGAGCTGGGCTCGTTCCATCCGGCGCAGGTCACGGCGCGATCGTGGCTGGCGCTCGGCTACCTGATAGTCGTCGGCTCGATCATCGCGTTCTCCGCTTACATCATCGCGGTGCGGAAACTGCCGACCGCCACGGTCGCGACGTACGCGTACGTCAACCCGGTCATCGCCGTGCTGCTGGGCACGACGCTGCTGGGCGAGCGGCTGACGCCCTCCATGTTCATCGGCGGCGCGCTGATCGTCAGCGCCGTCGTGCTGGTCGTGCGGCGGGCGCCGGCCGCGCACTGACGGGCTGCCCGCGTATAGTCGGGCCTGTGTCGTTGCGTGTTCACCGGCTCCATCTGGCCAGCCTGCAAGGAGTTGACGGCCGCGAGTGGCCGGTGCACGGATTCGTGGTGACCCATCCGGCCGGCGCGGTGCTCGTCGACACCGGGGTCGGCGGCCCGTCGCACATACTGGACGACTGGCGGGTGGTGAACCGGTCGGTGGCCGACGCGCTGGCCGAGCTGGACATGTCACCGGCCGATATCGGGCTGGTGATCAATACTCACCTGCATTTCGATCACTGCGGACAGAACGCCGTTTTCAAACACGCCCCGGTTTACGTGCAGCGCGCCGAGGTGGCCCGTTGCCGGCGTGAGTCGCCCGAGCTGTATGAATGGTTCGACTTCATGAACGCGCGGTTCGAGTTGCTCGACGGGGACGCGGAAATCCTGCCCGGCCTTTCGGTGCTGGCCACGCCGGGCCACACCGTCGGCCATCAGTGCGTGGTGGTTTCCTCTTCTGCCGCCAGACCCGCCCCGGGTGGCGGCGACGATCTGCTTATCGGTGACGCTGCCTACACACCCGCGGTTTACACCGATCCTGAGCTGCGGGTGCGCGGTCAGGCGTCCGACGTGGACGCTTGGCGCGCATCGCTATCGCGGGTCCGTTCGCTCGCGCCCGGACGCGTTCATTTCTGCCACCACACGAAAATAGTGCACAGCTGAGCCGTGCGTTGTTAGCCCATTCGTGTGAGCATAGGGGCAGGGAGGGGACTCGTCATGCTTGACGCTTTCTATGGTGCTTTCTCACCAGCTTGTTTCGCGCTTCTCGGCCTGTGGCTCGTCGTCGTCCAGATGCGGCTCGGCGAATGGCAGGGCAGCGCGTCCCATCGCCGCCGCGCCTACGGAGTGGCCCTGCATTTCGTCCTGCCCGGCGTGATGAGCATGTTCGCGTTGATCGACACGCAGAATCCCGCGTACTGGCGGGTCTCGTTCGCCGTGGTGGCCCTGGGCGGGGCGGCGGTCATGGTCCTGGTGCGCGGGCTGCCCGCGGCCGGCCGGCTGGAGACGGCGGCCTACGCGGCCGCCGTCGTCCTCTATCTGATAGTCGGCGTGCTGGCGATGATCGGTGGGGCGGATGCGGCGCGCGCTGAGGCTTCGCTGCTCACGCTCCTGGTCTTCCTCGGCTTCAACGCGGCTTGGCTGCTGCTGTTCGAAGGCCTGGTGCCTTCGACGCCGGAGGCGGCCGCGGCCGCTGCTGCGGCTGCGGAAGGCGCTAAAACCTCTTTATAACGAACGGACGGTGGTGGCACTTTCCTCGATGCCTCGCCGGGCGAGTTCATCGGCGCGCTCGTTACCAGGGTCACCCGCGTGGCCCTTCACCCACGTCCAGGTGACGTCGTGGCCATCGATGGCCTTGACCAGGCGCTGCCAGAGGTCCGCGTTCTTGACCGGCTGCTTGGCCGCGGTCTTCCAGCCGTTGCGCTGCCAGCCTTTGATCCACTTCGTGATGCCGTCCAGGACGTATTTGCTGTCGGTGTACAGCTTGACCGTGACCGGGCGGTTGAGCGCTTCGAGGGCCTGGATAGCGGCCATCAGCTCCATGCGGTTGTTCGTCGTGACCGGTTCGCCGCCGTGAATCTCGCGGCGGCGGCCGTCAGACTGGAGCACGGCGCCCCAGCCGCCCGGCCCAGGATTGCCGCTGCACGCCCCGTCGGTGTAGATCACGACCTCGGTCATGCCCGGAAGGTTACGCGCTCTCGGACCCTGCTGGGTTCGTTTGGTTCTTCGTTGGATGTGGCGGTTGCCTGTGGGAGGTGGCTGTGACGGGTGGTTCTGGCGGATGGTTTTGGCGGATGGTTTGGACGGTTGGGTATTGCGGGATGGGGGGTGCGTCGGATGAGGGGTGCGTCGGATGGGGGGTGCGTCGGATGGGGGGTGCGTCGGATGGATGTGGCATCCAACCGGATGTAGCCGGGTCGTTGTCACATTCATCCGCTCGGGATCGGGTTGAGGCCGTTTCCGCGTGCCGGCTGTCAGTCGGCGTGCGATGAGGTGCCGACGGCCATCGGTCCCTGCCCCCGATTTGCTTTGGTCGCCAGGAGTTCATAGAGTTGGTTCAGCGACGCGGGGTGGAGCAGTTCGGTAGCTCGCTGGGCTCATAACCCAGAGGTCGTAGGTTCAAATCCTACCCCCGCTACTAGGTAAATGCAGGTCAGAGGCCGGTTCCGCGAAGAGCGGGACCGGCTTTTCTGTTCCGTGGCAGCAGGGTGGCAGCAGGCAGGGCCGGTAGTTCCCGGCCGGACCGAGCCCGAATCGTGATGTGGCGGCAGCAGAAGCTTTAGCGCGATGCTATGGTGCTGGGTTGTCAGTGACTGTGGTTAGAGGGGTCGACCCTCTTGACCCGGCGACGCCTCCGAGGGATTTGGCGCCTGAGAAGACTCACAAGGGTAAGCAGCTAGAACATACTGAGGGCATGCCGAGCGAGGGAACCGTCCGGGAGTGGAACGATGACCAGGGATGCGGGGTGATCGACTCCACCGAGACTCCAGGAGGGTGCTGGGTTCATTTCTCGATGATCGTGTCCGAGGGATTTCGCAGCTTCAACTCGGGTGATCATGTCACTTTCTCCTATGAAGCCGTTGGCCAGGACGGATTCGACTACCGGGCCGTCATGGTCTGGCCACCCGGCATAAGGCCAGGGACGCCACACCGGCCGGCCAGCGACGGCTCGTCCGCTGCCTACCAGAGTTCACTTACCGTCCGGTGGTCGGACGGGAGCCTCACTACGGGCATACCCGGCTGCGAACAGGACAGGTAGGGCAGCCGCCCGCCTACGCAGTAGCTTCGCAAGCCTGGTCACGATGGCTACGGCCGAACGAAGGCAGCTATAGGGAGACGGCAAGGAAAGTAGAACCGCACGTTAAGCGGTGGGGTCGTGAGCGAGCCACGTGTGGCTGGCATTAAGAACAATGACCGTCAGCATGACATCGTTCCACTCGGCGAGGACAAGGTGCTTCGGAATCTCCTACGTGTCCCGGACATCCGGGTCGGTCCGCGTCTGTTTGCTACGGTCGCACCGGGGCGGCTGACCGAGGCCGATGCGCTCGCGGGATTTCGCGGGGGCCACCGGGAACTTGACCGGCCCGAAGCCCTCGACCTCCAGCTTCAGGTCGTCACTCTGTGCTGTCAGCTCCACGCTGTACGCGGTCTGCGCATCGCCAGGCATGTCCTCTGGTCGGCCGGTCACGCGCTGCCGTCACCATGCCCCTATCCACGGAATATCTACTCAGCGAGACTGTAGTGAACCGCCGTATGTCACGAGACGCGCTTCACTGGATTACTGGTCTCCAGCCGTAGGGATGATCAGTACGGGTTCCAGCTCTCCTCGTACCATTTCCATTCGGGGCACTCGTCGGCCAGCGACGGCAACGCCAGGTGCAGTGATTTCACTTTCGCGTACACCGTGCGCGCGAGGTCATCTGCCGCATCGGGCAGGCCCATCCGGACAAGCAACATGTCCTGGTCAGCATCGTCACGGCATTCGTACAACCCGAGTAGCACGGCGATCGCGACATCGGCGGCCGCCCGCCAGGCGCCGCGTTCCTTTCGGCGGGTGAGGTCATCGATGTAGGGCTGGAGAACGTCCAGGAGCTGTTCCCGTCCAGGGTCGATCGGTGCCGGTCCGCTGGGGCGTAGCGCCCGCAGCTTGGCTGTGATCTCGTCGGCGAGTTCCTGATCGTTTTCCACGACCAGCAGCGTGGACGTGATCTCCTCCGCCTCGGCGACCAGTTCAGGGTGCCGGAGCAGCAACTCGGACAGCAGGACAGAGCGCTCGTCATCGGACAGCCGCCGTTTCCAGGGATGCACAACATCATCATGCCAATGGCAGGACGCAAGCACGACAGCAGAAGGCCCGGACTACCCAGTCACATCCGGATGGGCGGTTTGGTATTGCTCCCAGATCTCGGGGCGCAGCCGTCCGCGGTCAGCGACGTCGATGCCGTGTTTCTTCGCCCATGCGCGGATCTGGGAAGCCGGGACGGTAACCGTGCGGCCGGCCCTTCGCGATTCGGCAGAGGCTGTGGGCAGCGGTGGGTTTGGTCTGGCTATCTCACTATCCGGGAACAGCGGGATGTCGGAGATAGTAGGGGAGGTGAAGCCGATTCTCTTGTAGGTGGTGAGGCGCTTGCCGTGCATGCGGGTGAGCATGGGTACTTGGGTGTCGGCGTAGTCATGGACCTCGACCGTGGTCTTCCCTGGCAGTTCGCGCATGATCCGGCCGACGTTCTGCGTGATGATCGTCTCCGAGGAGGATGGTGAGCACAAGAAGAGGGTGTCGAGCGCCGGGCAGTCGAATCCTTCGCCGATGTAGCTGGCCGTCGCGGTGAGGAGGAGCGGCTCGGACGCGTGTGCCGGATCCCAGTCGGCGAGCTGCTTCAGGATGGCGCGGCGCTGGCCTGCTGGGACGGAGCCATGCAGGACCGTCGGCGTCAGGCCGCGGGTGGTGATCTCTGTGGCCAGCAGGTCGACGTGCTCGGTCCGGGCCGCCATAACTAGGCAGTTACGGCTGCGCCTGATGGCGTTCACGACGTCGTCGACGATCTGCCTGGTGCGGACCTGGTCCGAAACGAGTGCCGGGATGATGATCGACTGAAGGATGCCCGGGGTGTTGCTGTCGATGTCTTCGCGGATTGTCGTGCGGGTCGGATGGACATGCAGCTCCTGGATCAGGTCTGTCTCGCTCGGGATCTTGTGACGCACCGGCCCGCAGTGCATGAACATGATCTCCTCGCGGCGGTCCGGTCGCCTGGGTGTGGCCGTGAGGCCGAGCCAGCGCTGGGCGGGGATGGACCGGATCGCTTCGGCGAATGTCTTTGCCGCGACGTGGTGGCATTCATCGACGATGACAAGGCCGTACTCGGCGAGGATCTCCGCCGGGTCGTCGGCCCGGGCGAGCGCTTGCAGCGTCGCCAGGTCTACCCGGCCTGTGAGTTTTGTTTTCTTCCCGCCTCCGAGCTGGCCGATGTCTTTCGGGCCGAGGCCCAGATGTTCGCGAAGCCGTTCCTTCCACTGGTCCACCAGTGGAGTCCTGTCGACCAGGATGAGCGTCGGCATCCGGTGCCGGGCGATCACTCCGCATCCCATCACGGTCTTCCCCGCGCCAGGAGGTGCGACAAGAACTCCGAGTTCATGGGCGCTAACTGCGTCCACCGCGGCTTTCTGCTCCGGCCTCAGCGTTCCGGCGAAGGCGATATCTAGCTCTGCGGGGGTGCTGCGGAGATCGGTGATCTCCAGGTGGCTTCCTGCCTTGTCGATCAGCCGTGCTGCGCGATCGGCGACGCCTCGCGGCAGGAACAGCCGATCCAGGGACTCCTCGTAGCAGCGCAGCATCCGGGGCGCGCCCCATACGCTCAACCCGATCTGCTGCCGGCTGTAGAACTCGGGGTTGTGCAGCGACGCGAGATGCTTCAGTGATGACAGCAGGCTTGGTGGGAGCCCTGCCCGCCGGATCGCCAGCATCCCGCCCAGCTCGGCCTTGATGGTCTGCGGAGGAGGAGGTTCCTCGGCAAGCGGGGACCTATGGAGTCGTACTGCGGGACCTACCGTCGGTGGCTGCAGCTCCTCGGCACGCTCTACCACGTCGCGCCGTGTCATGCGCTCGATCGAGGACAAGAACGCGAACTGGTCCTCGAACGGCCTGAACGTTTCCGGATCAACGAACAGCGTCGTCCCGTTCTTGCGGGATATGCCTTCTAGTGGCAGCGCGATCAGGTTCCCGAAGCCTCGTCTTGGCAGGTAGTCCTGCGCAGGGAAGAACCTGTCGTAGCTGTCCATGCCCATCTCGCCGCGGATTGCCATCGCCTCGTGGAGCAATGCGGCTCCCATGGCCCGTGCGTCGACAGCGGCGACCGGTTCGTCGAAGAAGGTCCATACGTGCGCGCCCTCGCCGGACCGGGAGATCTCGATGGCGGCGGGAACACCTGCCCATGCCGCTGCTTCCGCATAAGCAGTGGCGTCAAGCCGCCAGGTGCCGCGGTCAAAGTCACAGACCAGCAACCTGCATGTGCTATCGGCCAGCATCACATATAGACCGTAGGCAGCCGGGTTGTCCTTGGTCAGGTGCGCGGAAATGACGTCGTCGGTGAACGGCAGGTATTCCGGGTTCTCGCGGGTGGTGCCTGGGCGTCGTTTCGGCGCCCACCCTTTGGTGCCCTCCGCGACGTTTTCCCACCGATAGGCGTATACATCACTGCGGCCCGCGAAAAGAGTCCGGTAGAGGCTGAGCTTTTCCTGAAGAGTTGAGCCCTGGTCCACCGGCGGAAGGGGCGCGCCGTATACCGGGCGGGGCAGCGCCATCTGCTGCGGCGCTCGCACGGCGGGGCGCTGCTGCACCGTCGCGTGCAGAGGCTGGCTGGCTACCGTATCTTCAGATGCGCTCGTCAGCTTGTCCAGGCGTGCCCGTAGTGCGGCGATTTCCTTGCGCAGCTCTGCGATCTCGGCGCTATGCTCGCAGCATTGCGATCCTGGTATCTCGGCGGACACCCTCTTATACTGCCCTGATCGACATGGTGAAAAATCCACGTGCGCGGGCGAAAACCATTCCTCAAGCCTGGCCGCCTGCCGACCTATACGATCTGGCAAAGCTCGCCGACCTTTGATTTCTCGCTAGGAGCCTGCTGAATTAGACGGTTGCCGTGCTGGATGGCGTTCGCGGGAGCGACGGTGCGACCTGGTCTTTGCTGGCGGAGTGCAGGTCATGGCCGGACCGGATCGGGATGCCGTGCTGTTTAAGGATTGCCCTGATCGTCTCGTAGGAGGCGGTGAACCGGTGGGCGCATTCAGTGATGCTGAGCCGCCGTTCGGTGTAGGCGCGGATCACCGCGTCGGCGTCGAGATCGGAACTACCGGCGATATGGCCGTACTTGACCCGGCCGACGGTGGTGATGGCGGCCAGATCGGCGACGGCCATGCGAGCCAGCGCGTCGGTCGCCTGATGCACGGCAGCGAGTACCAGGCGGAACTCTGTGGCGTCCGCGGCGAGGGCTGCCTGGTCACCATCTTGGAGCCGCTGGCCAGGTGCGGGTCGATGCGCTCGAACGCCCGGCCCGCCGCGGCCAGGATGCGCTCCCCGGCCGCCGCGACCACCGCGGCGACCGGCGCACGCGGATCAGCGCCCGCCCAGCTCCCGACCCGGGGGAAAACGAACCCGCTGGTGTCGAGCCCGAGCCGCAACGCGATCAGGAACGACACCGACTCCGCCTCGACCGCGCCGGCCAGGCCGCCCCTGTCCGCGCCGACCAGCCCCCGCGCGACCCGCCGCGCCAGAGCCAGCGCGGCGGCCATCTCCGCACCGTCATGCGCCCCGGCGAACCAGCCGATCCACTCTGCAGCCGCCGCGTCGGTGCCGTCCGGTAGCGCGAGACTGGCGAGCGCCCGCCAGCTCTCGGGCTTCGGCTTCCCGCCGTACCCCGTTCTTTTCACACGAACGGCCTGTGGTTCCCCCTCCCTCTGCAGCAGATCGAACACCGAGGTCACGTGCTCGCGGCCGACCCGCCCACCATGCCTAGCCGTGATGAGCCGGATGCCGCGTTCCCCGCGGTTCACCTGTCGGCCGACCCGCCGCCAGTCCGCCTCACGGGCAGGAGCCCGGGGGACGTTGGCGGAATCGCCGGAACCACGGGCCTGGCTCGCGGCTGCGGGAAGTTCTGATTCCACAGCCGCTGGCCCGGCGAAGGCACCGGACGATCCCAGACCAACTCGGATATCCGCTCAGCTGGCAGGTTCGTTGCCGACTCCAGCGCGGCCCTCTGCCCATCCTCGCTCAGTGGCATGCCGCCGCGACGACGGGCCTCCATGCCGTCCAGGATCGGGTGCGAGCTCCAGCGGGTAGGTCTCGCGTCCGTGGTGCAGCGACCAGTCGCCTCGTGCGGTCACGGAGAAGAAGGCACCGTCGCCGGGCGAGTTGTTCGCGTAGGCGAACCTGCTCGGCAGCACGTACAGGTAGTGGGTGAGGCGCTCCTGCCTTGCGCGCTTGGCGACCGCTACGGTCGCTGAGGTGAGGTCCCGCCGGGCGCCGACGCGGATCGTCGGGCAGGTAGCGTTCGCTGACGCCGACCAGGAACCGGGCCCCGTCGATGTTGCGCACGTAACCGCGGCGGACGAACACGCCGCCCGGATCGATCCGGAACGTGATCAGCCGCTGGTCCCGGTCGATGTGACGCCGGTGACACACAGCTCGGCCGAGCCGGGCTGAGGGCGGGTTCACTAGTGTGTTCGGTGGCCCCGCCGGGCCGAGACCCGGCGGGGCCACCGCCAGCCAGCTATGAGATGAACTGGATAACTTCAAGACCGTCGTTCATGTTCACCGATCCCTGCGAGGAGGCTGCGGAGCCTGCTGGGCTCATCGGCAGGCTGCCGGACGCGCCGTTGAGGGTTTTCACAATGCTGGAGATGTAATATCCCGGCGATTTCTTCCACGCGAAGTTGATGTAGCTTTCCGGGTGTTCCTTGTCGCTGAGCCGGAAGACCTTCGTCCCGGGGGCGATGGCGATGACCGCCGAGATCGAGTCGTTGAACGGGTTGGTCAGGGTGGTCGGCCCGCCGCCGGGCACCATCATGGGAACGAACAGCACGTTGGCCGGGTCGAGGCGGCCCACCTCGTCGAGCAGCGTGCTCAGCGCGGTCGCCGCGTCGGTGATGTCGGCCTGGGCCAGCCCGGCCGGCCGCATGACGGCCACAAGGTTGTTGAGGACGCTGCTAACCCTGGTGGTGACCTTGATGAAGTCGTCGTAGCAGGACACGAGATCGTTCAGCTCGTTGGGCACGGCGACGCAGCAGTACTGCGGTTCGTCACCGGCGTCGGGCAGCTCGTCGATCACGTTGGTGAACAGCGCCGCGATTGGCGGGACCGGCAACGGCACGCGCTGCAGGGTCAGCGGGCCGAGCGTGACAGTGATCGTGTCCGTGCCGAACACGCTGGCATCGACCGATACGGCCAGCGCGGCGGTGACCGTGACCGGATGCGGAGTCGATATGGCACCCCAGTTGGTCATGTCGACAACATCGGGCATCAGTACGTACGTCTTGAGGAAGTCGACGCCCTGGGACAGGTCCGCGACGGATACGTTGTTGCCGGAGCTGTCGGTGAGCGTCCAGGTGACCGACGCGATGCTGAACTGCGACTGCCAGCTGCCTACGGGCAGGAAACCCTCGTATTGACCTGATTCGCCGGGAGTGCTGGTGAGAGTGGGCAGTTCCGGCACGCCGATCGCGGTCAGCGTGGTCGCCAGCCGCTGGCCCTGGATGTCCAGTGCGATCGGGATCGCCAGCGGTTCCTGAAGCAGCTGGCGGACCTCGGTGAGCGCGCCCTCCAGGTTGACCTTCCCGCCTGTTGCGAATTTGCTGAAGCCCGCCGCCGGTCCCAGCAGCGCCTCGACGAGCGAGTCGAGCGGGATGGCGCCCCGGATGGTGACGCTGGGCACATCGTGTACCACCGAGGTCGCGAGCTGCGGCACATGCGCCGCCTGCCGCGGCAGCACATTGAGCACGGCTGTCTCGCCGGGGTTGATGATGGTGTTCGGCGCGGTCAGGCACAGCACCTTGTTGATCAGGTCGTCCACCAGGCCCTCGGCCGACGATAGCGTCTGCAGCCCATAGCTCAGCGGGGGCAGGGAGTTCGTGCTGGGCGCGTACTGCGATGCTGCCGTGAGTAGTGTCACGGTCGGGGTGATGTCGACAGTCCGGCTGGCTACCGGCTTGAAGACCACTTGCAGCATCGGTTCGTCCAGGCTGCCGTCAAGCACCTGGTAGTCGGTTCCCTCGATGAGCGTGTTCTTCGATCCGTGATCCTGGAATGCCCAGCTCACGATCGTGCCAACCGGAACGTCGACGGGAACCGCCCCCAATGCCAGCACCTTGGGGCTGAAAAGCTGGAACGTGACCGGGGTACCGGCCGCCAGCGACGTGCCTGCGGCAATCGACGGCACCACGAACGTGAGTTCGTTCGGGTCCGGCAGCGGATCGAGGCCGGCGCCGGGCAGGCCGGGCGCATGCGGCGCAGCATCGCTGGGCTGAACGATGGTCGTCATGTGAGTCCTCCTAAGTATAACACTACACGTAGCCGTATCTGTACGGCTACATGTAAGCTTACGGCGTAGTGTTATGATGTCAAGCCCTATTTGAAGTCGGATTCACTAGCGGGTGAGTGGTTATGGCGCATGCATCAGAGGTCCGTTCGTTTCGATGAAAGACGAGCCGGGGTGCGAGGGTCAGCAGCGGGAGGCGGGTCGTGGCTGATGCCCAGCAGGTCCAGCAGTCCGGGGACCGGGACGCGCCACCTGCCGCCGATGCGGATGACCTTGACCGCGAACTCGCCGCGGCGGGCCCCCTACGCGAGCATGTACCCGATACTGGAAGAGGCTCCGCACTATCTGCAATGGGTAGGCGCGCAAGGCTTCCTTGGCACCATTCCGCCGTGGTGCGCGGTCGTGGCCGCCGACCTCTCGCGCCGCGTCCGCTGGCGGCGTTGCGCATCGGGCCGAGGCGCGGGGCGCTTGCTGTGGATGTGCGAGCAGATGGCAACCCCGCTGCACGCGGAAAAGGCCGTGCCCGCAATGTGGCGGGCCGCCACCGCTCGCGGCGTGACTACCCCCGACTGGGTAGCGGGTGGCAAGCCCACCGGGTGCCACCTGGACGATGCCGCCGGGCTCGCGGCCGAGTCTGGCCACTGGTGGTACCACACCATGGTACCACCTTAGTGGTACCATGATGCTGTACCGCGTGAGAGGAGTTCCGATGGCCATCACGGCGAGTGAGGCGCGTAAGCGGCTATTTCCGCTGATCAAGCAGGTGAACGACGACCGGGCTCCGGTTGAGATCGTGTCAAACAATGGCCGGGCTTACCTGGTAGCGGCTGAGGACTACGAGTCCATGGCCGAAACCGATTACCTGCTGCGTTCACCGGCGAACGCGGCCCGCCTGATGGCCGCGGCTGATGAGGTGCGCCGCGGGCGTGCCCTTATCACCAAAACCATGGACGAGCTCGAGGCCCTGGCC
>JAFARZ010000076.1 GCA_019245115.1 Streptosporangiaceae bacterium | reverse complement strand
ACCACCCGGTAACGTTGCTCACGTAGAAAGTGCTCCTCGAACGCGGACCAGTTAAGGACTCGACACCCTCACTGTCCCAGTTCAGGAGCACTTTTCTCGTCAGGCACGCCGCTCAGCCCGCCAACCCCGCTGAAAAGACAGGGTTAGGAAGTGCTTCGTAATAGTACCTGTCACGACAGCTGCCAGGACCGTGGTCGACCTGGCCCGGACATTGCCGTTCATGGACGGGGTGGTGGTAGCGGACTCGGCACTGCGCCTGCGCATGGTGAGGAAGGCTGAGCTGACCGCGGTTCTGGACCGCTGCGCACAATGGCGGGGTGCGGAGCGGGCTCGGCGGGTCGTTGAATTCTGTGACGGGCGGGCGGAATCGGTGCTGGAATCGTGTGCCAGAGTTGTCTTCGATCGCAACGGCCTGGAGCCGCCGGAGCTGCAGGTCCACTTCGATACCGCCGGAGGCGAGTACCGCGCGGACTTCTACTGGCGGAAGTACTAGACCATCGCGGAGGCCGACGGCCTTCAGAAATACGCCGACAAGGCGATGGCCATCAACCAGCTCCGACGGGACCAGTTCCTGCGCGAGACCGGCCGGCACGTGGTCCATTTCACCTGGCGTGAGCTCTTCTACACCGAAGCTGTCCTGATCGGACGGCTGACGGCGACGTTCACCACGCCACCGCCACCGGCCCGCGACTGGGAGTGATGGTTACAAGCCGGAGTCCTCCAGCATCTCGGTGACGAGGGCGGCGATCGGGGAACGCTCGGAGCGGACCAGCGTGACGTGGGCGAACAACGGATGCCCCTTGAGCTTCTCGATTACCGCTATCACCCCGTCATGCCTGCCCACTCGGAGGTTGTCGCGCTGCGCGATGTCGTGGGTTAGGACGACACGGGAGCCGGCGCCGATCCTGGACAGCACGGTGAGCAGCACGCCGCGCTCCAGCGACTGCGCCTCGTCCACGATCACGAAGGCGTCGTGCAGCGACCGGCCACGGATGTGGGTGAGCGGCAGCACCTCGAACATGTCCCGGTTGAGCACCTCGTCGATGACGTCCTGGCTGGTCACTGCCGACAGGGTGTCGAAGACGGCCTGCGCCCACGGGCTCATCTTGTCCGCCTCGGAGCCGGGCAGGTAGCCGAGCTCCTGGCCGCCGACCGCGTACAGCGGGCGGAACACGATCACCTTCCGGTGCTGGCGCCGTTCCATCACGGCCTCCAGCCCGGCGCACAGCGCCAGCGCGGACTTGCCGGTTCCGGCCCGGCCGCCGAGCGACACGATGCCGATCTCCGGATCGAGCAGCAGGTCAAGCGCCACCCGCTGCTCGGCGCTGCGGCCACGCAGCCCGAAGGCCTCCCGGTCGCCACGGACGAGCTGCACCGACTTGTCGGCCTTCACGCGCCCCAGCGCACTCCCGTTCGCGGAGGTGAGCACGAGGCCCGTGTGGCACGGCAGGTCACGTGCTGATTCGCAGTCCAGGGTGCTCGATTCGTACAGTTCCTCGACATCCTCGCTGGTGACCTCCAGCTCGGTCATCCCGGTCCAGCCAGAGTCCACCGGAAGCTCGGCCCGGTACTCCTGGGCGGGAAGGCCGATGGACGCGGCCTTGACCCGGAGCGGGAGATCCTTGCTGACCAGCACGACATCATCGCCCTCGGCCGCGAGGCTGCACGCCACCGACAGGATGCGCGAGTCGTTGTCCCCTAGCCGGAAACCAGCGGGGAGCACCTGCTGGTCGGCGTGATTGAGCTCGACCCGGACGGTGCCGCCCAGGTCGCCGATCGGCAGTTCGGCATCCAGCCTGGTGTGCTCGACGCGCAGATCATCGAGCAGGCGCAGGGCCTGCCGGGCGAAATAGCCCAGCTCGGGATGATGCCGCTTGGCCTCCAGTTCGGTGATGACGACCACCGGGAGGACTACCCGGTGCTCGTCGAACCGTGTGACAGCGGCCGGATCGGCTAGCAGGACACTGGTATCGAGTACGTACGTGCGACGACCCTGAGATTTGACCACGCAGACTCCCATGGGCGCCGGGACAGGCCCAGCACCCGGACAGGACACAGACGTGTCGAACGGACCGGGGCGGGCCTTCGACGGGCCGCACCGGCCCTGTCGTGCGCGCGCGAAGCTCGCGGATTCGAGGGCCCTCCCGGAGGACGACTCCACACCGTCCACCACTATCGAAGGTACCCGCGATCTTCTTGCTGCAAAAGCACCAGTGTCTTTCTGGGGGGTAAACGCCAGGCGACCGCGAAGCTCGCTCGCGCTCGCCGCGCTCCTCAGGCGCCGAAGCGGCGGTTGCGGGCGGCGTAGGAGCGGAGGGCGCGGAGGAAGTCGACCTTGCGGAAGGCGGGCCAGTAGGCGTCGCAGAAGTAGAACTCCGAATGCGTGCTCTGCCAGAGCAGGAAGCCGCCCAGCCGCTGCTCACCGGACGTCCGGATGACCAGGTCGGGATCCGGCTGGCCGGCCGTATAGAGGTGCTCGGCTATGTGCTCCGCATCCAGCACCTCGGCCAGTTCCTCGATCGTGGTCCCCCTGGTCGCGTGCTCCTGTAGCAGCGAACGCACCGCGTCGGCGATCTCCCGCCTACCGCCGTAGCCGACCGCGACGTTGACCAGCAGCCCAGGATAGTGCGCTGTTGCCTCGCCCGCGTCCTTCAGCACCTGGGTGGTTTCGGCCGGCAGCAGGTCGAGCGCGCCCATCGGGTTCACGTGCCAGTGCTCGGCCACCAGGCCCTGCACGGTGTCTTCGATGATCTTCAGCAGCGGACCCAGCTCACTGGCCGGCCGGGACAGGTTGTCGGTGGACAGCAGCCACAGCGTAACTACCTCGACGCCAGCCTCGCGGCACCAGTCCAGAAGCTCGAATATCTTGTCGGCACCCTTGCGGTGGCCGCTGCTCACGTCGCGGAAACCGGCGGACCTGGCCCACCGCCGGTTCCCGTCGCACATCACGCCCACGTGGCGCGGTATGGCCTCTGGCGACAGGGATGCCTCTAGCCTGTGCGCATATAGACGGTAGACCAGGTCACGCAATCCCATGCTGCGGCCTTCCTCGTCCCCGGAGTGATCTATCAGAACCGTACCCAAGGAACGAGACTGCCGGGTCTACGGTTTCCGATCAGCCCAGTGACTTCACCAGCGATTCATCTAGCCCGGGGAAGGAACCGAGGAATTCCGTGCGCTCCCGCTTGAGCCGGGCGACCATCGCGTCGTGTTCGTCCATCCGGTCCTGCCTGGCGTACAGCAGCCGCGGCTGCAGTACCTCGAGGTCATCGACGCCGGGGACGCTGGTGGCTACCTCGTAGCCGAAGTCCGGGTCCACGGTCCACTCGATCGTGCCCTCGACGATGCCCTGCACGACCGCGGAGGAGATCGGGATCGTCACCTTCTTCGAACCGGAATGATCATCGCCGCCGCCCACCCGGCCGGTGTTCAGCACGAACGCCTGGATCTCGTGGCTATCGAGCAACTCCAGCATGCGGTTGCCCATGTCGGCCATGTCGCGCGGGAAGAACGGGTTGGTGCCCGGAACCCGGAGGAACTTGCCCTCCTCGTCCTTGCCGCCGGCCGACGTGCCGGTGGTCTCGCCCAGCATGAAGTACGCGGCGGTCTGCGTCCGGTCCAGCCGGGCCACGGCCGGCACGATGTTCTCGTTCCGGTTAAGAATCAGCAGGAACTGGGCGGGCTGGATCTCGTCGGTCCATGGCTTGACGTAAGAGAACGGCCAGGTAGTCCGCCCGTTCTTGGTGTAGGACGTGTCGAAGAAGTCGACCTTGCCGTTCTCGTCGACCGACACGTTCTCCAGGTAAGCGTCCGGCTGGGTGGTGGCATGGTAGATGGCCGGCTCGTACCGGGGATCGAGGCCGAAGGTCTTGGCGAAGCAGCCGTTCTCCGTGGTGTGTACCCGGCCGCCCGGCATGAGCGCGATGAAGTCGTCCTGGGCGGGCTTGCTGCCGAGCTGTGTGGTGAACGTGGTGGTCGTCTTGCCGGTGCCGGACAGGCCGACGATGATGATCGTCTTGTTCTCCCCGTCGAGGGGGACGACCTTGCATCCGGCGTGCAGCGCCAGGCCGCCGCGCTCGTAGACGATGTTGTTCCACATCCGCAGGCCGCCCTTCTTGGACTCACCGAAGTAGTCCGAGTTGAGCACCCGGGTGACGTTGCTGGCCAGGTCCACGGCGATGATCCGGTCGTTCGGATAGCCGGGCGCGGCGAGGTTGGGCGTGTAGATGACCGTGGTGTCCGGCTCCCAGGCAGCGGAATCGTAGTCATCGCCGACCGGGTAGTACAGCTGCCGCTGCATGCCGGCCACGTTGGCGTTGGCCGCTTCCATGATCAGCCGCGCCCTGGTGCGGAAGTTCCGGTCGGACCCGATGTAGCCGTCTACGACCACCATGTGCTGCGCTGCGATATATGCGTCCTGGAGCGCCGCTATGCGGTTGAATTCCTCGCGGGTAATGGTCTGACCACGCGAGTTTGTCGCGTCGTCGACAAGGTAGGTGGACCGGGTGCTGCGCGAGTCAACGCGCGCCTTGACCGCCACGTTACCGAACTCGGTAACCTGACTGTTCGGCATTTGCTCGGCCAGTTCACGCAACCGCGCCGCGGTGGGATTCCATTCCACCCGCGAGCCGTTCACCTGGTACGCCACTGTCGTTCCTCCTCCTGGGGATATCGACGGAGTGTACCCCGGAATCAGCACGACTATTACGGCGGGTCTGCCTAAAGTAGGAGAGTTTGGTATAGACCTTAAGCTCAAATCTAATGTGATCGGCGACACATTCTGCGCCGGGCCATAAATGGTCCAGGCCATTGGTCTATACCATGATCGAATTACTCAGCCGACCGCTGCGGGCCTTCCGCGCGCACCTCTTCAACCTGGCGCAGCGCCGCACGCAGCCGTGTTAGCCACTGGTCCGCGTTCTCTCCGGTCAGCCGGACGCACCAGGCGAGCGCGTCACTGCGGCTGCGCGCGACGCCCGCGTCGACCAGCGTGTCGAGTACCCGGCGCTCCTGCTGGCGCAGTCGCGTCATCACCGGCACCGAGAGTGTGGTGAACATCTCAGTCTCGCCGCCGCAGGCGACGCCCCACGACACCTTCCGGCGGAACCTGTGCTCGGCTTCCCGGGCGATCTCGATACGGCGGTTCCTGGTTTCCTCACGGAACCGCCGGATACGGCCCTCGGCCGCCGCCGACCGCTCCGCAGCCGACGCGCCGGCCGCAGCCGGGTCGGACAGCGTGCCAACCACGGTAATCTCCTCGCGGTCGACCTGGACGTCCGGCGCGGTGATGAACCAGTCCCCGGGCAGCCTCCCACCGAACCACGCCCTCAGCTCAGCGGCCACGCCGTTTCTCTTCTCCCCGTCCGGCCCGGGAGCAGCACCAGATTCGCCTTGCTCCGTACTCATGTAATCATGATTACAGTCCGCCTGGTGATCGTCAACACGCGGCTCGCCGCCACCCCCGAGGCGGGGGACGGGGCGGGACGAGGGGGGTGGAGGTGGGGGTGGGAGGGGCGCTAGCCGGCGATGCCGGTGGCTTCCTGAGCGGCGACGCGGGGGTTGACCTGGATCGCGCCGGCGTACTCGGAACCGAGTTCCACCGGGACGACCTCGACGGTCATGCCCGGTTGCGGCGCCTGGATCATCCAGCCGTTGCCGAGGTCGAGCGCCACGTGGGAGATGTAGCCGGGATCGGTCGGGTCGGTGCGGTAGAACAGCAGGTCACCGGCGGCCAGCTGGCTAACCGGGACGGCCGGGCCGGCCAGCGCCTGGTCGGCGGCCACCCGGGGCATGGCGATGCCCGCCTGGGCGAACGACCACTCGACCAGACCCGAGCAGTCGAATGCGCTGGGACCGGCGGCACCCCATACATACGGCATGCCGCGGCGGCTGAGCGCCGCCCGCAGGACCGTGCTCAGCTGAGCCTGGGTCAGCGCGCTGCCATTCCCGGCGCCGGACCCGACCGGTGCGGCCGGGGCGACGGAACCGGCCGCGCCAATGGTGGAGGCCGTGCCGCCGGACTGCGAGGCCACCCAGGTCACCAGCGGCTCGACCGCCACACCCCGCGGCGCGAGCGCCCTGATCGAGGCGGTGATAGCGGCCACGTCCTCGGGCGCCGCGCTGATCACTGTGGCGTTGACGGCCGGCATACCCAGTGACTTCGCCACCGAGTCGGACACCACGGCGTCCACACCGGCGATGCCCACCGTGCCGAACGCCACCACCGGCAGGTGTTCTATGGCGTGGCCGGCGATGGTGACCCGGCCGCCGAGTGGCAGCTTGTCCAGCTTGCCCATGTTGTAGGACACCGCCACACCGCCGTCGGCGACACCTTGCCACAGCGAGTCGGAGCTGGCCGTGGACTTGGCCGCATAAGAGCGGAAGGACGACGCGTCCACCCCCAGCACGGCGGCGTACTGCCCGTTGACCTTGACCCGCGCGGCCTCCAGCGGCTCCGTGCTGGCCACCCCGGACTGCCGCGCTACCTGGGCCAGGAACTTCGAAGGCAGCGAGTTCGACGCCACGATCAGAAGATCCGCCTGCCGCAGGCCACGCAGCGGCCCCACCCGCGCCGGACGATCCGACTGCGCCGGCTGGGCAGCGGCCGGCATCTGCTTGGCCACGGTCACGCTGAGTGCCGCGTTCCGCGGCGCGCCGAGCAGCGGCACCACCGGAGCGTTGCTCCGCACCGGAGTGGTCCGCCGCGACGGCAAACCCGACGGCACCACGGAACCCGCCGCCACTGACCAGCCGGAACCGGCCGGCCCTGGTGGCGCTCCGCCGGCCGCGGCCAGTACCACTCCGGCCGCCGTTCCGCCAACCACCAGCACGCTTATCGCCGCAGGCAAAAGCCCCGGCACCCGCGGCAAGCCGCGAACCCCAACCCCAGATAGGCGCACCCAACCCACAATGCCTCATAGGCCGCGCAACGTCTACAGACGGACATATTAATGATCAGTTAAGGTATGGCAAGAATTTCCCTTAGCTGGTCAGGGGTGGTTACCGGAGTACGACACGTGAAATCGCGGCATACATAGGCGGCGGGCGCCTCGGCCACCAGCCCGCGACCGACCAGGAGAGGAATGGTCTCAGCCGCGGGGCTGCCGTCGCCGAGGGCCAGCACGGCACCGGGCGGCGCGGCGAGCAGCGCGGTCCTGTGCAATCCGACGGTCCGCGCATCACCCGCCGGGCCGACGATCGCGATCTCGGACGGCCCGGCGATCAGGGCCTCGGCCACGGCCAGTCCGGCGCCCGCGGCGCGGGGGAACCGGGCGGCGATGCCCGGCAGCACGCCCAGCGCGGCTCCGGCGGCCTCCCGGTGGCGCGCCGATCCGGTCAGTGCCGCATAGCTGAGCAGCGCGCCCGCCACGGCGAAGGTGCCCGACGGCGTGGCGTTGTCGGCCGCATCGGCGGGGCGGAAGATCAACGACTCGTCGTCGGCCGCCGTGTCGTAGAACCCTCCCGCGCCGTCGCCGAACGCGCTGAGCGCGAAGTCCAGGAGCTCACCCGCCAGCCCGACCCAGCGCGCCTGCCCGGTCACGCCGGACAGCGTGAGGAACCCTTCCGCCACGCACGCGTAGTCCTCGAGCGCGCCAGCCCCGGCACCGGCCACGCCGTCCCGCGAGGTGCGGATCAGCCGGCCGTCGCCGAGGTGCACGGTGGCAAGCAGTTCGGCCGCGCCGGTCGCGGCGGCGATCAGCTCCGGGCGGTCCAGCAGCAGCCCGGCCTCGGCCAGCGCGGAGATGGCCAGGCCGTTCCAGGCCGCGACGACCTTGTCATCCCGTCCCGGGCGGACCCGCTCCTCGCGGGCGGCCAGCAGCGCCGAACGGATCCTGGCGAACCGCTCCGGATCCGCGGGGTCCGCGCGGAGCCGCAACACCGACGCGCCACGCTCGAACGTGCCCTCCGGAGTGACACCGTACGCCGCCGCCGCGAACCCGGCGTCGTCGGCGCCCAGTACCTCCTCCAGCTGAGCCGGGGTCCAGACGTAGAACTTCCCCTCCTCGCCCGCGCTGTCGGCGTCCAGCGACGCGGCCAGCCCCCCTTCGGCGGTGCGGAGTTCGCGGAGCATCCAGTCGCACGTGTCCGACACGACTCTGGCGGCCAGCTCGGACCCCGAGCGACGCCAGTGGTGCCCGTAGGCGCGGGCCAGCAGCGCATTGTCGTACAGCATCTTCTCGAAGTGCGGCACCACCCAGGACCCGTCCACCGAGTACCGGGCGAACCCGCCGCCGAGCTGGTCGTACATGCCGCCGCGAGCCATCGCGTCCATGGTGCCGGCCGCCATCGCGAGAGCGTCAGGCGAACCCGTCCGCTCGTGATGACGGAGCAGGAACTCCAGCACCATGGACGGCGGGAACTTAGGCGCGCCGCCGAACCCGCCGTTGGCCGCGTCATAATCTCGCTCCAAGCCCGATAGGGAGCTGGTCGCGACGTCAGCCAGTTCCTCGGACGCCGCGCCGCGCAACGCCTGCGTCGTGGCCTCGGCGTTGGCGGCCAGCGCCTTGGCTATGTGCCTGGCCTGGCCCTCCACGTCGGACCGCTGCGTCCGCCAGGCCCGCGAGACAGCCAGGATGAGCTGCTGGAACTGGGCGCGCGGAAAGTACGTGCCACAGTAGAACGGCTCCTTGCCCGGCGTCATGAACACCGTCATCGGCCAGCCGCCCTGGCCGGTCATCGCCTGCGTCGCGGTCATGTACACCGAGTCGACGTCCGGCCGCTCCTCCCGGTCCACCTTGATCGCCACCAGGTGGTCGTTGAGCAGCGCGGCGGTCTCCGCGTCCTCGAACGACTCATGCGCCATCACGTGGCACCAGTGACAGGCCGCGTACCCGACCGACAGCAGCACCGGGACATCCCGGCGGGCCGCTTCCGCGAACGCGTCGCCGGACCAGGGCCACCAGTCCACCGGGTTGTCCGCGTGCTGAAGCAGATACGGAGAGGTCGAGCTGCCGAGGCGGTTCATGTAACCGACAATACCCAGGGGGTCAGGACGGGTGGTACGGCAGTACGTTCGTGCGAATGATCTTGAAGGCCTTTCCGAGCAGGAAGAACACGGCGCCGGTGATGCCCACGAAAAAGCCCAGCGGCCAGTTCGTGTGGTAGGACAGCACGATGCCCAGCCACACCGTGATCAGCGCGATACCGACGGACAGCGCCAGGGCCACCGCCGGGTTCGGCGTGAACGAACGCGCCGCGGCGGGCGGGCCGATCATCAGGCTGAACATCAGCAGCGCGCCGGTCACCGGCACCGTCATCGCCGTAGCCAGGGCCATGACCAGCAGGAACGCCACCTCCATGCGCTGCGGCGACAGGCCGCGGGCGGCCGCGACCTCGGGCAATGCCGAGGACAGCATCAGCGGCCGGAACATGACGATGATCAGCGCGATCGACACCGCGCCGATCCCGGCAATGGGCGCCACCTCCGCGGAGCTGACCCCGAACACCTCGCCGAACAGCAGTGAATACGCCTGCTGCGCGTACTCGGTGGACCAGCTCACGAACAGCGCGCCGAGGCCCAGCATCAAGACGAACGTCAGCGCGGTCGCCACATCGTGCCGCGCGCGGCGGCTCAGCCCGGCGATACCCAGCGCACCGGCCACCGAGAAAACGGCCAGGCCGGCGATCGCGTTGAAGCCCAGCAGGCTGGCGCCGGCCGCGCCGGCGAACGCCCCGTTCGGGATCGCGTGCGCGGCGAAGGTCGACCCGCGCAGCACCGCGAAGAAGCCCGTCACGCCCGCGATCACCGCGACCGCGGTCGCCGCGATCCAGGTGTTCAGCATCAGGCCGGTGAACACGAGCGCTCCCTCTTCGTTCCCGCGAGCAGGTAGCCGCCGGCCACCAGGGCCACCACGAAAAAGCTGACCGGCCAGCCGCGCCCGGCCGGCGGCCAGTAGTAGCTGTCGTAAGCGAGCACGATGCCGGCCCAGGTCGCCGCCACCCCGATCGCGGCCGCGGTCGTCATGGCCCGTACCGGGCCCCGCGTGGTCCGCAGCGCCGTGGCCGCCGGGCCGATCAGCAGCGCGGTGCTCAGCACCGCACCGATGACGACCGCGGACAGGGCCACCGAAATGGCCAGCGCCATCAGGTACGCGGCACCGGCCAGCCGCACCGGCACGCCTCGTGCCGCCGCGATGTCCGGGCTGAGCGAGCTGAGCAGCAGGATCCGGGCCAGGCAGACGACGAGGGCCAGCGCGAGCAGGGCGGACACGATCAGGAACGGCACCGTCGAAGACGTCAGCACGAACATCGAGCCGAACAAGATCGTGAACGAAGCGCCGGTCGTGGACGTGTGCTGCGTGCCCAGGTAGAGGAACAGCGCGGCCAGGCCGATGGCCCCGCCCAGCACGACGCCGGTCGCGACGTCCCGGCCACGGCGCCGCTGCACGCCGATCAGCTCCATGAACGCCGCCGCGCCGACACCGAACGCGAGATAGCCCCAGAACTGGTTCAGGCCGATCAGGAACGCGCCGGAACCGCCGGTAGTGGCGATGTCGGCCAGCGAGTGGCCGGCGAACGACTGCCCCCTGGTGACCGTGAACACCCCGACCACCGCGGAGGTGATCGCGATCACGGTGCCGACCAGCAGCGCGGTGTGGACCGGCGTGCTGGCGAAGAAGCCGGGCTCGAAGATGTAGTGCATGCCGTTTTCAGCCGACCAGCTCGTCGGCGCCGGCCACGACCAGGATCCGGCCGTGGACCCGGATCACGTCCACCTGGTGGCCGTAGAGCTTGGCCAGGACGTCGGACTGAACGACTTCGTCCGGGGCGCCGACCGCGACCCGCCCGCCCGCGACGTAGATGATCCGGTCCATGACCGGCAGCAACGGGTTCATGTCATGTGCCGACAACAGGATCGCGATGCCTTCGTCCCGGGCCAGGCGGTTGAGCAGGTCGACGATACCGTGGCCGCTGGCGAGGTCGAGGCTGGCCAGCGGCTCATCCAGCAACAGCAGCTTCGGCCGGCTGACCAGGGCATGCGCGATCATGACGCGCTGCTGCTCGCCACCGGACAGCTCGCCGACCCGGGCGTCCGCGTAGCCGTCGGCGCCGACCGCTTCGAGCATCTCGTTGACCAGGGCTCTGCGCTGCCTGGAGGGCAACCGGATGCCGAACTTGTGCCCGTCGATGCCGAGCGAGACGACATCCCGGACCCGCAACGGCATGTCCGGCTCGATCAGCAGCTTCTGCGGCACGTACCCCACGGATGCGTGTGTGCCGACCAAGCCCGTCGCCGTGGCCTGGAGGCCGAGGATGACGCGGAGCAGGGTGGTCTTACCCGCGCCGTTCGGTCCGATGAGACCGGTGAACTCGCCCGGGCGGATGGTTAGCGAGACGTCGTTCAGTACGTCCCGGCCGCCGAGCCGGACGCCGACGTTGTCGAGCTGGACCAGTGGAGTCATAGGTGCTCCGTCGAGACCTTGTGCTGTACGGCCTTGCTCAGCGCCTGGACCTCGGCGACCATCCAGGACTGATAGTCATAGCCGGGCGCCGGCATCGTCTCGTACACGCCCACCACCGGAATGCCGTTGGCGTGCGCGAGCGTGATGAATGACTGCGTGAGCGAGTCGGTCACCTGCTGGTTGTAAACCAGCACCTTCACACTGTGCCGGGTGAACAGGCTCCGTTCCGCGGCGACGTTCTGGGCGGAGGGATCGGTGCCGTTCATGACGTTGAGCTGGAACGTCATCGGCGTCAGGTCGTCCGCGCCGATCGCCTGGAGCAGGTAGTCGGCCACGGGCTCGGTGGTGGCGACCGGTGTGTACGGATATTTCGTATTAAAGGCCGATATAGCGCCGGTCCATGCGTCCAGCGACCTCACGAAGGCCGTCGCGTTCTGCCTGAAGTACGCCGCGTGAGCCGGCTGGATGGCGGCCAGGTCGCCGGCGACCGCGTTCGCCACCGCCACCATCGTGCCTGGCTTGTACCACAGGTGCGGGTTCGGCTCACTGTCCGGGACGTTGAGCAGCTTCTGCACGTCGATGACCTTGCGGCCGCTGCTCCCGACGGCGTTCTCTATCGTGTTCATGAACGCGTCGTAGCCGAGCCCGTTCTGCACGACGAGCTGGGCGGAGCTCACGGCCTGGGCGACCCGGGCGCTGGCCTCGAACGTGTGCGGGTCGGAGTTCGGGTTGCTCATGATCGCCGAGGCGCTGACGTACTTGCCGCCGACCTGGCTGATAACGTCGGCGTACTGGTTCTCCGCGCCGACCGCGACGATGGCGCCCGCTGAGGTAGCGGTCGTGCCGCCGGCGCCATCCGTGCCGGACGTGCCGGACGCGCCGGACGCCGGAGAGCAAGCGGTCACACCCACGATCAGCGCGACGATCGCGGGTGCCGCGATCGCCAGCAACCTGGCGCGCATTATCGAACTCCTGCCTCGGATGTCTCGGATGCTCGGATGCCTCGGGGGAACATCTTGCCCGCATGGCGACTTGTTGCCCGCATGGTGACTTGAACTAAACAGGAATGATAATGATTTCCATTTCAGATGGCAACTTGGCCGCGTTAGCCGCGCAAGGACAGGAGGCGGTACCGTGCGAGTTGTGACAACACAGCCGGGGAGGGGCACGCGGATGCGCGGGACCAGGCAGGCGCAGGCGCTGGCCGCCACGCTGGCCAGCATGCCCGGCTTCTCCAGCGCCCAGGAGATCCACGCGGAGTTGCGGCGCAAGGGCGAGCACGTCGGGCTGACCACGGTGTACCGGCACCTTCAGGCTCTGTCGGAGCAAGGCATGGTCGACGCGATCCGCGACGACAGCGGCGAGACCCTCTACCGGCAGTGCGAGACAACCGCCCATCACCACCACCTGACCTGCCGCAAGTGCGGCCGCAGCGTCGAAGTGGAAGGCCGCGCGGTCGAGCAGTGGGCCGAGAAGGTCGCCGCCGAGGCGGGCTTCACCGACGTCGGGCACACCGTCGAACTGTTCGGCCTCTGCCCCGAGTGCGCCGCCGCCGCGCGCTAAGGCCGCCACCGGCGCGAATTCATGATCATGGGCCGTTTGCGGGAATAGTTACCGCCTTCGACCCATGATCATGGCCGTCGGGCCAGTTCGGCCTTTCGGTCCGAGGCGTACATGTGCACGTACTCCTGGCCGGTGATCTCCTGGATCGCGGTCATCACCTGCTCGGTGATCAGCCGCCGCGCCTTGGCGGGCGGCGCGTCGGCCAGCGACGGGTCGAAGGTGAGCGGCTTCCCGATCCGCACCTCGACCCGCCCCGGCCGGGGAACCACCGACCCGGGCGGCAGCACTTCCCGTGTGCCCATCATCCCGACCGGGATCACCGGCAGGCCGGATCTCAGCGCCAGCCACGCGACCCCGGGACGGCCTCGGTACAGGCGGCCGTCCGGCGACCTGGTTCCTTCCGGATAAATCCCGAAAAGCTGCCCGGCCCGCAGCCGCTCCAGCGCCGCCTCGAGGGTCTCCTGCGCGGCGCGGGCGCCGTCCCGGTCGATGGACAGCTGGTTCGTGGCCTTCATGTACCTGGCCAGCAGCCGGGCGGCCGGGCTGCGCGCGCTGAAGTACTCGATCTTGGCCGAGAAGGTGACCGGCCGGTCCACCATGAACGGCAGGTAGACCGAGTCGATGGCGGACAGATGGTTGGCGGCCAGGATGGCCCCGCCCGAAGGCGGGATGTTCTCACTGCCGATCACTCGCGGTCGCCCGAAGGCGTGCAGGAACGGACCGGCGACAATGCGCGACAAACGGTATTGCGGCACGGGCTACTTTCTGCTCACACGGTCAGGCTGGCCTGCGATGCCGACAGGGGCGGTACCAAGATAGCGTGCCACGCGATCTTGATACGCCGCGGCTGCCAGCACCGCGATGCCAAGCGGGAGGGCGAACGGCAGCGCGGCGGCCGGCACGATGACTCCCGAGTCATCCGCGAACCAGCCAAGCACCGGCATCAGCCACATCACGCCGAGGACAGCGGGCAGCAAGGGTTCCGCCGCGTAGGCCAGCGGGGCCGTCTTCAGCGAGAACCACGATGGCCGCCACAGCATGAGTCCGGCTACCGCCACGGTAAGCGGGACCACCGGGCTGTACGCGTTGACGGTGAGCGACCCGATGTTCGAGCTGATCTTCCGCTGCAGCAGCCCGCCGCCGCGCCCGTTCAGCAGGTTGCCGGTGAACTGGCCGATGTCGGACGAGCCACCGCCCAGAATGAAGTAGTCGACCAGCGCGAACACAATGAACAACGCCAGCCCGCTGATCGCCACCAGCACCGCGCGGCGCCAGTTCAGCCGGATGCCGGCCAGCGCCATGAGGAGCAGCAGGAAGCAGGGCACCATCGCGATGGTCCCGCCTACCTTGGCGCCGAAGCCCGGCCAGCCCGACACGAGCACCGCGATCGCTGCGACCGCGCACACGGTTGTCATCGCGGCGCGGCGCGAGTACCGTCGCAGCGCGATCACGCCGAGCCACGACGCGGCGCACAGGGCCGCGATCCCGTAGATGCCGAGCGCCTCATTGCCGATGCCGTAGTACCGGCCGGCCTCCAGCACCGACAGGCCGAACGGCGTCTCCAGCTCCAGCCGCGATCCGGTCATCACGTCCAGGACGAGGACCGCCAGGGTGAGCAGGCTCACCGCCCCGAACGGTCCCAGCGGATCCCGCCGCCACGGCCCGAGCAGCGCGCCCGCGCCGATGATGCCCGTCCACGCGATGGTCATGGCGTACTGCCAGACGGCCGGGTGCGGGTACAGCCACCACGGCACCAGGTTGGCCAGGAACGTGCCCGCTGGCACCGCCGTCGCGAACATCCCCGCGATCCGCCAGCCGCGAGCCCGCCGACGGCGCCGGTCTTCGGCGGCGCCCCAGAGCCAGAGCCCGATACCGCCGAGCGCGGCCACGTCAGCCAGCGCGTAGGTCCAGAAGAACCAGCTGTGTGAGCTCGTCCAGACCTCCTCCGCGGTCTCCCGCCCGCTGAAGCCGCGGATCGTCGCGTCCAGGCCGCCGCGGTGGCCGTGGGTGAGCTGGGTCCCGTTCATCCCGGGAGGCACCACCGCGCCCAGCCAGTGCAGCACGGTCGGCGTGAGGTCGGTGATCACCACCAGGCCGGGCTGCCGGGTGGAGCGCGCGTCCAGCACGCCGTTCTCGTATCCGGAGCCGGTGACCACGGCCACGCCGAGCTGCGCCTTGCCGTCGGCGCCTGGCGAGGTCACCAGGAGGGTGGTGTCCCGCGGGAGCATCGCGGCGATGTGCCCCAGCGCGGCGTCCGCGGTCTTGACCGCGTTTGCCCTGGCCGATCCCGTCAGCGACCCGGTCGGCAACCCCGTCGGCAGCGCCCCGAGGTCCACCACGGTCAGCGGGCATCTGGCCAGGTCGGCCGCGGTGAGCCCGCTGGCGGTGGGCAGGTACCGGTCCACGCTTCCGTCCGGCCTGGCCAGGGCCAGCGCCGCCCCGGGCCCGACCGCGAGCGAGCACCCGCGCGCTCCAGCCGCGAGCGCTCCCCAGTCCGGGTCATAGCTGAACGTCTTGTTGTAGGCCACGATGGCGGGCATGCCGGCGACGGCCCCGGTCTGCGGGCTGACCGCGGGCAACGCCGGGCATGGCCCGGCTTCACGATGGCTGAGCTGGGCGCGGGCCCCGCCGTTCAGCGTCAGCCAGCCATCGGCCGGGCAGGTCAGCGGCAGCACCGCGTGCTCGACCAGGGTCCCGGCCGAGCCGCGTTCCGCGAGCCCGTACAGCGCCGGTGACGTTCCCGCGGAGACGTCACTCCACCGCAGCCCCGGGATTCCCACGATCACCACGTGTCTCGCGGCGGGGGCGGCGGTGCTGGTGGCCGCCCGCGCCGGGACCATGGTCATCATCCCGCCGGCCAGCAAAGCCAGCCCGCAAACCAGGTGCCGCGCCTTCACCCCGTCAAAGCTACTGAAGAAAACCCATTACCACGAACGTACTGCGGTGAACGCCACACAACCGCCGTCCCGTCCGGGCCCGCCGGTTACAGGCCCATGTCGTCCAGTTCTTTGTAGAGGTCGGCGCGCGGATGCCCCTTCGGCACCGGCATTGTCGCGGTGCCGGTCGTCCTGGCGCCGGTCGTCGCGGTGCCCGTCGTGGCGACCGCGGTCGTCGCGGTTCCGGTCGCGCCGGGTTCGACGGCCGTTCTAGCCTGCCGGAACGCCCGCCCGCGCCTGGTGCGGAATATCCAGCCGGCGGCGAGCCCGCCGACCAGCCCGCCGAGATGGCCCTTCCAGCTGATTCCCGCCGGGGCGCCTGGTACCGCGATCGTCACCAGGTAGTAGTACGACAGGCCCATCACGATCGCGATGAGCGCGTCGATGAGGTTGCGGTCGATCAGTCCGCGGGCCAGCACGTAGCCGAAGTATCCGAAGATCAGGCCGCTGGCCCCCACGGTTACCGTGCCGTTGCTCTCGAACAGCCACGCCGCCATGCCGCTGGTGATGATGACGACCAGCGTGACGCCGAGGAACCTGACCACCCCACGGTAGGCGGCGAGCAGCCCGAAAACGAACAGCGGCCCGGAATTGCCCTCGATGTGATCCCAGCCGAAGTGCAGGAACGGAGCGATGAAGATGTCCGGTAGCCGTGACACGCTCCGGCTCAGGATCCCGTAGTCGGTGTCGAGCCGGTAGCTGTCCGCCCAGTTCGCGACCTGCAGCACCCAGATCAGCGCGATGAAGCCGACCATCAGAAAGAAGGCTTTCCTGGCCTCGTCCACGTCGATCTCGGCTGCCCGGCGGGAGGTCCCGGGCCCAGTCTGACTCGCCATGCTCACATTCTCGCCGGTCTTGCGAGCGGAAGCGAGCGCCGCAGTGTTTCCCTCCGCGCCAAGGCCTCGCTGCGCTCGGCCGGCTTGGGGCCACGGCGGGAATCGCCGCCCCTCCGGGACGGCAACCGCCGTGGCGCTCGCTTCCGCTCGCCTTTCCCGCCAGCGCGTGATCATTTAGCTAGGGTGATCGTTCCGAAAGCGCAGCCGCCTACGGGCGAATCGCATAGCCAGGGCAGCTCGAGCGGCGGCCCCATGGGTGATTGATCGATTATGAGCACGGTCACCTGCCCGTGGGTGAGCCGGCGCTCTTGCGCCCAGGTGGCGAGAAGTTGCACCACGTCACCGAGGTGAACGGCGCACAATTTGACGTTGCGGCTGACCGGGTTGGACCCGTCCTTGGCCTCCAGCGCGGCCTGGAAGAAAGGCGCGCGATCGCAGAGCGGATGAGCCTGGCAGCTCTCGCGGCTCGCGGTTGCAGTCATGAAGAACTCCGTATGTGTCGCGACCGGTGTGGAAAGCGGATGCCGGGCCGCCCTGGACCGCGGGGTCGCGGGACGGCCCGGCGATCGTCAGTCGATGATCCGGATCAGCAACCGGACGGCGCCCGCGAACGCGGCGCCGCCGGCGAGGAGCGCGCCCGGCAAGCCGGCCGGCAGGCCGCCCATTGCCAGGCAGGCCAGTCCGCTCGCACATGCGGCGATGGCGAAGCTGGCGCCGAGAATCCCCGCCGATCGCGCGCTCAGCAGGCCGTTGTTACCGCGCCCGCGATCGTAGGTTTCCCAGTCGTGACGCCGGGGGAGGTTCCCACCGGAGCTACTTTGACGTAGCCTTCTACTCATTAGTTACTCCTAGCGAGTGACTATTACGGAAGTGCGGCGGCTCCCTGTTGCGAGCAGGGAGCCGTTGCCATGTCGGCAACGGCTCGCGACCGCCGTCGGCATTAGCCGTGGGGATCACTGTAGCGCTGACAGAGCGCGCGCAAGTAGGACACGCCGTTGCGAATGGCATTTCTTACCGACTTATCCGCTTCATCCTGCTATTCCCGCTGGAAGACCCGGAAATACCCCGCGGCAAGCATGCCCCCGCCACGCGAGCGATTTCACCGCGGCACACATTGACTACGCCTGGTGTCCGGCGTTTACCATGACACCATCGCCCTACCTGGGCAAACTCCGCCGCGCCGCGCCGCGCTGGCGACCACCCTCACCCGATCCGCCACGAGGTGCGCTATCCGATCGGCGAGTTTGACACATTAGGGATGCACATGCAGAAGCAGGGTGTAAATGCACATGCGCCATTGGGCTGTACGTATCAATAAGGCGTACTGCACATCTCAGCGGCGCGCCCTGATCACCAGGAAACCTGACCTGCAATCGATTTCCCCGCCGCACAGCGCGGAACATAAGGCCCACATGGAAGGTTTAACCTCGCACTTGAGGTCGCCGTCATCTTCCAGTTCGACTTGTCACCCGCTACGCAGCACATGTCACCCGCTACGTCGAATCGCTGTCCCGGAATGCGGCTTTCGTCCAGCACGACCGGGTGACATGTCAGCCGGGACGGGCAATGCCGGTGAATTAAGCCCGCCTGGCCAGCCGCCGCTGGCTCGCGATGCCACGGCTGGCGCGGTGGTTTTACGCTTCGTGGTGACTTTATGGTACTGGGTGCGCGCGCCAAAATAACGTGCGTTTGCGGCATGTTGGGCATGTCGTCTTTGCTAGAGTGCGCTGAACAGCCTGGGTGAACTATG
>JAFARZ010000370.1 GCA_019245115.1 Streptosporangiaceae bacterium | reverse complement strand
GTTTCCTGACCGGCACCGGCAGCACCTGGGCATGCCGGGCATGCACGGCACGGTGGCCGCGGTCGGCGCGCTGCAGAAGGCCGACCTGATCGTCGCCCTGGGTACCCGGTTCGACGACCGGGTGACCGGCAAGCTGGAGACGTTCGCCCCCGGGGCGCTGATCGTGCACGCGGACATCGACCCGGCCGAGATCTCCAAGAACCGGCGGGCTGACGTGCCGATTGTGGGCGACTGCCGCGAGGTGATCACCGACCTGGTCGCGGCCATCAAGGCCGAGCACGAGCAGGGCCGCAAGGGCGACCACGCGGACTGGTGGATCCAGCTCGACCAGTGGCGGACCAAGTACCCGCTGGGCTACGACAACCCGGGCGACGACACGCTGGCCCCGCAGTACGTGATCGAGCGGATCGGCAAGATCGCCGGGCCGGACGCGGTGTACGTGGCAGGCGTCGGCCAGCACCAGATGTGGGCGGCTCAGTTCATCGACTACGAGTATCCCGGTACCTGGATCAACTCCGGCGGGCTCGGCACGATGGGCTTCGCTGTGCCGGCCGCGATGGGCGCCAAGTACGGCGTGCCGGACAAGACGGTGTGGGCGATCGATGGCGACGGCTGCTTCCAGATGACGAACCAGGAGCTGGCCACCTGTGCGATCGAGGGCATCCCGGTCAAGATCGCCGTCATCAACAACGGCAGTCTCGGCATGGTCCGCCAGTGGCAGACGCTGTTCTACAACGAGCGCTACTCCAACACGACCCTGCACGCGGCGCCCAAGTCTGAGGACGCCCCGCAGGGCACCCGGATCCCGGACTTCGTCAAGCTCGCCGAGGCGTACGACTGCGTCGGCATCCGCTGCGAGCAGCACGACGACGTGGACCGGGTGATCGAGCAGGCCATGGCCATCAACGACCGGCCGGTCGTGGTGGACTTCATCGTGCACCGCGATGCGATGGTGTGGCCGATGGTCGCGGCCGGGACTTCGAACGATGACATCAAGCACGCCCGCGGTATGGCGCCCGACTGGGGAGGGCTCAGCGATGAGTAGGCATACGCTCTCGGTTCTCGTCGAGAACAAACCGGGCGTGCTCGTCCGGATCGCCGGGCTGTTCGCGCGGCGCGGGTTCAACATCGACTCGCTCGCGGTCGGCCCGACCGAGCACGCCGAGTTGTCCCGGATTACGATCGTGGTCAACTGCGAGGAGCATCCGCTCGAGCAGGTCACCAAGCAGCTCAACAAGCTCATCAACGTGCTCAAGATCGTGGAGCTCGAACCCGGGGCCACGGTGCAGCGCGAGCTGATCCTGATCAAGATCCGGGCGGACACGGAGTCACGGTCGAAGGTGCTCGAGACCGTCCAGTTGTTCCGTGCCAAGGTCGTGGACGTGGCCCTGGACGTGATCACCATCGAGGCGACCGGAAACCGCGACAAGCTCGATGCCCTGATCCGGATGCTAGAGCCGTTCGGGATAAAGGAACTCGTTCAATCCGGGATGGTCGCCATCGGTCGCGGCGGACGCTCCATCACCGACCGCGCGCTCCGCCCCGTCGAACGCAGCGCTTAACCGAAATACAAGGAGAACAGTGGCAGAGATCTTTTACGACGACAGCGCTGATCTGTCGATCATTCAGCGGCGCCACGTGGCGGTGCTGGGATATGGCAGTCAGGGGCACGCGCACGCGCTCTCGCTCCGCGACTCGGGGGTGGACGTCCGCGTCGGGCTGCCCGAGGGATCGGCGAGCCGGGAGAAGGCGGCCAGCGACGGGCTGCGGGTGCTCACCCCGGCGCAGGCGTGCGAGGAAGCCGACCTCATCATGGTGCTGATCCCGGACCACCTTCAGCGCGCGGTGTACGCGGAGGCGATCGCGCCGGCGCTGGTTCCCGGGGATGCCCTCTTCTTCGCGCACGGCCTGAACATCCGGTACGACCTGATTGACCCGCCGGAGGGGGTGGACGTGTGCATGGTCGCGCCCAAGGCGCCCGGACACCTCGTCCGCCGGCAGTTCACCCAGGGCCGCGGCGTGCCGGTGCTGGTCGCCGTCGAGCGGGACGCGACCGGGAACGCATGGCCGCTGACGCTGTCCTATGCGAAGGGCATCGGCGGGACCCGCGCCGGCGCGTTGAAGACCACGTTCGCCGAGGAGACCGAGACCGACCTGTTCGGTGAGCAGGCCGTGCTCTGCGGCGGCATCGCCGAGCTGATCAAGGCCGGCTTCGCCACCCTGGTCGAGGCCGGGTACCAGCCGGAGGCGGCGTACTTCGAGTGCCTGCACGAGATGAAGCTGATCGTGGACCTGATGTACGAGGGCGGCATCTCCAAGATGTACTGGTCCGTCTCTGATACGGCCGAATATGGCGGGTACACCCGCGGCCCACGGCTGGTAAACGAGCGGACCCGCGAGGAGATGCGCCGCATCCTGGGCGAGGTCCAGGACGGGACGTTCGCTCGCGAGCTGGTCGAGGAGTTCGACGCCGGCAAGCCGAACTTCCTCAAGCGGCGCGAGGCCGAGCATGCCGAACAGATCGAGCAGGTCGGCGCCCGGCTGCGCCCCCTGATGTCCTGGCTGGACCAGGACGAGTAACCATTCCAAGCTGAACGCTGTCACGGACAAAGGAGTAATTCTCGTGTACGACATGTATCCCTGGGACGCCCGTGCCGATGGCCCCAGGACCCGGCCGCCCGCGCCTCGCGACGGTAACGACCCGTCAGGCCAGGACCAGGGCCAGGACCAGGGCCAGAACCAGGGTCAGGACCCGGACCAGGACCCGGCTACGCGAGCGGTCCAGGTGGCCCTGGACCGGAGGGACAACGGCGGCGACGCGGCAGACCAAGCCGCCGTGACCGCGATCCGCCAGTAAGGTTCTGGCATGGGTTCAGACGGTTCAGTTATGCAGGCCATCAGGCTTGCTGTCATCGGCGGCGACGGTATCGGCCCTGAGGTGGTGGCCGAGGCGCTCAAGGTGCTGCGCGCCGCCGCCCCCGGCACGAAAATCGACGAGACCACCTACGATCTCGGCGCCCGGCGCTGGCATCGCACCGGGGAGACGCTCCCCGACTCGGTGCTCGAAGAGCTGAAGAACCACGACGCGATCCTGCTCGGCGCGGTCGGCGATCCCAGCGTGCCGAGCGGCATCCTGGAGCGCAATCTGCTGCTCCGGATCAGGTTCGAGCTCGACCACTACGTGAACCTCCGTCCGGTCCGGCTGTATGCCGGTGTGAGCAGCCCGCTCGCGAACGCCCGGCCCGAGTCGGTCGACATGATCGTGGTGCGCGAGGGCACTGAGGGGCCGTATGCCGGGGCCGGCGGCGTGATGCGCAAGGGCACGTCACAGGAGATCGCGACCCAGGAGAGCCTCAACACGCGGCACGGGGTGCAGCGGGTGGTCAGGTACGCGTTCGAGAAGGCACTGGCGCGGCCGCGCCGCAAGCTCACCCTTGTGCACAAGACCAACGTGCTCACCTACGCCGGTGACCTGTGGCAGCGCACCGTTGACGCGCTGGCCAAGGAGTTCGCCGATGTGGTGGTGGACTACTGCCACGTCGACGCGGCGTCGATGTTCTTCGTGTCCCAGCCAGAGCGCTTCGACGTGGTGGTCACCGACAATCTGTTCGGCGACATCCTGACCGACCTCGGCGCCGCCGTGGCCGGCGGCATCGGCCTGGCGGCCAGCGGGAACATCAACCCCGAGGGCGCGGCGCCGTCAATGTTCGAGCCGGTGCATGGCAGCGCGCCTGACATCGCCGGGCAGAGCAAGGCCGATCCCACAGCAGCGATCTTGTCCGCGGCGATGCTCTGCGATCACCTCGGCATGACTGCCGCGGCCGCCAGGATCGAGCAGGCGGTCGCCGATGACCTGCTGGAACGTCAGGGCGCGTGGGCGGCACGCACTACCGTGGAGATAGGCGACGACATCGCCGAGCGAGTATCCGGCTGAGCGGCCCAGGCTAAGGCCGCACCTGGCCCAGATATATTCGCCCACGGCAGCCCGCAACGGCGCGGGCGAGGAGGAAACGCAGAACGATGATTGACTTCGAGATCCGCCCTTCAGATCATCCCACACCCGAGGCGGAGCGTGACGCGATGCTGCGCGCGCCGGGTTTCGGCCAGGTCTTCACCGACCACATGGTCACCATCCGCTGGGACGCCGAACGCGGCTGGCACGACGCCCGCCTCGAGCCGTACGGCCCGCTCACGCTGGACCCCGCTACGACGGTGTTCCACTACGCTCAGGAATTTTTCGAGGGGCTGAAGGCTTACCGGCAGGACAACGGGTCGATCGTGATGTTCCGTCCCGAGGCGAACGCGGCCCGGTCCAACAGTTCGGCGCGGCGGATGGCCATGCCGGAGCTACCGGAGGAGACCTTCATCCGCGCGCTGGAGCTGCTGGTCACCCAGGACCGTGACTGGGTACCGCAGGCCGAGGGCAACAGCCTCTACCTGCGCCCGTTCATGATCGCCACCCAGCGCGGACTCGGCGTCAACCACCCGTCAAGCCAGTACCTGTTCTGCGTGATCGCCTCGCCTGCGGCCTCCTACTTCGCCGGCGGCGTCAAGCCTGTGACGGTGTGGCTGTCCGAGGATTACACGCGCGCCGCGCCCGGCGGCACCGGCGCGGTGAAGTGCGGCGGCAACTACGCGGCGGCGTTCACCGCGCAGCGCCAGGCCGTCGAGCAGGGCTGCGACCAGGTGGTCTGGCTGGACGCCGCGGAGCACCGCTGGGTCGAGGAAATGGGCGGGATGAACCTGTTCTTCGTCTACGGCAAGGACAGGATCGTCACCCCGGGCCTCACCGGCACGCTGCTGCCCGGCGTGACCCGCGATTCGCTGCTCAAGCTCGCTCCCGAGCTCGGCATAGCCGCCGAGGAGGGCCGGATCTCCATCGGCCAGTGGCAGGAGCAGTGTGCGTCCGGCGAGCTGACCGAGGTGTTCGCCTGCGGCACGGCGGCGGTGATCACGCCGGTCGGCAAGGTCAAGGGAGAGGACCGCGAATGGCTGGTGGGCGACGGCGCCCCCGGCCCGGTCAGCCTCCGCCTCCGCGAGGAACTGCTGGGCATCCAGACCGGCCGCCACACCGACCACTTCAACTGGATCCACAAAGTCTGCTGAAGTAGTCTCACATTCTGAGATTCGATGTGCGGCCGGACGTCACCATGTGGCAGACTGTCACCGTGACGTCCGGCCGCATCATTATCGGCAGGCGCACTGGCAGCTTAGAGCACCACCGCAGCCAGTGCGCAGACCTCTCGCGTTCCGCGAGGGGTCTTTTGTTTTGGCCAGCAAACCCGAACCTCGCGGAGAGAGATACCGATGCTCGACGACAGCTTCCACGTTTATGACACCACCTTGCGCGACGGCGCGCAGCAAGAAGGCCTGAACCTCACGGTGGCCGACAAGCTCGCGATCGCACGGGAGCTGGACGAGCTCGGCGTCGGCTTCATCGAGGGCGGCTGGCCGGGTGCCATCCCGAAGGACACCGAATTCTTCCGGCGGGCTCAAACAGAGCTCAGCCTGAAGCACGCGCAGCTCGCCGCGTTCGGCGCGACCCGCCGGCCTGGCGTGCAGGTAGCCGATGACCCCCTGGTCGCCGCCCTGCGCGATTCCGGAGCGCCGGTCGTGACGCTCGTCGCCAAGAGTCACGACCGGCACGTCCTTCTCGCGCTGCGCACCACGCTCGACGAGAACCTGGCCATGATCGCCGACACGGTCCGCCACCTGCGAGAAAACGGCCAGCGCGTGTTCCTCGACGCCGAGCACTTCTTCGACGGGTACAAGTCGAACCCCGGCTACGCCCTCGAAGTGGTGCGCACCGCCGCCGAGGCGGGCGCCGACCTCACCGCCCTGTGCGACACGAATGGCGGGATGATGCCGAACGAGCTGGGCGATATCGTCCAGGCCGTGGCTTCGGTCACCGGGGCCCGTCTCGGCATTCACTGCCACGACGACACGGCCTGCGGCGTCGCTAACACCCTCGTCGCGGTTGACGCGGGCGTCACCCACGTCCAGGGCACGGCGAACGGCTACGGTGAGCGGGCCGGGAACGCGAACCTGTTCAGCGTGGTGGCCGGGTTGCAGCTGAAGAAGGGCCGGCCGGTCGTGCCCGATTCCGGGATGGCCGAGATGAGCCGCATCGCCCACGCGATCAGCGAGGTCACCAACGTGTCGCCGGACACCCATCAGCCGTACGTCGGGCTGAGCGCGTTCGCCCACAAGGCGGGCTTGCACGCCTCGGCGATCAAGGTGGACCCGATGCTGTATCAGCATGTCGACCCGGCGCTGGTCGGCAACGACATGCGCATGCTGGTGTCGGACATGGCCGGCCGCGCGTCCGTCGAGTTGAAGGGCCGTGAGCTGGGCTACGACCTGTCCGGTGACCGCGAGACGATCGGCCGGGTCACCGACCGGGTGAAGGACCTCGAGGCCCGTGGCTACACGTTCGAGGCCGCCGACGCGTCGTTCGAGCTGCTGCTCCGGAACGAACTCGGCTCCAAGACCGAGTACTTCGCCGTGGAGTCGTGGCGGGTCATCGTAGAGCGCCACCCGGACCACCGGATGACCAGCGAGGCGACGGTCCGGCTGCACGCCAAGGGGGAGCGGCTGGTCGCGGTCGGCGAGGGCAACGGGCCGGTCAACGCGCTGGACAAGGCGCTGCGCGCCGCCCTCGAACAGCTCTATCCCGAGCTGGCCCGGCTCGAGCTGTCGGATTACAAGGTCCGCATCCTGGAAGGCACCCATGGCACCGGCGCGATCACGCGCGTGCTGATCCAGTCCGGCGACGGCACCGGGGAGACGTGGAACACGGTAGGCGTCGACGAGAACATCATCGCCGCCTCCTGGCGCGCCCTGGAGGAAGCGGTAACCTACTGCCTCCTCCGCTCCGGCCGCGAAGCCGCGACGTCCTGAGGCGTACATGACCCCAGCTCCCACCGCCGGAGAGCTGCTCCGCCAGTGGCGGCAGCGTCGCCATCTCAGCCAGCTCGACCTGTCCGTCGAGGCCAACGTCTCGTCTCGGCACCTGAGCTTTGTCGAGACCGGCCGGGCCAAGCCGACCAGCGAAATGATCCTGCGGCTGGCCGAGCACCTGGACGTCCCGCTGCGGGACCGCAACCAGTTGCTACTGGCCGGCGGCTTCGCTCCCGCCTATCCCCAGCATGGCCTGGACGCGCCGGAGCTGGCCGCCGTCAAACAGGCCCTGGCCCAAGTGCTCAAGGGGCACGAGCCGTATCCCGCCTCGATCGTTAACCGGCACTGGGAGCTCGTGGACGCCAACGGCCCGACCGTGCTGTTCACCGAGGGCGCCGCCGCCCACCTGCTTGAACCGCCGGTCAACGTACTGCGGCTGAGCCTCCATCCCGACGGCATGGCGCCGCGGATCGGCAACCTGCCCGAGTGGCGTGGCCACCTGCTCACCCGCCTGCATCGCCAGGCCCAGACCACCGGCGACCCGGAACTGGCCACACTCCACGATGAGCTGGCCGGATACCCCGGCGGCGAAGCCCACCCGCCGCCAGCGGCCGACGTGATCGTCCCGCTCCGCTACCGCCCACCGGGCAAACCCGAGCTGTCGTTCATCAGCATCACCGCGGTCATCGGCACCCCGATGGATGTCACCGTTGCCGAACTGGCCATCGAGTCCTTCTACCCCGCCGACGAACGGACCGCCGCGACCCTGGCGCTGATATGACGATGACCGGCACTCTTACCCGGCGCGCCCTCAACCGCGCCACCCTCGACCGTCAGCTCCTGCTGCGGCGGCACCCGATGCCGGCGCGGCAGGCGATCGCGCACCTGGCCGGCCTCCAGGCCCAGGCGCCCCTCGCGCCCTACACCGGCCTGTGGAGCAGGCTCGAAAACTTCAAACCCGAAGATCTTTCAACCCTTCTCAACGAACGTACTGCCGTGCGTGCCCACCTCAACCGCCAGACGGTCCATCTCCTGACCGCCGAGGACTACCTCGACTGGCGCCCGCTGTTCGCCCACCTCGCCATCCACGGCGTCCGCGTACTTCGCGAAGGACCTCGACGGCGGCGCGTTGCGGACTCGGACGCCCCGGTCGTGTCCCGCCTTGCCGGACGGGCGCCACGGAGCAGGCGCCCGAAGGCAAGGTCGGTACACCACCCGGCGCCACGTCCGGGCATCTTCTCAGCCCTCGCCGGTGTACATGGTCTGCGGGCAGATGCAAGTCTCGTGTAGCGTCCTAGCCGGTACCGGTACGTATCGCGCGCTAGGTGCCGCGCGCCGTCCATACCCCGCGTGGCTGAGCCAGTCTGCGGCGAGTGTTCCGGTGACGGTCCCACCTGCGGACATGCCCGGATTCGCCGAATAAGATACCACTGCGAGGCCCGATCAAACGACCGGGCACGGGGTGCCTGGCGTGGTACGCCGACTTGCCTTCGGGCGCCCGATTCCTGGCGCCCGTCCGGCAAGGAGGCATGCCACCCTGGCACTCCGGACATGTCGCACTACGACAACTTGCTGCTGTCGCACGCCGACCGGCGCCGGGTGATCCCGCACGGCCGTCCGGTCCCGCTGCCGCCCGGCAACGGCTCCACTCAGGGAACGCTGCTCATCGACGGCGAGTGGAACGCCACCTGGAAGATCAGCGGATCCGTCCTGCTCATCGAGCCGTTCACCGGGCTCCGCCCGGCCGACGCCGACGCCATAACCGCCGAGGCCGCCCGCCTCCTCGGCTTCCTCGGCACCCCGGGCGGCATCCGGATCGCGGGGGACTTACGGTAGGGGCATGGATGACAAGCAGATCCTGGCTACTATCAGTGACCTGATCAAGACCGAGCACGGTCTCCGGCAGCAGCTCGCCAGTGGCGAGCTGTCCGGTCCCGAGGAGCGTGAGCGGCTGCGGTCGGCGGAGGAGGCTCTCGATCAGTGCTGGGACCTGTTGCGGCAGCGGCGGGCGCGGCGGGAGTTCGGCGAGAACCCGGACGAGGCCGTGGCGCGGCCCGCCAGCGAGGTCGAGAACTACCGGCAGTGAGGGAGTGACGTGCGTATCGCGAGATTCGCCAAAGGAGACGGAGTCGCGTACGGCGTGGTCGAGGGAGAGGGAGATGGAGATGGAGATGGTACCCGGACGATCGCGGAACTGCATGGGCATCCCTTCGGGGTGAACCCGGCCGAGGTGCGGCTGACCGGGCGGCGGTACCCGCTGGCCGAAGTCAGGCTGCTCGCCCCGGTGCTGCCGAGCAAGGTGGTGGCGGCCGCCCGGGGTGCCGGTGACGGGGGCGGCGAGCCGGTCTTGTTCCTCAAGCCGTCCACGGCGGTGACCGGGCCGGGGGAGGCGATCAGGTACCCGGTGAAGCTGACCGAGCACGTCGAAGCCGCCGGCGAGCTGGCGGTCATCATCGGGCGGCTGTGTCGTCAGGTGCCGCGCGAACGAGCCGATGAAGTGGTGTTCGGCTACGCGTGCGCCAGCGACGTCACCGCGCGTGACGTCCAGGAGCGCGACGGACAGTGGACACGGGCAAAGGGCTTCGACACGTTCTGCCCGCTCGGACCGTGGATGGAGACCGGGACGTCACCTGCCGACCTGGAGGTCGTCACGACGGTGAACGGCTCGGTGCGGGCCCGGTCCCGCACATCCGAGCTGCCGTGGGACGTGCCAGGGCTGATTTCCCACGTCAGCCAGGTGATGACGCTGCTGCCGGGCGACGTGCTGCTCGCCGGCACGCCGGCCGATGGCACCGGACCGCTGACGGTCGGTGACGAGGTCGCGGTGACGGTCGAGACGATCGGCACGCTCGCCAACCGCGTGCTCATCGGAGACTGAGGACCGCCACGCCGCCCGCGGCGATGGTGACCGGTTCGATCACTTCCTTCCCGTCCAGCGAGACCAGGCGGCCGCCGGCGGCGAGCACCGGCTTGACGGAAAGCTGCTCCGTGGCGTGGCTGACCAGGAACGCGAACCGCCTGCCGTCTTCGTGGACCAGGACGTCGCAGGCGACCCGCGGGTCCTCGACGGTCACCGGACGGCCGGCCCCCGCGTGGGCGGCCAGCGCGTCGTAGAGCGTGACGGTGGCGTCAGGGTTGACCCGCGGGGTGAGGGCGGCCATGTGCTCCACCGGGTAGGTGCACAAGACGATCGACCCGTTGCCCACGTGGCGCAGCAGCAGGGCCGGGCGGCCCAGGTCGTCGGTGGCGATGACCTCGGTCTGCTCGGCCGGGACGACGGGCAGGAAGGCCCGGGCGTGTTCGTTGCCGGCCACGCTGAACGTGAGGGTGGTGCTTTCCGCCAGGTTGCCGAAGTGACGCTTCAGGGTGAACGTCACGGTTCCGGAGTCGATGGGATCGCCGAGGCCGACGTCGAGCTGGTGCGTGACGCCGAACAGCTCGTTGAGCCGGCCGTATGACGGCCCGCGGTGCCAGTCGTTGTCCCCGGGCGAGTATGAGACGTACACGCACGCACCGTCCGCGGCGAGCTGTTCCAGCGTGGTCGCGGTGGGCGCGAGAAGCTGCTTGACCGACGGGACGAGGTACAGCCGGGCGCCCTTGGCCAGACCGTGGCTCTCCCGGACCGGAGCCGGCGCCAGGTCGGCCAGCCGGGCGGAGACGTACGCCTGGGCGAGCGTCCGGGCGATGGCCGGCCGGTAGGCGGGGGAGGTGAACGGATAGCTGGTGTCCAGGTATGCGGGCACGATCAGGGCGGTGTCGGTGTCGGCGCGGTCGCACAGGCCGGCCTCGATGGCCCGGACGGTCGCGGCGAAGCCGGCCATCTCGCTGAGCGTGGCCTTCGGCCTGCCGCTGACCTCGGTCAGGCCGAACCGCTGCTCGAAGGCGTGATGCCGGTACGGATTCTGCTCAGGCAGGTCGAAGTCGGTGTTGTTCCACGCGATCCACCCGCTGGCGCCGGCCAGCAGGCTGTTGTGCAGGACCTGGCGGTAGTAGCGGGCCGCGTTAGGGCCGGACGCGAAGTCGGAGCTGACCCCGAACTCCTCCAGGACGACCGGCTTGCGATAAGTGCCGGCCAGCTCACAGTGCCAGGCCGCCGCGTAGTGCTGCCGGATCAGGTCATCGCCCACCGGGTAGACATGCGGGCCGATGAAGTCGCACAGGCGCGCTGTGTCGGCCAGCCGGAACCCGTTCTGGTTGCCGGTGATCTCTATCCCCCATGCTCCGTCGCCGAGCGAGAACGGCTGCCGCCCGCCGGCCGCCCGCACCGCGTCCCTGATGATCTGCGCCCAGGCGGCGACCGTTTCGGGCGCCGCGTGCTCGCCGCCGTAGATCGGCATCTCGTTGGACACCAGCCAGCCGGCCACCGCGGGATGGGTGCCGAACCTGCGCACCATCTCGGCGGCGAACCACGCCTGCCTGCCGACCAGCCAGACATCGGTGTACAGGTCGCGGCCGTCGCGCCAGGGCGGATCCCAGTTCTCGCCGGACATGTGGCCGACGATGAACGTGGGGACCGTGGTCAGCCGCTGCTCGGTATGCCGGTAGAGGAAGTCGGCGAAGCGAGCCGTCATATCCTCGTCGATCTCATCCGGAGCCGGCATGAAGTCGGGCCAGTAGAAGAACGACCGCGTCATCGTGAGTCCGTGGTCGGAGAGGACCCGGAGTTCGGTGCGCACGATATCGGGGTCGTAGTTCCGCCACATCAGCGGGCCGCCGGTGCGAGACCAGAAGTTCGCGCCCAGCCAGGTGACGGGATGAGTGCCGGCGATTAGCTTGGCGCTGTTCCTGCGCATGCCGAATGGCTCCCTCTGGTGTGTGACCCGCACCGTGAATCGAATCACTATACCGGTTAAGTGTCAACTGGTTTCTGGCCGGGTAACAGCCCGGGCCTGCTCTCCGTTATCGTTTGACGAGGGGGGTGCGGATGAGACGTCCGACGATCGCCGATATCGCGCAGCGTGCCGGGGTGACCAAGGCCGCTGTTTCCTTCGCGCTCAACGGCCAGCCGGGCGTATCCGCGGCGACCAGGGAGCGGATTATCGCGATCGCGGCCGAAGTCGGCTTCCAGCCCAGCAGCGCCGCCCGCGCCCTGTCCGATGGCAAGGCCGGCGCGTTCGGCCTGGTCATCGACCGCCCGGCTCGCACCCTGGGCAGCGAGGCGTTCTTCATGCAGCTCATCTCCGGTATCCAGGGCGAGCTGACGCGCGATCACATGTCCTTGCTGTTCACCATGGCCGAGGACCAGGCGGCGGAGATCGGGATGTACCGGACCTGGTGGGCGCAGCGGAAGGTGGACGGCGTATTCCTGGTCGACCTGCAGAGCCGCGATCGCCGGATAGCGGTGCTGGAGGAGCTGCAGATGCCGGCCGTCGTGCTGGGCACCCCGCGGGGCACGGGCAGCCTGCCCGCCGTCTGGCAGGATGACCGCGCCGCCGTCACGACGGTCGTCGGCCACCTGGCCGGGCTGGGCCACGCCCGTATCGCGCGGGTCGGCGGGTTCCCCCGGTACTGGCACTCGCAGCTGCGGACGGAGGCGTTCGCCGCGGTGGCCGACGACGCGGGCGTCGAGGCGATCTCGGTGGCCGCGGACTACACCGCCGAGCACGGTGCCGAGGCGACCCGCGACCTGCTGCGGCGGGCTCAGCCGCCGACCGCGATCCTTTACGACAATGACGTGATGGCCGTGGCCGGGCTGGGCGTGGCCCAGCGCCTGGGGACGCGTGTCCCCGCCGACCTGTCCATCGCGGTCTGGGACGACACGGTGCTGTGCGAGATCGTGCACCCGGCCTTCACCGCGCTGCGGCGCGACATCCCCGCGGCTGGCGCGGCCGCGGCCCGGATGCTCTGTAGCGCGGTGGCGGGCGGGCATCCCGGATCCCTTCAGGAGGAACCGCCCGTGCTGGTGGTCCGCGACAGCACCGCGGCCGCTCCTGGTGGGTCGGGCCAGCGTCGCGCGACTCGCCGAGACGTAATCGAGATCTTAGCGATACAAGCCGGACACTTTACTTAATGTCCCTGCTGGCCCACACTTAACCGGTATAGCTCGCCTCGCCTGTCCAGTGGCATACCCACGCGTACGTTCATGCACCGGCCTAGGCCTTCGAGATCACAACACCATGGACTCCTTAGCGAGGAGGTAGGAGCAGGTGAGACCCAAGACAACGGCAACCGGGATGGCGGCCATCGCGCTGATCCTGGCGGTCAGCACCGCGTGTACCAGTTCCTCATCCAGTTCTCCGCCCAGCGGTGGAGCCAAGTCGAGTGCGGGGTCATCCTCGTCGTCGGCGTCGCTGGCCGGTTTCCCCCGTTCGCAGACGCTCTACACGAGCGGGACGGCCTACGCTCCGCCGTCGAACTGGAACCCCTTCAACATCGGCAACATGGCCACGGGCACGCAAGGCCTCGTTTACGAGCCGCTGTTCCTCTACGACCCGATCAAGAACACGTACGACCCGTGGCTGGCCTCCAGCGGCACGTGGAACGGCAACACGTACACGATGCAGGTCCGTAACGGCGTGAAGTGGAGTGACGGGACGACGTTGAGCGGCGCCGACGTCGCCTACTCGATCAACCTCGCGATGACCAACAAGAACTCTCCGTTCAACTCCAATGTGTCGACGGTGAAGAGCGCCACCGCGAGCAGGAACACCGTCACGGTCACGTTCAACGGCACCCCCGGCTACAGCGACTGGCAGGACTACCTGTGGAAGGCGCCGGTCGTGCCGCAGCACGTCTGGTCGAAGCTCGCCCCGTCGCAGCTGTTCCTCGCGGCCAACACGCATCCGGTCGGCACGGGCCCCATGCTTCTGGACACCTTCAATTCCACCGAGGTGGCCTATAAGGACAACACCAACTGGTGGGCGGTCAGCCAGCTCGGCCTGTCTTTCAAGTTCAAGTACCTGGTCGACGTGGTCAACGGCTCCAACAACGTCGAGCTGTCCGCGCTGTCCGCGGGACAGATCGACTGGAGCAACAACTTCCTGCCCGGCATCAACCAGCTGGTGAGCGGGCTCAACGGGGCCGGCGGGTACAACATCTCGACGTTCTACAAGAAGGCGCCGTACATGATCTCGGCCAACACGGCTTGGCTCGAGCCGAACACCACCAAGGCCCCGATGAGCAACGTCAACTTCCGTAAGGCGCTCGCCTACGCGATCAACCCGCAGCAGATCGTGCAGGCGGTCTACGGCGGCATCGTCCAGGCGGCCAGCCCGACCGGGCTGGTGCCAACGCTCAGCTCCTACGTCGACTCGAACGTGGTCAGGCAGTTCGGCTTCTCGTACAACCCGTCGCTGGCCAAGCAGTACCTGGCCAAGTCGGGTTACAGCGGTCAGGCCATCACCCTCGAGGTCCCGGACGGCTGGACCGACTGGATGGCGGCCATCCAGGTGATCACATCCGACCTCAACGACGTGGGGATCAAGTGCACTCCCATCTACCCGCAGCAAACCGCGCGCAATTCCGACCTGACCAGCGGTAACTACGACCTGGCCATCGACAACAACGCCAGTATGGACTCCACCCCGTGGAGCTACTTCCAGCGGGTCTACAACCTGCCCATCCTGGCCCAGCAGACCGCGCAGCTGAACTGGGAGCGGTTCAGCTCGCCGAAGGACTGGAGCCTCGTGCAACAGGCCGGCAGCACCGCGCTGACCGATACCGCGAAGCTGGACTCCATCTACAGTCAGCTCGAGAGCGACTTCCTGCAGCAGCTCCCGGAGATCCCGCTCTGGTACAACGGCGCCTGGTTCCAGGGCAACAACCAGTACTGGACGAACTACCCGGCCAACGGCACCAGCAATGAGAACACGCCGGTCATGTGGTACGGCTATCTCGGGGCCATGACCAGCGTGTACGGGCTGGCGCAGCTGAAGCCCGCCCCGCCGGTCAAGTCATAGCGGTCCGGACATCCAGGTGTGGTGGATGGCCCTGGCGGGCCATCCACCCCAACCCTGTGGAGCCCTTGAGTGCGACGATATTTCACCCGCAAAGTGATCACGTACGTCCTGGCTTTCTTCGTCGGCGCGAGCATCGACTGGGGTATCCCGCACTTGATGCCGGGTAATCCGGTCCAGCTTTACCTGTCCAACTTCAACCTGAAGCCGGCCGGTTACAACGCCTTGTACCAGACGATGTCGCAGGCGTTCGGGACGAACCTGCCGCTGTGGCAGCAGTACCTGCATTACTGGGGCGGCCTGCTGACCGGGAACTGGGGGGTGAGCTTCTTTGACTTCCCGGCCAGGGTGACGACCCTCATTTTCCAGGCCCTTCCATACACGCTCGCGCTCCTGGTGCCCGCGATTGTGCTGTCCTACATCGTGGGCAACAAGCTGGGCGCGGCTGCGGCGCGGCGGCGGCTGCTGGACAACACCGTGCTCCCGGTCGGCTATCTCTTCCAGGCGATCCCGTACCCGTGGCTCGCCCTTGCCCTGCCATATCTGCTTGGCGTGGTCTGGCACGTGTTTCCCATCTCCCGGGGCTACGACGAGAGCCTGCTGCCGGCGTTTTCCTGGACGTTCATCTCGAGCCTGCTCTATCACTGGTTCCTGCCGTTCCTCACCGTGTTCCTCGTGAGCCTCGGCGGCTGGGCCATAGGAATGCGGAACTTGGTGATCTATGAGCTGGAGAACGACAGCTCCCGCTACCTGCGGGCGCTTGGCGCCAGCGAGCGCGTGATCCGCAGGTACGCCTACCGAAGCGCCTCGCTGCCCCAGCTGTCCGGGCTCGCCCTCCAGCTCGGCATCGTCGTCGGCGGGAACATCGTCACCGAGTACGCCTTCGACTACCCGGGCCTCGGGCACCTGATCTTCCAGGCGATCAGCAACGAGGACTATTTCCTGCTCCAGGGCATCTTCATCTTCATCATCATCGGGGTCCTGATCGCCAACTTCATCATCGACATCGTCTACATCACGGTGGATCCACGGACCCGCCTGTCCATGCAGGGAGCGCCGGCATGAGCGGCGAGCGCAGCGAGGCCTTGGCGCGGAGGGCTAAATGAGCGAGCGAACGCGAGTGCCGCGGCGGTTGCCGTCCCGAAGGGGCGGCAGTTCCCGCCGTGGCTCCAAGCCGGCCGCGCGCCAGCGTGGCCTTGGCGCGGAGGGCTAAATGGCGCGGAGGGAAAAATGAGCGAGCAGACCGCGGAGAGTACCGGCACGCCGGGTGCCGTGCCGGTGGTGGCGCCGGTGGCCGGCGCGACAATGCTGGCTGAGCCGGTGCTGGTGCGGCGCAGGCGCGGTGAGCTGCTGTACTACGCGCTGCATAACAAGAAGCTGGTCCTCGGCCTGGGACTTGAGCTGGTGTTCGTCCTGGCCGCGCTCTTCGGTCCGGTCATCTCGCGGCACAACATGAGCGACTACTTCCTTTCCAATCAGGCGCCATCGGCGCAGCATTGGCTGGGCACCGACAACCTCGGCCACGACCTGTTCGCCGAGGTGGTCAACGGCCTGCAGGTGAGCTACCTGGTGGGCGCGCTGGGCGCACTGTGCGCGACGGTGGTCGGCATGGCGCTGGGGTTCGCCGCCGGATGGCGGGGCGGGATCCTGGACGAGGTGCTGCAGATGATCACCAACATCGTGGTGATGATCCCTTCGCTGGTCCTGCTGATCGTGATCGGCGCCTACCTGAAGACCCGCGGCATCTTGTTCGAGGGCGCGTTCATCGGCCTGACCACCTGGCCGTGGGTGGCGCGGGCGGTGCGCGCGCAGACTTTCACGCTCAAGTCACGGGAATTCGTCGATCTCGCCCGCATGTCGGGCCGGCGCGGCTTGTCCATCGTGGCCCGGGACATCGCGCCGAACATGGCGTCCTACCTGTTCCTGGTCGTCATCCTGTTGTTCGGCAGCTCGATGCTGCTGGCGGCCAACTTCGACTTCCTCGGGCTCGGGCCGACCACCGGCACCTCGCTCGGCAACATCATGAACCAGTCCACGCTGTGGAGCGCGCTGCAATTGCATTACTGGTGGTGGTTCCTGCCGCCGGGGGTGTTGCTGACCGGCATGGTCGCCGCCCTCCTGGTCGCCAATGTAGGCCTCGACGAGGTTTTCAACCCCAAACTGAGAGAGCAATGAGCCTCAGCGTAGAGAACCTGCGGATCGCGTACCGGTCGCGATCCGGAGACGTGTGCGCCGTCGACGACGTCAGCTTCACCGTGGCCGACGGGGAGATCATGGGCCTGGCAGGCGAGTCGGGCAGCGGGAAGTCGACCCTCGGCAACAGCCTCGTCTACCTGGAAAACCGCATGAAGCAACTCGGCGGCCGGGTGGAACTCGACGGCAAGGAGCTGCCGATCACCGACTTCCGCGGCATGCGGGCGTACCGGATGGCTGAGGTCTCGCTGGTGCCGCAGTACGCGATGAACGCTCTCAACCCGACCCGGCGCATCGGCAAGATCACCAGCGACCTGCTGCGCAGTCACGGCGTGCGGGCCAACGGGGTGCTCGAGGAGATGAAGCGGCGGATCCGCCTGGTCGGACTGGACGAGGACGTGCTCGGTAAGTACTCCTTCGAGCTGTCCGGCGGCATGCGACAGCGGGTCACCATCATCCTGTCCACCTTGCTGAACCCGTCGCTGCTCGTCGCCGACGAGGTCACTTCCGCGCTGGACGTGTCGACCCAGCGTGCGGTGGGGGAGATGCTGATCGAGTTCCGGGACCGCGGGTTCGTCAAGAGCCTGATCGCGATCACCCATGACCTGTCGATCCTGGCCCAGATAGCGGACACGATCATGATCATGTACGCGGGTCGGCTCGCTGAGAAGGCGAGCACGGATACGATCATCAACGCGCCGCTGCATCCGTACACCCAGATGCTGCTGGCCTCGCTGCCGGAAGTCGGTGTCCGGCATGACCAGACCACGCTGACCGGCATACCCGGGCGCCCGCCGTCGCTGGCCAGCCCACCGGCGGGATGCCGGTTCCGCGATCGCTGCCCGTTCGCGCGGGAACGATGTGCCACGTCGCCTCCGTTCGAGGAGGTCAAGCCGGGACACCATGTCGCGTGCTGGAAGGTCTCCGAGGGGTGGGCGGCATGAGCGAGCGGAAGCAAGCGCCACGGCGGTTGCCGTCCCGAAGGCCCAGCCAGATTCAATGCCGCGGCGGTTGCCGTCCCGCAGGGGCGGCGATCCCCGCCGTGGCCCCAAGCCGGCCGCGCGCAGCGAGGCCTTGGCGCGGAGGGAAGGGGAGCGGTTGCCGTCCCGCAGGGGCGGCGATTCCCGCCGTGGCCCCAAGCCGGCCGCGCGCAGCGAGGTCTTGGCGCGGAGGGAAGGGGAGCGGTTGCCGTCCCGCAGGGGCGGC
>JAFARZ010000184.1 GCA_019245115.1 Streptosporangiaceae bacterium | reverse complement strand
CACGATCATCACCTCGCGCGGCGCGAGGAACTGCCCGCCCGCGCCAGCCGCCCCCGCGGCAGCAGGCTCTGGACCGCCCGGTCCGGTCATGCCCGATTCGGCCCCGGCACCCTCTAGTGGTTCCGCCACCCGTTTTGCTCCTTCTTTCTTTCTCCCGCTCGCCTCCGGGCCGCCTGTCGAGGCGCCGCCTTCCCTCCTCGCTCGTCGCTCGTTCCTCGCGCTCGCTCGTCGGTCCAGGCGGCGCCGGCGGCCCTTTGGCTCGCGGGAGTCCAGCGGCCGCTGCGCCCGCTGGCTCGCGGGCGCCTTCCGGTACTGTGCTCCCGTCCGCGTCCGGCTGGCGTCGTTGACTTACCGGCCGGCAAGTTACTATGCTAGGACCGTAACTAACCGGCCGTCAAGTAAATATGGCGGCCCTGGCTCCGTCTGAGGGTGCGACACGGACATGGATCACACAGCGCCCGCGCCGAGGACCGACACCCGGTCCCGCGCGCAGAAGGTGGCGCTGGAGCTTTTCGCCGAGCAGGGCTACGAGAAGACCTCCCTGCGCGAGATCGCCGAGCGCCTGGGCGTGACCAAGGCCGCCCTCTACTACCACTTCAAGTCCAAGGAAGACATCGTCCACAGCTTCACCGACGATTACTTCGCCGAGATCGACGCCCTCCTGGACTGGGCCAGGGAACAGCCGCGCGGCGACCAGACCCGCCACGCGATCCTCGACCGCTACGTCGGAATCGTGCTGGCGGGCAGCGAGGTCTTCCGTTTCCTCGAGCAGAACCGCGCCTCGGTGCAGGGCATGGAGGCAGGCAAGGAGCGCTTCGCGCGCTTCCGTGACCGCCTGGACACGCTCGTGCACCTGCTCGCCGGTCCCGAGGCTCCGCTGCGCGACCGGGTACGCGCCACCACCGCCATCCTCGCCGTGGGCGCGACCTGCATGTTCTACCTGCAGCAGGTCGATGACCTGGACAAGCTGCGGGCCATCGTGCTGGAGATCGCCACCGACCTGATCGCCTGACTCGGGCCTGAGCCCCTGGTCCCGGCGTGATACCTACTTAACCTGGGCCGCCTCCCGGTAGAGGCGCCGGAGGTTGTCCCGCGTGGTCACGGTATCGGGGTGGTCAGCGCCCAGCAGCCGCTCCAGGGCGGCCAGGGTCCGCTCGAATAGCGGGATCGCCTCGGCCAGCCTGCCTGCCTCCTGGTAGGCGACAGCGAGGTTGTTCCGCGTGGTCACGGTATCGGGGTAGTCGGGGCCCAGCAGCTGCTCCTGGGCCGCCAGGGCCCGCTCGATCAGCGGGATCGCCTCGGCGGGCCGGCCGGCGTCCCGGTAGGCGACAGCGAGGTTGTTCCGCGTGGTCACGGTATCGGGGTAGTCGGGGCCGAGCAGCCGCTCCTGGGCCGCCAGGGCCCGCTCGAACAGCGGGATCGCCTCGGCGGGCCGGCCCACCCCCTGAAAAGCGACAGCGAGGTTGTTTTGTGCCGTCAGGGTGTCGGGGTGGTCCGGGCCCAGCACTCGCTCGGAGTCCGCAACCAGCGGCTTGCCGACCGCGATGGCCTGCGGCGCGCTGTCACCCAGCTCATTCAGGTCATACAGCGCCCAGAACTGGAGCGACAGCAGCGCCCTGGCAAGCTCATCGTCGGCGGCGGCCGCAGATCCGGCCGCGTTCTCCCGCAGCGTCGACACCTGCTCCACGATGTCCCGGACAGCCACACGGTCGTGTGAGCCCGCCAGCGACGCCGCGCGCGTATCCAGGACCGAGGCGGCGGCTCGGCACACTGCCGCCAGATGACCACGCCGGGCCAGCCCATCGCGCACCATCTGCATGACTAGCCGGTGCGCGATAACCGCCTGGCCGTCAACGCTGACGGTCAGCAGCGACCGTTCCACCAACCGCGCCAGCGCCTGATCCACCATTTCGGCGTCCATCCGAGACAGATGCCTGCGTTTGGCCAGGACACCTGCTTGCCCGGCGGCATGCAGCACTTCCCGGCGGACCCCGCCCCCCGGTAGTACCGCCATGATCTCCATCACCCGGGTACACATGCCCGACGGGTCGGCCGTCCGGATCGCCTCCAGTGACAGCAGTACCGCCTCGGCCACGCCGCGAGGACACGGCTGCCGCTCCTCCCCGATCAGGTACTCCTCGGCCGACATCGCCCGCAGCTGTTCGAGGTATCTCCGATATCCCCGGCGCTGGCCGAGGATTACCGCCTCGGCCTGGGCCAGCGCCAGCGGCACGTAACCCAGATCGGCGGCCACCGCGGCTGCTCCCTGTTCATCCGCCAGGCCGGTCCGCCCGTCCAGGAGCGCCACTGCCTCGTCGGCACTGAACACGTCCACCGGTATGCAGATGCCCGGGTCTGCCCCCGACTGCCGGGTACTGACGATCAGCACCCGGGCGGCGCCACGGACAGGAATTAGGGGCCGCAGCGCATCAAGATCTCTTGCGTCATTGAACACGAGCAGGCAGCGGTGCCCGTCATCCTCCAGCCAGTGCCGTACCGACTGGCCCGCGCCGGTCGTATCCCGCCCGGAACCGCCGTCAGGCAGCCCCGCAGCGTCGGCCATCGCAGCCAGGCCAGCCTGCAAACTGCCGGCGTCCTGGGCGTCGACCCAGGCCACCAACCGCCAGCCCGCCTCGAGCTTTGTCCGCGCATAGGCGCCCGCCACCTGAGTCTTGCCCGCCCCCGGTATCCCCGTCAGCACAGACAGTCCCTGGTCAGCCCGGTTCAGCTGCGCCATCAGCCTGGGTCTCGGCAGGAAGCCGGGCGGCTGCTGCGGGATATTACCCACGACCACCTGATCACGCGCCGCCGGCCACGCCATCGGTGCGAAGATGACCGTCCGGTCATCTTCGGGCCGCTGAGGGATACCGCCCATGACCACGGGATTAGGCGCTGTCGGCCACGTCATCGGTGCGAAGATGACCGTCATGTCATCTTCGGGCTGCGGCAAGCGCTTATTGTCCATCGCCACCTGGTAGCGCGCTGCCCCCCACGCCAGCGGGCTCAAGATGATCGTCCGATCGCTTTCAGCGGCAAGGCCCCCGAATCCGGGCTCCTGCTGCGGCCAAGGCAGCGGCGCGGGGACGCTCGGCTGTCGGAGGGCGTGCGCGATCGTGGGAAACCGCACCATCGCAACGATGAAACTGGCGCCGAGCAAGGCCAGCCCAACGCCGTTAATACCCACCTTCCTCATCAACGGCACGCTCAGGCCGAGCACGAGCACAGCCAGGGCCAGTTGCGTGATGGCCACCCGGCCAACCCGGCCCGCTATTCGGTCCAGCGCGAATGTGACGATGACGAGGCTGTACGGAATGGTCGCCGCCCCGAGCAAAGCGAGCAGCTCGGACGCGTTGGCGGCGTACGCGGAACCGTAGATACGCAGAACCAGGCGTCCGCCGACCACCAGCACAGCCGTGCCGGATATCGTGATCAGCCCGCACCGGATGAGGACACCCCTGGTAAGTTGCGAGAGCCTGTGGGGCGCCCTTACGCCTTCAACCAGCAGGGACGTGCCGAAGTTAAGTGACGTGAGCTCGAGCGCCGTGGCGATCGTATAGGCGACGAAGAAGGTGCCGTTTGCGGTTGCCCCCAGCACGGACAGGACCACGAGCGGCAGCACGTAGCCGTATCCCTGGGCGAACAGCGTGCCGGCATAGTCGATCAAGGCGAAGCGGACGACCTCGCGCGCGCGCAGCGTCGAAGCCGCGGCAGTAGCCCCGACCCTCGCGTAGCGGCGGAAGATAAGCCAGTTCACGACGGGGACGATGGCCAGCAGCGGGATCAGCCAGGCGACGAAGACGCCGGTCGACGGCAGCATCGAGGCGACGCCCACCAGCAGGACCAGCTTGACCACCCCGTAGGCGGAGTTTTCCACCGGGACCACGACCGCACGGTGCAGGCCGGTCAGGGCGGCATCCTCGAGTGCGAATATCCCCCAGATGAGCAACGCGACGACAAAGCCAGCGGCCAGGGCCGGTGAAGCGCGCAGGAACTGCCATTGAGGGCTCAGCCGGGGCAAGACCGTGACGAAGGCCACGCCGACGGCCAGCGCGGCGACCGAGCTCGCGCCGTAACCGTAGGCTATGAAACGGCCGGCTGAGCGTCCCGCCTGTGGCAGGAACCGGGGCAGGATGGTCGGCAGATCCAGTTGAGCCAGGCTAGATACCACGATCAGCGCGGAGACCAGCGCCGAGCAGCGTCCCAGCGCCTGGCGATCGTACAGGTGGGCGGCGACCACCCAGTAGAAGAAACCGACGGCCGTTGTGCCGATGGTGTTGGCGACGAGCGCGTACCCAGTCCGATAGTGCGGGTCGCGCAGCGCATCGAGAACCCGCCGAGGGGTCAGACGAGGTTTCAGTACCTGACCGAGCACTGCTCATCCTGTCGCGCGGTCCCGCCGCACTGGATCGAAGGACGACGAAACGACCAGGAGACTTGCAGGGGACGATCACGCGACGTCTCAGAAATTGATATGACTCCCTCTGCTCCAGTAGAGTCATGTTACCAAACATGGGGCGAACGCTTGCCAAACGGTTCGCGCCGTCAGCCCGGGCGTCGGCTTGCGGCATGACAGGTTGCGGGGTCGGCTCCGCGGCTCCTGTCTGGAGGTACCGTGAAATGACGGGAGTCCCGCTGTCCTCCTGACCGTGTTGTTGACTGTGTCGCCAGGTTGTTGGTAGGGAGCAAGTGGTTCGAGTAAATCAGGCCGCAGGCGGCATGGGCAGTCCGTGGTGAGTGCGGCAGGGCAGTCCGGCCCGGTCGGCCACGACCATCTGGAAGTGAGCGTAGTAATCTGCGCCTACACCCAGCGGCGCTGGGCCCAGACCTGCGCCGCGGTGGAGTCCGTGCTCAGCCAGCACCCCCGGCCGGCGCAGGTGCTTCTCGTCATAGATCACAATGCGGACCTGGCCGCCCGGGCCCGCCGTGAACTTCCCGGGGCAACGGTCCTGGAAAGCCGCGAGCCGCCAGGGCTGTCAGGTGCCCGCAACGCTGGACTCCGTGCGGCCAGCCAGCCCATCACGGCCTTCCTCGATGACGACGCCGCCGCCCGCCCGGGCTGGCTCGCCGCGCTCGTCGAGCCGTACAGCTCCCCGGATGTGATGGCTACCGGGGGTAGCGTTCACCCCTTGTGGCCGGGGGTCCGGCCCAGGTGGCTGCCACCCGCGTTCGACTGGGTCGTGGGGTGCAGCTATCTGGGGCTACCGGAATCTACCGGGGTTGTGCGCAATCCGATCGGCGCCAACATGAGCATGCGGACCCAGCCGGCCCTTGAGGCCGGGGGATTCGACGCTGGCCTGGGGCGGGTCGGAACCAGGCCGCTAGGCTGCGAGGAAACCGAGCTGGCCATCCGGCTCACCGCGAGCCGCCCGGGATCGGTCGTCTTGTACGTACCGGACGCCGCCGTCGATCACCACGTCGGACGCGAACGCCTCAGCTCCGGATACTTCCTGCGTCGTTGCTGGCATGAAGGCCTGTCGAAGGCAGCCGTGGTGCGGCTGGCCGGCTCATCGGCGGGGCTGGCACGCGAGCGACGCCACGTCGCTGCCGTGATCCCAGCCGCGCTCCTCGGGGATCTGCGGCGCGCGGTCACCGGTGACCTCGATGCCTTCGTCAGGATGAGCGCGGCCCTCGGCGGGCTGGCCGCGGCGGTGGCCGGCTACCTGACCGGCCGCGCCCGCCCCGCCGCCCGCAGCCAGACCCGGCCCCCGGTCTGTCTAGCGGAGAGCGCCCGGTCGCAAGAACCGGCTACTACCGCACGAAAGGAATAGGCCTATGCAGGCGGTTATCCTCGCGGCGGGACGCGGCCGGCGAATGGAGCCACTGTCACGCACCTGCCATAAAGCCCTGCTCGAGATAGGAGGCAGCACCATTCTCGGGAGGGCACTGGACAGCCTGTTCAAGGCCGGCGTCTCTCCCGTCACCGTCGTAACGGGGTACCGGAGTGACGACATAACCAGCTTCATCTCCACCCGGTACCCGGGCAGCCCGGTCCGTTACGTGCACAACGAGCACTACGAGGTCACCAACAACGTCGTCTCACTCGCGCTTGCGCTCGAGAGCCTCTCGTACGAGGACGATGTCATCCTCATCGAATGTGACCTGCTTTTCGAGCCGCACCTCATCACCGATCTGGTCAGGCACCCGGGCAAGAACATAGCGCTGGTAGACCACTATCGCACCGGGATGGACGGCACCGTCGTCTCGATCGAGAACGGCTACGTGAACCAGGTGTTCCTCACGGCGAGCCAGGACAGAGATTTCCGTTACGGCAACAAATTCAAGACGCTGAACATCTATCGTTTCGACCGTACGTATTGCCAGAGAACGCTGCGTCCCATGCTCAGCGCATACGCCAATAACGTAGACGCGAATTGCTACTACGAAATCGTTCTCGGCATGCTTGCCAACGTTCCGGAGCACAGAATAGCCGCGCAGGTCGTCCGGGATTCCGACTGGGTCGAAGTAGATGACCCGAACGATCTGAGCGTTGCGAAATATTCGTTCGAGCCCAATGAACGGGCCGCACTGCTTGACCATTCCTTCGGCGGCCACTGGTCCTATGACGTCCTCGACTTCTCGCTCCCCCGCAATGCGTTCTTCCCGCCCGTTCCGATGCTCAGCGCGCTCAGCCACGGCCTGCCGGACGTCATCACGGGCTACGGATCCCGCCAGGAGATCCTGGACGAAAAGGCGGCGCTGTTCGTTGGCTGCGACCCGGGCCGGATACATCTCCTCAACGGCGCCTCCCAGGCATACCCGATACTGCAGCACCTCTACCGGGACCGGCGCGTCGCGATACCCGCGCCTACCTTCGGGGAATACTCGCGGTGCCTCCCGCACGCCATCACCTACCAGGATTCGCTGGCAGCCGACCCAGAGCGGCTCGAAACGCTGGCACGCGACGTGGACCTGCTCGTGGTGGTCAACCCGAACAATCCTTCCGGCGTGACCGTGCCCACGCGTCTGCTCTACGACGTGGCCGCCAGGACACCTGACACCATGTTCCTGGTCGATGAGTCCTTCCTCGTCTTCAGCGGACAGCCTTCGCTGATCCGCCTCCTCGAAGCTGAACCGCTGGACAACGTGGCGATCCTGACGAGTCTCGGCAAGTCCCTGGGGGTTCCCGGACTCCGCCTGGGCTATCTCTACACGTCCAACGCGGACTTGCGTCAGGCGTTCCTCGAGTTCATGCCCATCTGGGGTGTCAACGCGCTCGCGGAGTTCTTCCTGGAACTAACCATCAAATTCCGCGGCGACCTGGATAGATCCATCACCAGGACGGTCTCCGAACGGGCCCGGATGAGCCGTTTGCTCGAGGAGCTGCCCTCGGTCCGCCGGGTTCACGACAGCGGCGGCAACTTCCTCCTCGTGCAGCTTCAGGGCACGGATCCCGGCCTGGCCTCGCGGTTGCGGCGGGAGTTGCTGGCCAGCAGCAAGATCGAGGTGAAGGACGTCTCGGGCAAATACCCCGACCGGCTGCCGCGACTGCGTTTCGCCGTGCGAACGGAGGAGGACAACGACCGGCTGCTGCACGCCCTCCGGGCGCTGGCGGCGGCAGCCGAGCCATGACCCGCGGGGCTGCCGCGAACGTGATCGCTGGCGCGCGGGGCTTGGGCCGTGATCTGCACTGACGCAAGGAAGGTGCGTGATGACGAAGCTGACGATGTTTCGGGTACGGCACCTGTTGATCACTCGCTCGGCTGAATCGCTGAGCCGCATCAAGGTTCTGCAGCCACGGCTGATGCAGCGTTTCATCGCTGACCTGAGGGACCTCAATGATGCGCTCAAGCACACCGGACTTGACGGCCACTATTGGGTGTGGTCGGGACTGCTCCTGGGCTGGGCCCGCGACGGAGCCGTCCTGCCCCACGACTGCCTTGACGCGGACTTCGCCGTGACCGACCGTGACTTCCACCGCCTGGTGGAGGCGGTGCCGGCGATCGTGCGGGCCGGCTTCCGGTGCGATCGACGCTTCGTCAACAGCGCCGGTCAAGTCACGGAGCTGACGTTCCTCCGTCATGGCGCCCGCTTCGAATTCTTCCGGATGTTCCCGGACGGCGGGCGCCTGCGCTACTACATGTACAGCATCAAGTTGAAAGAAATAACGGAGGTCGTGGCCTTCGTGCCGGAGCAGGAAACGGTTCCGTTCTCCTTTTTGGGTCGCACCTGGCTCAAGCCCAAGGATCACGCGCTCGAACTCCGGTCAGTTTACGGTTCCTGGGAGGTCCCGGATCCGTCGTGGTCGTACCTCGATACTCCCGGCCTCGAAGCCCGCCGCGTCTCGCCCTACTCCCATTTTGACTGGCGGGACGGCGCAGCGGCCCCGACCGAGGACCCAGGCAAGCACCCGTCGGCCCACTAAGAGGCCGCGCGGCGTAGGCGCTCCCGGACTATGTGGCGCGGCCGGGCCCAGCCGGGCCCGCAGGTGGTCCAGTTGTACGGCGAGTTCCTCGAGCTTGAGGTCGGTGTGCTCCTGCACGGTGACCGCCATGTCGGTCAGCCGGCCGTACTCCTCGGCCAGCCGGTGGTATTGCCCGCCGCTGGTCAGTGCGGCCCTGGCCTGCCTCGAGGCGCTCAGCTGCCGGACGATGATCCTGGTCGAGCACACGATCGCCACGGCCAGCGAAAGGAACAGGACTCCATACACCCACGGCACCATGACCGCACCTCCGCATCAGGATTTCCGCGTCGTTGTCCCACGTCAATCGGTTCGCAGTACCTCGGCCACCGGGTAGCGCGCGCCCGTGCGGGCCGGAAGCGCGGTCAGCGCGGCCACCACGATCAGCGTGCCGGGCACGACCGCGAGCAGCGACCACAGCGGCGGGAACACGGCCGAGTCTCCCTGGGCGGTGAGCCGGTACAGGAGCAGGCCGGCCGGGATGCCGAGGATCGCCGCGGCCAGCGCCGGCAGCAGTTGCGCGGCTACCAGGCCGGCACTGACCTGCCCGGGGGTTGCCCCGAACGCGCGGGCCAGCGCCGAAGGCCGCCGCGCGTCGTGCGCGCTGGCCCAGGTGATGAAGACCGCGTTGACCGCGGCCAGGACGGCCAGGACCACGGTGAGCACGCCGATGACCTGTCCCACCCGGTCCGCTATGGGATTCCCCAGGCCGGGGACGTAGTCGCCCGATGCCGCGCGCTCGGCGTTGTGCGTGAGGAAGTCGTGCCGGGTGGCGAGCGTCGCGACGGCCGTCGCCACCGTGATGGCCAGGCTGGCCGCGGCGAGCCGGGTCCGGCCGGGGCGCCGCGCCACGAGGCGCAGTCCCAGCAGCAGGGGCAGCGGAAGCCGGGCCGAGAGCGCGATCATCCGGGGCCGGCGTCGTGGCGGGCGGGCCGGCTCGTCCAGCGCGCGGACCGTGCTGGTACGGGCGCCGCGGATGGCCGGCGCCAGGGTCGCGGCGATGGCCAGGCCGACGGCCATGCAGATCACCAGCCCCGCCGTCGTCTCCGTGAGCGACGGCGAGCTCGCGGCGCCCACCAGGCCGTTGCCCGGACTGGTGAGCAGCGGCGCGGCGAGCCGTCCGGCCGCGAGGCCGAGGGCGGCCGCGGCGAGCGCGACCAGCAGGTGCTCGGCGAGCAGTATCACGGCGACCAGCCGCGGGGTGGCGCCGACCGCCTTGAGCAGGCCGACCCGCCTGGTCTGGCTGGTCATCCGGCCGCCTACCAGGACGGCGATGCTGGCCACGGCCAGCAGCCCGAGCAGCGAGCTGCCCGCCACCAGAGCGGTCTGAGTGACCTGTATCGTCGCCGCGTCCCGGTCGCGGATGCTCTGCCAGTCGCGGGCCCAGTAGGTGCTGGTGAAGTGCGCGTCGGCGAACGCGGGTGCGGTCGCCGGGTCGGCCAGCCGGAGGCTGACGACATAGCTGAGCGGGTCCGCCGTGGCCGCGAGCTCGGCCGCGGCCGGACGGGTCACCCAGATCAGGCCCGGGGTGGCCAGCGGATAGAACGGCTGCGCGGTGGTGACCGCGATGCCGGCGACCGTGAACGAGTGGCCGCTCAGCGTGATCTGGTCACCGGGCCGCACGCCGAGCGCCTCGGCCAGTCCCCGCTCGATCACCGCGCCGCCGTCTCGCACCCAGGTGCCCTCCAGGACATCCGGCTGGTCGATGGCGACAGGCGTGGTGTCCCGGCCTTCGGCGTTGACCCGGACGCTGACGCGGTGGACGCGCAACTCGGAGGACGCCAGGGGATACGGGCCGGAGTATCCGGTGACCCCGGGGGAACCGGCCAGCCGCCGCAGGTCGGCGGCCGAACCCTGGTTCTGCATCCCGGCCGTGGTGGCTACCACGTCCGGCCCGGCGGTGGCGGCGCGGGTACGGGCCCACGGATTGGAGGTGACGCCGCGCAGAGCGAGCCCGAGGGTCAGGGTCGCGGTCGCGGCGGTGATCGCGAGCAGCAGCATGATGACCTCGGTACGGCGGCGGCGCATATCACGAATGGCCAGCCGGCCGACGAGGAATACGCGGCCCATGGCTCATCCCTCCAGTCCGGCGAGCGCGGCCAGGTTCCCGGTGGTGCCGCCGGTGAGTCGCGTCTCGTCTGTGAACGCGCCGTCCCGCATCGAGATCAGCCGGTCGGCTGTCGCGGCGACGCGGGAGTCGTGGGTCACGATGACCAGTGTGTGACCCCTTGCCCGCAGCTGGTCGAACAGCCGCAGCATGTCAATGGTGGCGGCGCTGTCCAGGTTGCCGGTCGGCTCGTCGGCCAGCACCACCAGCGGGTCACCGACCAGGGCGCGGGCGATCGCGACCCGCTGCCGCTGCCCGCCGGACAGCGCCGACGGCAGATGGCCGGCCCGGTCAGCCAGCCCGGTCTGGGCCAGCAACTCGGTGGCCCGCCGCCGGGCGGCACGTGGCCGACTGCCTGCCAGCAGGGCGGGTAGTTCCACGTTCTCCACCGCGGTGAGCTCGTCGACCAGGTGGAAGCCCTGGAAGACGAAGCCGAGCGCGTGCCGCCGCAGGCGCGCCAGCGCGGTCTCGCCTAGCTGGTCGACGCGCTGCCCGGCCAGCGACAGCTCGCCGGCCGACGGCCGCTCGAGCCCGCCGAGCAGATGCAGCAACGTCGACTTCCCGCAGCCGCTGGGGCCGACGACCGCGACCGTCTCGCCGCTGGCCACGTCGAGGTCAACCCCGTCGACCGCGCGCACCAGCGCCGCGCCCTTGCCGTAATCCTTGCGCAGCGCGCGGGCGCGCACCACGGACGTCCTCTCCGCTTGCATGATCTACCTCTTCCGAAGACTCCAGTGCCGCTCGCATGCCTCCAGCCAGCGCAGGTCGGCCTGCAGCCGGAGCACGACCCCCTCCAGCAGCAGCCCGGCCGCGGAGCCGTCCGGCTCGGCCAGCGCGGCGCGCTGGGCGTCTCGCAGGCCGCGCAGCAGCTCACGCCGCTGTGCGTCCACGAGTCCTACCGGGTCGGCCAGCCGCGACACCGCCGCCGCCACCAGCTTGAGATGAAATTCCGCCGGCGCTGGCTTCTGCCAGCTCACATCCGCCAGCCAGGCCGTGACCCGCTGCTGCCCGGCCGCCGTCAGCGCGTACACCTTGCGGTCCGGCCGGTCCGCTATCAGCTCGGCCGTCACCAGGCCCGCCTTGTCCAGCCGGGCCAGCGTGACGTAGATCTGCCCGGCATTCATCGCCTCGCCCAGCGGACCCAGCGCCTCCTGCAACCGCGCGCGCAGCTGATAGCCGTAGGACGGCTCCTTCGCCAGCAGCGCCAGCACGACCTCTTGCATCGAACACCCCTAACCGTTATCCCTATTAGATAACCGTTATCCCTCGCAAGTCAAGGGCCCGGCTCGGTCGCGACCGCGGGAGGATTGCGGGACGATCGCTTGGCCTGGGACCTGTGGTCGCCGTCTCGGGCTTGCGGGACCACCGCGCCCGGGTCACGGCACGAGCAGTTCCTTAAGAGGTCGCGGAAAGCTGAATGATGATCACGGAACCTGTGCTGCCTCGCCTCAAGACACGCCGAAGCCCCGCACATCATGCCAATCCGCGCGACCTCTCAGCGAGTGCGGGTGCGCTGCCTTTCCGCCGGTGCCCCGGGCAGCTCGGTCCTCAGCGGCCTGGGCGCCCGTGACATGAGGGTGCTGACCACATCCGCGGAGAGCCGCCGCGCCCGGTACACCGGCAGGCGCTCGGCCCGCAGTTCGTGGGTGGGCAGCAGGGCCGCGCCGAGGTTGACCTTGAACCGGGCCAGCGAGGATCCCGGCTCCGCACCCCCCATGTCATAGAAGCGGTAGCCCTCCCGGCAGGCCTCCTCGATCGCGAGCCGGTGCAGGAGATCGTTGGCACGAGCTGGGGCGGCGATCTCCTTGTCCATGGCCCCACGCCAATACTTGGCGTGGGCGCCGGATTGCAGGATGATGTTGGCCGCGGCGGGCTGCCCGTGGTGCCATGCGACCCAGGTGGCGCAGTCCGCCCCGAAATGCCTGGCGACCAGGGCCAGATGCCCGGGAGTGGTGTAGCAGACCCGGTTCATCCGCAGCCGGGTGAACCACAACGGCTCATGCTGAGCGGCCGCCCAGCGCACCAGGGACTTCTGATACAGCTCATAGAACACGTCAAGCAGCCGCCCGGACCGGTCCACCTCCACCTCCAGCCCCGAGCGCTCCGCCTTGCGCACCGCCCGGCGGGCGCTGCCGCGGAACCTGTTCTGCCAGACCTGGCCGAACCCGCCGGCCAGGTCGACCACATAACCGCCGCGCTCCTCGACCCGGAACTGGCGGGCCTGGCTGAGCCAGGCCTCGCCGGCGTCATGCCTGAGCGTTATGGCCGCCGCCAGCGTCCCCCGCCGCGCGACATCACCGAGCACCGCCGCCGCCTCGGCCGGGCTGACCTTCCCTCCCGGCGTGATCGGCCCGCCCACCCCCCACACCTGCGGCCAGGACGCCACCGCGGCCGCCTGGGACGGCTGCCGCCGGCGCCGGGCCATCGGCATCAGCACCTGCCGGCCCGACGGAAACTCATACAGCAGGCTCACATCCTGGTACCGGCCGCTGGCGAAGACCGCGTCACGCCAGGCCGGCGACTGCGACACCACCGCGTTCTCATCCGAGCGGTACAGCGACTCCCACACCTCCCGGGGAACGGGGGTCGTCACCGCCGGGTGACCATTACCAGATCCCATCGCGCCCTTCCGGCG
>JAFARZ010000107.1 GCA_019245115.1 Streptosporangiaceae bacterium | reverse complement strand
CGACAACTCGTACCGGACCGCGCCCTCCGCGCAAGGGCGTGCGCCACCTGCGGCGTTGCGCCGCCCGCGGCCAGTGGGCCCCGCCCGCGCCGGACAGACCTCCCCAGCGGGGAGATATCGATCTGCTTAAGCCGCGCGAACTGATCCGGTATAGTAGAGATTTCAACTACCTGGCCGCCTGCCAAGCGCCAAACGGCAAAGTCACGGATCTCGGGCCGGCTCGCGGGCGGCCTTGACGCCCTCATATGAGCCGGTATGGGTTCCGCGTCAAACAAGACACGTTAACGATTTTATCGCGAGCTGAGAACATATCCTCGATGGTTGTGGCGAGCTCACTGAGGCCCGCCGGTCGCTGTTGTATCCTGGGTTCCGGTCTGGCCACGCCCGTGCGTACTCTATTGGTCTGACGTTCTCGCGGAAGAGGATGCCGGCCGACGCGATATTTCCCATACATCCGTGGGCGGGCCAGCGGCGGGCCATGTTCACGTGACGTTCACTATCGGCCGGCCGGTTGCGCCTTTTTTTCTTTGCAAACGTTTCGTGGTGCGCGATTGCCTGCCTGGCCGCTTTTGGCGGCCGTCTTTTCTGGGGCCGCCCGCGGTGGCCCGTTACTGGTCCCGCACTTCCTGCCAGGTCCGCCCGCTCCGCACGCTGGCCGGCCGTTCGGTGACGATGTCCGACCCGGGCCGTGCCTCTTCGTCGCGCGCCTTGATCAGGATCCAGCGCTGCTCGCCGGTGCGGGTCAGCGCGAAGCCCCCGGACAGCTTGCGGCCCTGCAGCACGAACGAAACATGCCCCGGCTCTTCCCGGAGGATCTCGGCGGTCCCCTCGTCCCAGATGATCACCGCGCCGCTGCCGCGCGCCTGGCCCTCGTGAACCCCCTCGAACTCACCCGCCGTCAGGGCGTGGTCTTCGACCGGCACGGCCAGCCGCCGGACACGAGGGTCGAGCGACGGCCCCCTGGGCACCGCCCACGAGCGCAGCACCCCGCCGGACTCCAGGCGGAAGTCGAAGTGCAGCGTCGTCGCGTCGTGCAACTGGACGACAAACCGGGGCAGGGCGGCCACCGCACCAGTATGGCCAAGGAACAGGGCCGGCCAAAGGAACGGGGCTGGCTGAGGAACAGCGCCGGCTATGGATATGATTTCCCGCACGCGCCCCTGGTGAACGAGGCATACATCGGGCCTGAACAGGTCAAGAATGCACGCCAGGGCGGTGGCCGTAACGCCGCGGAGCGGTCCCGGAATCGCAAATCGGCCGAACGAGCCCAGCGTGCCCTCCGGCCGCTTCTGTCCTGGGCCGACGCTTTCCGGCGACCCCGGATTCCGGTTTCGAGGCAATTCTCCCAAATGCCGGTTATTTTGAATATCGGAGCCCGCGCTGGCCGTCGCGGTCAGGCGGTCCTCAGCGCCGGGGCACACCGGGGCAACGACCCCGGCCGCGGGACGATCCGGTTACCGCCCGGCACCTCCCGGCGGGCGGCTCCCGGCCGAGCCGTCTGTTCCGGCACGACGACCGGGCGTACGCTCGACATGGCGGCGCTGACGTGGGCGCCCGCCGGATCCGCACTGACCCGGGAGTCGGTTATGGGCATCCTTTCCTGGTTCCGTTCTCGCAGGTCGCAGGGCATCCCGGACGATGAGTCGCATAGCCTGATCAAGTACCGCTACGAAGACCCGGCCTTCGAGCCGGTCGAGGAGGCCGCGGCCGCGGACGTCGCCCGGGTAGAGGAGGACGCCAAGTACTTCGGCGCGGACACCCCTGCCGACCAGGACGAGCTCTGACCCGTAGCCCCTGTATCGGTGCTGGCATTTGGTATTCCCGGTATTAACGTGACCCGCGTCCCGGTCTGGGATGCTGCATGCTCCCCGCATTCGCCGCCGCTGCCGACGCTCGGGATACCCACCAGCCTCACTGGCCCATCCATACCTGGATTCGCTCACCAGTACGAGAGATCTTAAATTTTATCGTGGAGGATTCGGGCTTTGCGGAGGACTTGGGGTCTATGGAGGCTGTCGCGTGGATGGTTTGGTGTCGTCGTCCACCTGCGGCCAGGCGGCGCATCCTGGCCCACGGCCGCCAGTCCCCGTGTGCCTCGCCGGTCACACGGGCCCCGCCACCCCCTCCCGCGGGCGCGTTTCCGCGCCCGCGCCCCCGGGTAAACGGCATCGATGCCACATCGCTGTCGCCCCGGCAGCTACGGTGTCACATCGATGTCGTTTGGCCTGGCTATGCGACAGCCTCTATAGTGCGCCAAATCTTCCGCGTAACCCGGATCTTCCACGATCTTTTCGAATCGGGAGGGTCTCGAGGAGATTACGTGCTTGGACTAGCGTGGCCTTCGCTCAGGCGCATGCTCTGCTGCCTCAATTGCGCCTCCAGCACCATAAGCCGATTTATTGTACGAGCTGCTTTACTCTCCGTGGTGATCCGGCTTGACGGTGATCACGTGGCACGGCGGCC
>JAFARZ010000016.1 GCA_019245115.1 Streptosporangiaceae bacterium | reverse complement strand
TCCGCCAGCCACGGCAACCCGCCCCGCAACCAGCGGACAAGCTCAGCCCGATCCTCAGCACTCAGCACTAAAGGTGCAGCAGTCTGCGACATGCCATCCAGGCTACAGACTTAACCACCAAATTTCAGGCTCGGGATACTAGTGCCGTGACCGGTTATGTTCGCCCGCCGTCCGCCGCGTAGATCCGGTGCGGGGCCAGCCGGAGACGTGCCGTTTCTTTGAGGCCAGTTTCCTGAGCCGAAAATATTTTCGGCTCAGGAAATCGTAGTCAGCCGGATGGCACCAGGCCGGCCGTCGGCGGGCTGGCCGCACGCGAGGCCTGTGCTGCCGGTATCAGCCCCTGCGGTCCAGCAGGCTCACCGCACACCAACCGGGCAAACGTAGACAGACGCGGCACTAGGTACGCAGTCCGCTCCCGGCGAGCCAGCGCTTCCGCACTGAAATGATCGGATGCCTCATCTCGTGGAAGAAAAGAGCCCCCTGGAAGAAAAGGAGCGGAAACCGGTCCCTATCTTCCCCGAAGCTCTTTCTTCCCGCGTCGTCCACCGTAGCCGCCGTCGTATAACGGTCATATCCTGGCAAACCGGCGGCCGCCCATGACACGCCGTACTTGTGCGCGCTCGGGATGCCGATGTTTGGACTCCCGGGCCGCGGGAATGGGAGGGTTGAGGTCGTTACCGTGCAGGCCACTTACGTGGCGTGCATTTCAAGGGGGGAAGGTAGCTATGATCTCACAATCATCAGTACTCAGTAGGAGATTCTCGGGAAGGGACGAGTTCGTCGCCCGGGTTATCACGCGCGCGTGGAAGGACGAGACATACAGGAAGAGGCTGCTCCAAGAGCCCAAAACCGTCCTGGCGGAAGAGCTGGGAACCGCGATACCTGACAATGTCGAAGTCCGGGTCGTTGAAGAGACCCGAAACATCCGCTACATCGCAATACCGTACAAGCGCGACAACTTCATGGCGGTGACAGACGAGGAACTGGCAGGGAGCGAACAACCTCCTCCGATCTGCCCAACGAACACCTCCACCGCGATCACGTCTCCGTGTGATTGCGGCCGGTGATTGCTGTCCTCCTAGACCGTTATGGTCCAGACCCAGTGCCCGGGAACGAGCATGTCCGCTGTGATCGATTGGCGCAAGCTTGTAGCCCGGGCACTACCTCAGTCAGATCATCCCGGGAACGAGCCCGGAATTCCGGGCTGGGCGGCGATGCTCAAAGACGTTCTGGAAGGGAATCCTCCAGCACCGCAAGACGCCGGTGAAGGCGACCGCGCCACATGCCGCCAGATCCCCTTCGCGCCGCTTTACGATCCGTTTATCCGAGTAGCAACCCACAGGCTCGCGGCTAGCTGCCCGTCTGGATGGGATCGCCTGTCACCCGAGGCTCGCGCCGACTTGGCCCACGGTCTCCGGCATCGGCTCGGATACCTCTGCGGGCAGGCACTCGAGCTGGAGTTCTCGCTGTTCCGTGCGGCGGGCAGATCCTCGCTGGCATGCATGTTTGACGAATTCGACAACACTTCTCCGCAGGATGGGACCGATCAGCACACTCGAGGCGACGTTGATGCGAATGATTCGTCCCGGCAGATATACCAGTCTTTCCTCGATGAACTCACCGCAGGAGGCCTCGCCCGCTTCTTCGAAGAATACTGCGTTCTCGCCAGGTTGGTTGGATCTACTCTCTTGCTCTTCGTCGATTCCTTCGCCCAGATGCTCACCGGCCTGGAATGTGACCACGAGGAGATTCGTCGCGTATTCGGTTCAGGCCACCCGGATATCGGGCCGGTGATTAAGATCCAGCCTTATCTGTCGGATCCGCATCGCGGCAATCGCTCTGTCACCTGCCTTTCGTTTGCCTCCGGCCTATCGGTCCTCCACAAACCCAAAGACCTCGGGATGGATCAGGCATTCGCCGAAATTATTCAGTGGCTGAATGAGCGAAGTGGCCTTTTGCCGCTCAAGGTACCGAGGATTCTCCACCGCGAAGACTACGGATGGGTCGAGTTCGTGCAAGCACGGCCCTTCCGCGATGGCGGAGAGCCGGGCCGCTACTTCCGCCGCGCCGGGATGCTCGTGTGTCTCGCGTACGTCCTCGTCGGAATCGACCTGCACCATGAGAACATCATCGCCAGCGGGGAGCATCCGGTACTCATCGACCTCGAGATGCTGCTCGCGTCTCGTCTGCGGTACCCGAGCGATCGAGGGCCCCACGCGTCTGGCTTCGATCCTGGGCTTGACCGCTCGGTCCTGGAGACCGGGCTTCTGCCGTACCACACCGTGGCTCCCGACGGGATCATCTCGGATGCCAGCGGCCTTGGCGGGTCGCCAGCGGAGGCCACCGGTTTCTGGCTTCCGCACTGGCAGGAGATTAATACCGATCGAATGTCGCTCGCGTTCGCCCGAGGACGCGGAGAGCACCCCAGGAATCTCAAGTACCCCACCAGCCCCAGGAAGAACGCAGGCGCGGATGCCACGCTCGTAGAACACGAGGCCGATCTCGTCGAGGGTTTCAGGTCGATGCATACGGTGCTCTTGCGACTGCGGGAGCAAATGCTCGCTCCTGGCGGCCCCATCACCACCCTGGCCGGCCAGCGCGCACGTATCGCGCTGCGGCCCACCCGGACCTACGACCTGATCCTCAGCCGCTCTCTTCGACCGGATTGCCTGCGAGACGGCGCCGTTCGGGCCGTCGAACTAGGCGTCCTGACTAGCCGTCCGCCCGTCGCCACCGGATCGAGCCCGGTGGAACCGCTCATCCGGGATGAGATCTCCGCCCTGGAGCGCATGGATATCCCCATATTCTTCGCGCAAGCCGACAGCGAGGATCTCAGCAGCGACGCGGGGACCACGGTCCAGGGCATGCTGACGAAACCGGGTTACCGGATTGCGATTGAGCGCCTGGCCGGACTCGACGGGAGGGATCTCGCCCGCCAGACCGCGTTCATCCGCGGTGCCGTCGGAGCCAAGGCGGCAGCGGCACGAAGCATTCCTTTCCTCTCGAGGGAAGCCGAACAACGCGGTGTCCTCGCGGCCGCCGATCTTATATCGGCCGGACGGGCCATCGGCGATGACCTCAGGGCACGAGCCATCGTGAGCGAAGAGGGCGCGACGTGGACCGGACCCTACTACGTCGAGAGGCAGCGGCTTGTGCCGCGGCTCATGGGGTACGGCCTGTTCGACGGCACCTCCGGCGTGGCCCTGTTCCTCGCGGCACTAGGGCGCCAGACGGGTCTCACTGAGTACGCTGACCTGGCACGCCACACACTTCGCCCGCTCCAGGAGAGCCTGCGCCTCGGCCGGTTCGAGACCATCGCCGAGGCTATGGGTCCTGGTGGCGTTGTCGGCTTCGCGTCGCTGATACACGCGCTGGTGCGCACCGGTGACTTCCTAGGCGAGAGCCTGGCCGACGACGCGGCGCGGGTCGCCGCGCTGGTGACGGAGCGAAGAATCCGCGCGATGCAGGACTGCGATGTGATTGCCGGTGCCGCTGGGACGCTGCTCTCGCTGCTCTCGCTGTACTTCAGGACCAACGACCCTGGCCTGGCGGCCAGAGCGGCGGCGTGCGGCGACATCCTGCTCGAGAAGCGGACCATGGCGCCGACCGGCGTGCCGAGCTGGCAAAGCCTCGACGGCACATTCGCGACGGGCTTTTCGCATGGCGCGGCCGGGATCAGTTACGCTCTGCTGCGCTTGTACTCCGTGACAGGTAATGACGAGGTCCGTGCGGCCGCGTGCGACGGAATGGCTCATGAGGCCGCGCTTTTCGATCAGGCCTATGGCAACTGGCCCGACCCGCGGCAGGAACAAGCTGACTTGCGGAGCTTCGGGTCCTCGTGGTGCCAGGGCGCTCCAGGGATCGGACTTGCCCGGCTCGGGTGTGCCGACCTCGCGGACGGCTTGAAGGTCGAACGTGACGTCGAGGCGGCTATCGCGGCCACGCTCAGGGTGTCTGATGAAAGGATCGATCAGCTCTGCTGCGGAGCGATGGGAAGAACCGAACTGCTGCTCAGCGCCGCCAGGCGACGGGCCAGGCCGGAACTGGAACGTTCCGCGCTCGAGATCGCCCGGAACGTTCTGCGGAAGGCGGAGGGGACCGGCTGCTTCGGCTTCGGCTTGAAAGGAGCTGTCGACAATCCCGGGCTCTTCCAGGGCGCAGCGGGCATCGGGTACCAGATGCTGCGCCTGGCCAAACCGGAGGAACTGCCCTCGCTCCTGCTCTGGGAGTGAGCGGTCCGCTAGGTGCTGGCCTCGCATTGCCAGGTGTTGCTGGACTGGAGGGTGCACGTCTCAGCGTAGCCGCTGCCGAAATCCACCGGTTGATAATTCTGGACGGCATCCCAGTCGGTCATCGTGGCCTGCTCATCACTCGACAAATGAACTCGGTAAGTACATTTCAGGTTGAAGGTGTGAAGCAGGTTCGGCCCGCTGTCGGTGACAGTCGCGGGAACCGGATTGCTGGTCTGGCCGTCTACAGCGGCTGTGATGGCAAGCCCGACGGAAGGCCCGGATTTCTGACTCCACGAGGGAACGCTCGGGCTGGTCACAAGATAGACCTTGGACGAATCAACCGGATTCCCGCTCCCGGCGTCCATGAGGCACAGACTATAAGCACCCTGTGAATAGTCGAGGTATGCCGTGTTCGTGGATTTATTGTTCGGGTTTACGTCCACTGCCACGGAGTTCGGGGACCAGAGGGAGCCTGCCTGGCAGCCTTGCTCGGCATAAAGAAAGGAGTACTCTAGTGTCCAGCTAAACCTGTACTGTGACTGTGACTGGCTTGTTAGCGCTGAAAGCCAGGCCAGCGGGTAGACGTCGCGATATGAATTGACAATTTTACTGTCACCGTCGGACTGCTCGGTTGTTACGGGGATTGCGGCGTACACGTCGAAATTGAGGCGGGGCTGTGTTGATTCGTTGACCAGGGTGAGGGTGTACTTAACGCTCACAGCGCCTCCTTCATACCGCTGCCCGCAGGATGCTCGCCGCGGCGGTCCTTCGCCTGCGATGGCGAAGGACCGCCGCATGCAGTGCCGCGGCCGGGGTTGTCAGCTCTCGCCCGGCCTGGGCGAAATTACACGCCTGCCATTACGAGCTGGTTCGTGGGCACCCAGATGTTCTGGTCGTTGAGCGTCCAGTCTGCCGAGTAGGTCCCGGCGACGTACGTCACCTCCTGCATGTTGTTCAGCGTGTCGAGGTCGGCCATCTGGCCCTGCTCGACGTCGCCTGCCTGGATGTAGTAGGAAGGATGCAGCGTGAAGGTATGCAGCAGGTTCGGGCCGCTGGTACCACCGATGGCCGGCGTCGGCGTGCCGTCGTCCCCCGTAGCGATGGCGAGGGCGACGGTCGGGCCTGTGCTTGAGTTGTACGAGGGGACCGTGGAGTCTGTGTTGATGAAGACCTTGCCCGGGTCGGCCGGTTGTTTCTTGGGTTCCAGCTGGAACTGATAATCCCCGCCTGAATAGCTGAGAAGTGCGGCGTTCTGGTCCCAGCTATTCGGGTTGACTTCCACGGAACGATTTTCCGTCCACGGCACGTTATTCTTGAAGCCCTGCGCGGCGAACATGAGCGAGTACTTGAGCTCCCAGGTGAATGTCACCGAGTTTCCTGAATTTACCCTCTTCGTAAGCCAGGCCAGCGCGAACTGATTCGTGTTGCTTATCGGCGCGTTGGTGTATATGGCGAACGTCCAGCTGGGGTTCGTCGAGTTATTCCTAAGCGTGAGCGTGTACTTGGACATTTACTTCCCCTTTTCTTGATTGCGTCGAGCGAATACCCTTTCGTAATCCGCTCAATTCCTCGGAGCAGGTCCTTTCCCCGGGCTGATTTCACCCCGGTGGATTTCACCGCGCGGATTTTACAGAGTGCACGGCCGATCTGGCCGCTAGGATTCTCTGACATTCCGCGAATGTTAACTGAGCGCGGCGAAGGACACGATTATTCGACTCTGGTCCTCACCTGCAGCGTAACGGTATACAAGTTGATCGCGATTGGGCGTCGGGTCGGACTTTAGGCGCGATAGCCGGAGCCTCATTCAGGCCGGCGTTGCCGGGCTCGGCGGCTGCCGGCCCGCTTCGCTCACGATCATAAGGTACTCGGCGCTGCAGGGAGCGGCGGCTATCAGACTGCCGCACTCTCTATGACAGATACATCCTCGGTTTCGTCCACCGATGATGCCTCGGAATCCCGCGGCTGATAGAGGAGCTGGATCGTGGATGGTCCTTTGTTAAACACCCAGATCTCGAACTCGTCGATCTGGAAGGCCACTGCATTACCTGGCGCGATATGGTGCCAGATGTAGGGTGGCGGCGGGTTATGGATGCTGATACCGAAGGTAGCTGGCTCCGGCCCGACGCAATAGACCGTCAGTATGTTTTTAATTGCGCCAGAGCGTATGTGTGCTCCTGAGCCTGCCGGAACGTTAACGATGGCCATCGAAACCCCCCAGTTTCGCTCGGCCGTAAGGCACTTCTAGTGGCGTTCCCAGCACCGCTGACGACTGACAGCCTAATGCAGCCTCCGGCGAATGTACAGTGCCGAGCCACGATTTTTAGTGGCGCAGACCGCCGGAAACAGCTACCATTTTCATAATTTATGCCATGTCCGATATATTCATGCACGAAATACCGGAGCCGTAGTCAGGCCGTGCCGGGCTAGCCCAGCGGGATAAGGGCTTTCGCGCCACGCCTGCCCATGCGGCCGCCTGGTTCCTGGCCTCGAGATCTGAGTCCGGCCGCCAGTCCTGGAGCGTTACCACGCCCGGCTCGACCAGCTCGAGGCCGGCGAACAGCCGGGTAACCTCATCCCGGGTACGCGGGTACAACTCCGCCGACTGCGGGCCTTCACGGGAGTTCCGGATGATCTCAGCGATCGACTCGGCCTCGATGTCCTTGGCTATATGGGAGATCGCCACGAAGCTACCCGGAGCCACCTCGGCCATCAGCGCACGTACCGTGTCGTACACCGCATCGTCCGGCAGGAAATGCAAGACCGCCAGCATCACGATCGCCACCGGCTCGGAGAAATCCAGCATCTGCCCGGCTCCGGCCACGATCTTGCCGATGTCGCGCACGTCGGCCTCGACAAAGGCGGCCGTGCCCTGCGGGCTGCTCCGCAGCAGCGCGCGGGCATGCGAGAGCACGACGGGGTCGTTGTCCACGTAGACGACGCGACTCGCCGGGGCCACCGACTGGGCGGCCTCATGGGTGTTGCCGGCAGTAGGTAGCCCCGGGCCGACGTCAAGGAACTGCCGGACGCCGGCCTCACCAGCCAGGTAACGGACGGCACGGCCGAGGAACGCCCGGTTGGCCTTGACGCCCCGGACGATGCCGGGGTAGGCAGCGATCACCATGTCGCCGGCCGCGCGGTCGGCCGTGAAGTTGTCCTTGCCGCCGAGAAGGTAGTCATAAACCCGTGCGATATTCGGCAAGCTCGTATCGAATCCTGGCCGCTGACCAGCCGTTCCCGGAGCGTCTGGTGAGGCATCCGCTTCCCTCACTGCCATTCCTCCCCGCGAGCACACGCGTTACGTCCAGACGAGCGAAGCCGAGTTTACCGATTCCAGCCAGCCACTATACGATCTCCCCGCGCAGAGCATATTCTCGCAGCTCATGAGCGTTCCCGCGGCCGTCCGGGTGATCACCAGCCGGCAATGACGTTTATCACGACCAGCTCGCGACATCGGCATCTACCGGCAGTGCCCGCGGACAGCGCAGGCTAAGAGGCCGCGACCGATGAGATCGGCGCTCCGGTCCGGTCGAATCCAAGGACGGCAAACCCAGCGCGAAGGGAACTGTGACCATGAGGCTGACGACCACCACGCAGGTCTCCGTCGACGGAGTGATGCAGGCAAACGGCCCGTCGGAGGAGGAACGCAGGGCCGGATTCGAACGCGACGGATGGGCGATGGGGCACTTCGACAACGAGGCCATGACGTTCGTAGATGAGGTCTACCAGCGCGCCGCGGCATTCCTGTTCGGCCGACGGACCTACGATTTTTTCGCCCCCTACTGGGGCGCGATGGATCCGGGCAGCAGCCCGATCGCGGATGCCCTGAACACAAAGCCCAAGTACGTCGCATCGAACACGCTCACCGACCCGAAGTGGGCGGACACGACTGTCCTGTCCGGTGATCTCGCGGCGGCCATCGGCGAGCTGAAAGCCAAGCAGACGGGTGAGCTGCAGGTGCACGGCAGCGGCGTCCTGACCCGGTGGCTGCTCGCGAACGGCCTCGTCGACGAGATGAACCTGCTCATCGTCCCCGTGGTCGTCGGCCAGGGCACGCGGCTATTCCCCGATAACGGCCCGGACATAGCGCTTGACCTGGCCGACTCAAGAGCCTTCCCGAAGGGCGTAACGATCCAGGTCTACCGGCCGGCCGGGCGCCCGCGGTACGCAACCGGCGCCGCCGGCCTGAATCCCAGATGAGACGGCAAGGAGCGTGCACACCATGGAGAACGTGAGCGCCACCTTGACCGTCGCCGTGCCCGCCGAGAGGGTGTTCGCGGTGCTGGCGGACCCCACGACCCATTCCGCGATCGACGGCAGGAGCCGGGTCACCGACGGAATCGGCCGGATCGAGGAAGCTGCCGACCGGGCGCCGCTAACCGAGCTGGGACAGATCTTCCGGATGGACATGTATCACCCCGGCCATCCAGAGGGCAACTACCGCACGGCTAACAAGGTCCACGTGCTCGACTCGCCGCGCGCCATCGGCTGGCTGACGGGGACGGAGGACGCCGACGGTCACCTGGAGTTCGGCGGCTGGTTCTGGCGTTACGACCTTGCGCCGCTCGGTCCGTCCGAGACTGAGGTCACGCTCACCTACGACTGGTCGGCGGTGCCCCAGCGCATCCGGGAGTACATCCAGTTCCCGCCGTTCGGCCCCGCGCATCTCGCCAACTCGCTGCACCACCTCGCCGAGCTTGCCGCGCCGAGGTCCCGGGCCTAGACACCCGGCGGCCGCGGTCTGCTCAGGTCGGCGGCTGCGGTCTGCTCAGGTCTGGCGCCTGGCCTGCTCGACCTGCTCGGCCAGCTGCTCCTTGTCCATGGCTGACCGTCCTTCGACGCCGAGTTCCCTGGCCTCCTCGTAGAGTTCGGCCTTCGACTTCCCGCCGTTGCCGCCGTTACCGCCGGACGAGCGGCGGTCGTGGCTGCCGGATCCCGCGCCGGTGAGTTCCTCGGCACGCTTGGCGGCGAAGGCCTTGCCGAGTTCGGTCAGCCGCTCGGAATCCACCGCCTCGCGCAGCGCCGGCAGTATCTCCTGTTCCTCCTCATGCGCGTGGTGCAGCACCGCGGCGGCGAACTCTTCCAGGGCGCTGTCGAAGTCCGGCGATTCCGGATCGAGCGGCAGCAGCCGGCGGCCGAGCTCCTCGGCCTGGAGGTGCTCCTCAATCCCGTGGTGCGCCTGGTCCTTCTCCCCCGCCTCCTTGGCCACGACGGGGTAGACGTGCTGCTCTTCGGCACGGCTGTGCGCGGCAAGCATCGCCAGCGACAGCGGGAGCAGCAGCGGCCGCGTGCTCTTGTCCTTTTTCATCAGCTCCAGGGCACGCTCCATTTCACGGTGGTCGCTGGTGATCAGTGCGATGACGTCCTCAGGCATCTGTCTTCCCTCCAGGACTGAGTGGTCGCGGGTATGCCGGGTCGTCTGCCCAGGAAGCGGCGGCCGAACCCTTCGCCACGCGGCGCGTATCGACCATCGCGTATCGACCATCACGGGGCGATTGGCCGACGCGATGGCGGGTAGCTGGCTGGGGCTGCTACAGGAGGGGATGAGGTTGGCCACTAACGCGCTGCCCGCTGCCCGGGGCGAGATCTCGGCCGGGCTGATCGACGCGCTGCGGGACAGCCCGCGGCGGGCCGGGGAGATGCCGGTGCGCGCGGCGCGGCAGGCCGGTCCCTACCAGGGTGACCTGCAGCTCGCACTGTACCTGTGTTACGAGTTGCACTACCGCGGAATAGCGGGCGTATCGGATGAGTGGGAATGGAATCCGGCCCTGCTGGAGCTACGCGGAGAGCTCGAGGCGCGGTTCCTCGGCGGGCTGCGCGCCGATGTGGAGCCGCACGAGGACGTCGGATCAGCACTGGACGTTTTGCTCGCCGAGCCCGTCAACGGCACGAGCCTGTCGCATTTCCTGCGGGACGAAGGCGAATTGTGGCAGCTACGGGAGTATGCGGCGCTGCGTTCGCTGTATCACCTCAAGGAAGCCGATCCAGAGGCATGGGCGATCCCCCGGCTGACCGGGCGCGCGAAAGCCGGCCTGGTTGCCGTGGAGTACGACGAGTACGGCGCTGGCCGGGCCGACCGGATACACGCCAAGCTGTACGCCGATCTCATGGCTGACCTCGGACTGGACAACCGCTATGGCCACTATCTCGAGGCCGGCACAGCCGAGATGCTGGCCGTGGTCAATCTCATGTCCCTTTTCGGCCTGCACCGGTCGCTGCGCGGCGCGCTCGCGGGTCATTACGCGACCGTGGAAGTCACGTCCTCGCCGGCCTGTCGCCGCCTCGCCAAAGCGATGGAACGGGTAGGCGCGGGACCCGCGGCGGTGCGTTTCTACACCGAGCACGTGGAGGCGGACGCGGTGCACGAGCAGCTGGCGCGGCGCGAGATCATCGGCGGGCTGCTGGAGGACGAGCCGGAGCTGGAATCCGACGTGGTCTTCGGCATCGATGCGACAGGCTGGGTGGAGGACCGGTTCGGGGCGGCGCTGCTCACCGCGTGGCGCGACGGCCGATCCTCACTGCGAGTCCCCCTCTGACGATGCTCGCTGTGATGATGTCCGCTGTGACGGCTTTTCCTTGACGCGTCGCCGATGGCTGGTGTCGCAGAACGGGAACAGCTTGCTACGCCCGCAAGCGCACAGCGCGACCACCGGCCGGTCCGAGCCGATTACCGTGCCATCTTCGGTCACGATTTCGACCGGCCCCTCCACGAGCACCGGGCCGCCGCGTTCATGCCAGACCCGGCGCGTTTCTCCTCGACCTGTCATGCTGACCCGCTACCCAGCAACGGGAAGGCTGCACATCTGCTCACCGGGTGAGTGATGGCGCGCGGAGGTTTGCATCTTGCAACAGATTCCGCCATTCCTCTTGACCGGTCTTGCGCGAAAGCGTACCTTTCGTTAGGAAACTTCCCTAAACATAGCGTGAGGGGAACGACTATGCCACGCAGCGTGGTTTCGGGCCTGGCGGCCGTGCTCGCACTGGCAGCGATCGCGTTCGGCCTGGTCCGGCTGATGGGCGATCCCCGGCCGGCCCGGGCGGGCTTGCCGCCGTTAACAGCGCACCGGGCGGAGGACCGGACTCCCGCGGAGCGGGTTGACCTGAGACCAGGCCCGGCCGACGCGGTGCTCACCGCACGCGGCGACCTGACCCGGCTCGGGCTCGACGACCACGAGCCGGCGCTGAGCCCGGCCGCGGTGTCGTCGGTCAGATTCGGCAGGCGTATCAGCTACCCGGTCGACGGCAAGATCTATGCTCAGCCGCTCTACCTGCCGGGGTTGCGGATCGGCGGACGAGTGCACGACGTGGTGATCGTCGCGACCGAGCACGACTCGGTCTACGCGTTCGAAGCCGACGCCACCACCGCGCACGGCGCGACCGCGCACGGCGCGACCGCGCACGGCGCGCTACCCGCGCCGTTGTGGCGGGTGTCGCTGCTCATGCCGGGCGCGCGCCCGTTCGAGGTGGCGGCCGACCGGATCGGGCCCCCGCCCGGCCGGCCGTGCGACTCGATCGCGCCGCAGGCCGGCGTCACCAGCACCCCGGTGGTGGACTGGGCCGCCAAGACGATCTTCGTGATGGCGCTGGACGTGGAGCGTGGCGTGCTCACGTACCGGCTGCACGCGCTGGATGTCTACACCGGTTACGACGAACGAGCGCCCGTTTTGGTACAGGCCGCCGTGCCGGGGACCGGGATCGACTCCGCCCACGGGCAGGTGGTGTTCCGCGCCACCGAGGAGCAGCAACGGCTGGCGCTGACCGAGGTGGCCGGCACCGTCTACGCGGGTTTCGGTTCCTGGTGCGACGTACCGCCATTTCACGGCTGGCTGATCGGCTTCTCCGCGGCCACGCTAGCCCGGACGATCGTCTACAACGACTCCCCGGACACGTACGGCGGCGGGCTGTGGGAGTCCCAGGCCGGCATCACCGCCGACGCACACGGACACCTGTTCCTGGTCTCCGGCGACGGCCCGTTCGACCTCGACCGTGGCGGGCGTGATGCCGGGGACGCGGTGCTCGAGATGGTCCCGCAAGACGGCACGCTGCGCGTCGTGGACTACTTCACCCCGTTCAACCAGCGGTGCCTCGCCCGGCACGATCTGGACCTGGGCTCCGGTTCGCCGCTGACCGTCCCCGGCGCCGACGAGCTCATCCTCACCGCCAAGTCCGGCGCGGTCTACGTGCTCGGCCAGTCCAGCCTGGGCGGTTACCACACGATCCCAGGACTGTGCGCGCCTAAGGCGGAGGCACGCACGGACGTGGACCGGATCAGGCAGGAACTCCCGGACAGCACCGTGGCCGGCGGGGTGTGGGGAACCTGGGCGTACTGGGCGCAGGAGACCGGACGGTTCGTGTACGCGAGCGGCGCGGCGGGCCGGCTCACCCAGTGGCGGCTGCGCGATGACGGGACGATCGACCAGGTCCGGGTGGCGCAGGCCCCGGTTGCCTTCGGCTATCCGGGGGCGATCCCGGTGACGACGGGAGACCGGGGCCGTTCCGGCAGCGGCATCGTGTGGACGGTCGACCAGACCCACGGGACGGTGCTGCGCGCGTTCGCCGCGGACGATGTCGCCGACGAGCTGTGGAGCAGCGAACGGGACGCCGCGGCGAACGGGATGCGCCCCGGGGATCCCGTCCATTTCACCGTGCCGGTCACCGCGGACGGCAAGGTGATCGTCGCGGACCAGACCTACCTGGACATCTACGGGATGCTCCATGGTTGACGAGGGGGGTCCCGGGGGGAGGCGTCCCCCCGGATAAAAAGAAAACGGCGGCGCCACAGGAAGGAGGTAGCGGCGCGACCCGGACCAGCCCCGGGCGGTGGGTGCGACCATCGCCCGGGTCCCGGCGTCGCCGCCGAGCGCACCGCCGGAAGGCAATGCACCTCACAGAAAGGATAACTGGCATGCGGCTGACCAAGCGCCGCCTGACCACGCTGGCCGTAGGGCTGCTAGCCGTGGCGCTGACCCTCCTGGGCCTGACCGTCTCATCCGGGACCGCCCGGGCCAGCACGACCAGGAACTTCCTGGTCACGTTGTATGGCTGGCCGGACAACTCCCCGCCAGGAAACGACATCGCCTACCCCGCTGACGAAGGCAATCCGACGATCCACAACGTCGCCAGCGGCACCGGCACGTACGCCGATCCGATCACGTACGCCACCGACAAGGCCGAGCTGCCCATCGGCACCAAGGTGTACTACCCGTTCCTGCACCGGTACTTCATCATGGAAGACGACTGCACCGAGTGCGACGAGGACTGGACCGGGCAAGGGCCGGACGGCGGGCCAGGCCTGTATCACATCGATCTGTGGATCAACGGGCAGAACGGCAACTCCAACGACGTGATCAACTGCGAGGACAACCTCACCCAGAACTCGGCGCCGGTAATCGTCAACCCGCCGAGCAACGAACCGGTGGACACCACTCCGTTGTTCGACTCGTCGAGTAACACCTGCTACGACCCGTCCAGCTTCAACGGCGGCGGAGGCGGCGGCGCCGCCGGCACGATCACCGGGAACCACTCCGGCCTGTGCCTGAGCGTGACCGGTGAATCCACCGCCCCGAAGAGCACCGCGGACATCGCCACCTGCGACAACAGCAGCGCGCAGAACTGGACGGTGAACTCCGACGGCACCATAGGCAACGGCTCCGGCCTGTGCCTGAGCGTGACCGGCGGCTCCACCTCGCCCAGGGCGACCGCGGACGTGTACACGTGCGGCGGAGCGCAGCACTGGACGGTCAACTCAGGCGGCACCATCACCGAAAATGCCTCCGGGCTGTGCCTGAGCGTCAGCGGCGGCGCCACTTCCGCAGGCTCCCTCGCCGACATCTTTACCTGTAACGGCAGCTCCAGCGAAAGCTGGACCGTCAGCTCGGGCTGATTCGCACGGCCCGGTAGTGGTACCACCGTCCGTTCGTTATAAAAGATCTTTCAAACGAACGGACGGTGGTGCTTGTCCTGGTACGCATGGAGCGGTCCGGACGCAGCGGCGCAGCAGGTGGACGTGCCGTTTCTTTGAAGCCAGGCTCGCGATGCCACGGCTGGCGCGGTGGTTTTACGCTTCGTGGTGACTTTATGGTACTGGGTGCGCGCGCCAAAATAACGTGCGTTTGCGGCATGTTGGGCATGTCGTCTTTGCTAGAGTGCGCTGAACAGCCTGGGTGAACTATG
>JAFARZ010000088.1 GCA_019245115.1 Streptosporangiaceae bacterium | reverse complement strand
GGGCGGGGGACGAGGGCGCGGGCGCGGGGGCGTGAGGGCACGGGCGCGGGGGCGCGGGCGCGGGCGCGCGAGGGCGCGGGGGCGGGGCGGGGTTGCGACGAGGATCACATGGGGTGGGGGTCGGCATGCGAGCGGCGGCCGGGTGATGCTTGTGCTGCATATGAAAATCTCGGAGGCATTTGTCCTGGTCGCGGCCGGCACGGCCGGCGGCCTGCTGAGCACGGTCGTCAGCATCGCGTCGCTGGTCAGCTATCCGGTGCTGCTGGCGCTGGGTGTGCCGCCGTTGAGTGCGAACATGACCAATACCGTCTCGCTGGTGCTCACCGGCGCCGGATCGGTGGCCGGATCGCGGCCCGAACTGACGGGGCAGCGCGACCGCGTGCTGCGCTATGGCACGGTCACCGCGCTGGGCGGGATCACCGGAGCGGCCGTGCTGCTGATCGCCCCGGCGAGCACGTTCACCGCGGTGGCCCCGGTGCTGATCGGCGGCGCTTCATTTCTCCTGCTCGTCCAGCCCAAGCTCACCACGCTGGCGCCGCGGCCGAAGGCCCACGCCGATTCAGCGCCGCCGCGGCCGCGGGCACAAGCGCCGCGGCCGGATACGGATACCACCGCCGCCGATCAGTCCGACGCACGGGGGCCGGCGCACATCGCGGTGCTGTTCGCGGTGGCGGGGTACGTGGGTTACTTCGGAGCCGCCGCGGGTGTGATGTTGCTGGTGGTGCTGGGCACCATGATCGCCGAGCCCCTGGTCCGGGTGAACGCTATAAAAAACGCCGTCTCCGGAGCGGCGAACGGCATGGCGGCTATATGCTTCGCGATATTCGGGTCGGTGCGGTGGCTGTTCGTCGGCCCGCTGGCCGCGGGATTCCTCCTCGGCGGCTGGCTGGGACCCAAGATCGCGCGCCGGGTTCCCGCCACCATGCTGCGCGTCGTGGTCAGCCTGTGCGGCATAGCCCTCGCCGTACGCCTGGGCATCACGGCGTACCGCTGACACAACAGCCACCACGCGGCCATCATTGCGTCAATTGATCCAGCAAAATCATTCACATATTCCGCCAGACAGGTTTACTCTTTCCAAATAGCCTGCACTCGGGGGCGGGTTGTCCCGGGTGTCTTGCGGTGGTGGCCAACTTTCGCGCGGACGTCGCGGTCTCCGGCTGGGGCGGCACACGTCGGCTGACTGTCTTCAGCGCGAGCAACATAGGAGCATCGAGCATGACAGCGCTATTCGTCGTTGCCGTTCTCTTCTTCATCGGATACCTGGTGTCGCTCAAGATTCATCCGTTGCGGAAGTGCCCGGTCTGTAAGATGACAGGCCGGCACTTCGGCGGCGTGTTCACGTACTCCTACCGGCGCTGCCGCAAGTGCAACGGCACCGGGCGTATGGATCGGTGGGGGACCCAGGCCTTCTTCGGCGGCACCAACCACACGGGTGTCTACCCGAAGAAATAGCGTCGCCGCGGTCAGTCAGGGCGTGACTATGACCTTGCCGGTCACGCCCTGTTCCGCTGTTTCGTGCGCCGAGACGATATCCGCGAGCGGGAAACGGTGCGCCGGCAGCTCGGTCAGGCTCCCGCTCGCCAGCGCGGCCGAGATACCGGTCACGGCCGCGTCCATCGCGGCCGCCGAAACGCCGTACAGCAACACGAACCGGAGGTTGATGTTCGCTGTCATGCAGGCGCGGACCGGCAGCACCGGGTCGGACGGCTCGGCGGCATACGTGACGATCACGGTCCCCGCCTGGGAGACGGCGAGATCCAGCTGGAGGTTCGCGCCGAGCGCGACCTCCACCACCCGGTCCACAGCCGACGCGAAGTCCCGGATCCGTGCCGCCGCGTCGGCATCCCGGTAGTTCACGACCAGATCAGCGCCCGCCTGTTCGGCCAGCGCCGCCTTCTCAGGGCTGGAAACGGTCGCGATGACACGCGCCCCAGCCCGTTCGCTCAGTTGAATTGCAAAATGACCGACAGCTCCGGCACCACCGGCCACCAACACGGTTTTCCCGGCGATCGGCCCGTCCGCGAACAGGCAGTAGTGCGCGGTCATGGCCGGGACGCCGAGCGATGCGCCCAGCTCGAAGGACGCGTTGTCCGGCAGCGGCACCGCCTGACGCTCCGGCACCACCGTCCACTCCGCGGCGGTCCCCCACCGGCGGCCGGACGCCGCCAGCCAGGTCCATACCCGCTGGCCGACGCGGGCCGGGTCCACGCCATCGCCGACCGCCTCGATTACGCCGGCTCCGTCGTGGTGCGGGATCTGGAACCCGTCGATCGGGCGAGGGGTCAGCCCGATCCGGGCCTTGTAGTCGGTCGGGTTGACGCCGGAGGCGTGTATCCGGACCAGAACCTCGCCGCGGCCAGGCTCAGGGCGGTCGACTTCTTCGACGGCCAGCACGTCGGCGGCCGCACCGGTGTTCCGATAGAGCGCTGCCTTCATGGATGCAGACTAGTCCCCTTGAACACCTTGTCCACGACATTGCGCGGTCCGTACAGCGCGAGACCGGCCAGGTCCAGCTCAGCCGCCGCCCGCACCACCGCGCGGTTGTCGTCGTCATTGTCGGTGCTGAACATGTCCATGGTGTAGATGGCCATCGGCATGTCCCGGGCCAGCGCTCGCGAATGAGCGCCGGTCAGCTCAGCTGGCGTGCATCCAAATATGAGAACGGGCTGGCGAAGCAGTTCCAGGTATACCTGTCCCGCGCGGTCTTCATACGGTTTGCCGATGATATCGGGATTCGCGGCGGCGATTCCGGCGGCCAGGAAGGCGGTGACGTTGAGCTTCTGCCACTGGGCGAGGCCGACCCGGACCCCGATGGAGATCTTGGTGTCGAAACGCATGGCGCGAGCCTGGCAGCCGGTTTGACGTGCGGTCTTGAACGCTGGTGCGATAGACGCATGCCAGAAGACTGGGTGCGGTACTGGCGGGCGGACGGGCTTGCGGTCGAGGCGATGCACGCCCACTTCACCTCGCACGTCTATCACCGGCACAGTCACGAGAGCTACTCGTTCGGCGTGACCGAGTCCGGCGCGCAGGCGTTCAGCTGTCGTCACGGGCGCCATGTGAGCGCGGCCGGCATGGTGATGGCGTTCAACCCGGACGACCCGCATGACGGGCACGCCGCCTCGGCAGGCGGGTTCACCTACCGCATGGTGCACGTATGGCCTTCGTTCTTCACCGAGACGCCGCTCCCCTTGTTCCGTGCGCCGGTGCTGGACGACCCGGCGGCCGCCGCGGCACTGCGGCGGCTGTTCGTGGCACTCACCGGGCCCGCGACCGCGCTGGAACGACACGATCGCCTGGTTCACGCCTCTCGGCTGGTCGTCCGCCACGCCTCGTCACCCGCTTCGGTCGCTGCCGATCCGGTCCTTGCTCCGGTCCTTGCTCCGGTCCTTGCTCCGGGCGCCGCTCGGGTACGGGCGGTTCACATCGCGGCCACGGTACGGGCGCTGATCCACGACCGCGTGAGCGCCGACGTCACCGCCGATGACCTGGCCGCGGCCGCGGGATGCAGCCGGTACGCCGCGTACCGGGCGTTCGTCACCGCCTACGGGCTCGCCCCAAGCGACTACCAGCGGCAACTCCGGATACGGATGGCCCGGCGCCTGCTGGTCTCCGGCCTCGCGCCGGCGCAGGTGGCGGCCGAGGCGGGGTTCGCCGACCAGGCCCATCTGACCCGCTGGTTCCGCCGGTATTACGGAATCACACCGGCCGCGTACCAGCGGTCCTGAGCGGGCGGCCGGGGTGGCCCCGCGTGCGGGGCGGCTGGCCAGCCCGGCACGGCGGTCTGCGAGCCGGTCCGCCATTTCCGCCTGGACACTCCGGCCGATACGCTCGCCGGCCTGCTGCCGGTGCTGGCGAAGCTGCGCGCATTGTCGGCGGTGTCAGCGGTGTCAGCGGCCGGGGACTCCTGGTGCCCTGGAAGGCGACATCCCGGCGGCCCAGGTCCACGAGCTACGACAGCAGATCCCGCCTCTCACCAGGGGTGAAGGCGTCATGGAATCGTCCTTCGACCGCTACAAGCCGGTCCGGCGGTGTTTCTGGGGCATCGGATGATCTTTTGCGGGTAGCGGCAGTATGTCATGCGCGGACACGCCGACCAGTAAGGAGATGTATTGAGGTGAATCAACCGCAGCTGACCAGGAAATACTATCGGCTCAGTGTCGGTGGCATGTGGGTTGGTTCGATCCTGATAGTTGGCGGGGTCATATCAATGGTCGCGAAAGCATCGGCAGTTGAATGGGTGCTTTTTATACTCGGGCTCCTGTGCGGCATGATCAGCGTTGCCTGCGCTGTCCGGTTCCGTAAGCGTGAGGATGCGGCCGCCAGGACCGTAAGCGAAGAGCCGGGCGCGGGTGCTCGCCGGTAGTCTCCGCTTGCGGCCCTACGGACCGCGCGAGCTAGTGCCGCGTCTGTCTATGTTTGCCCGGTTGGTATGTGGTGAGCCTGCTGGACCGCAGGGGGCTGGTGCCGGCAGCACAGGCCTCGCGTGCGGCCAGCCCGCCGGCGGCCGGCCCGGTGCCATGCGGCTGACTACGATTTCCTGAGCCGAAAATATTTTCGGCTCAGGAAACTGGCTTCAAAAAAAAGGCACGTCTCCGGCTGCCCCGCACCGGATCTACGGGGCGGACGGGAGCAAACATAACCGGTCGCGGCACTAGGAACTTGCGACGGCCCAGCGGCGGCCGAGGAGTACGGCCCGGGCGGCCAGCCACAGGCCGATGGCGACCCAGATGCCGGGTAGTCCCAATCCGTGGAAGGCCAGCACCAGACCAGCCATCGGCGCGTAGGCGAAGATGGCCAGGATCATCGTGCGCCGCATCGCCGCGTAGTCGGAAATGCCCAGGATCAGGCCGTCGAGGACGAAAGCGAGCGCGCCGACCGGCTGGGTCAGTGCCGAAACGAGCAGGGCCGTGATCGCCGCGGACCTGATGGCGGCGTCATGGGTGAAGACCGCGGGCACGAACGGCGCCATCACGGCAGTTATCACCGCGAGCACGATTCCGGCGATCAGCCCGAGCCACAGGCTGCGCCGCCCGACCTGCCGCGCCGACGCGGCGTCTCCCGCGCCGAGTGCGGAGCTGACGTAGACCTGCGCGGGGACCGCGAGCGCGTCGAGGAGGATGGCTAGCAGGTACCAGACCCGCATCGCGATCTGCTGGGCGCCCAGCGCGACCGGCCCGAGCCGCGCGGCGATCGCTGTCGTCGTCAGCGGCACCACGCCGAGCGCGATCGTCCGGACCGATAGCTGGTGCCCGGCACGCAGCAGTGTGGTGATCTCATGCTGGCCGGGCATCGCGAGCCGGATTTCCCTGCGCCGGGATGCGGCCGCGTAGCAAGCCGCCGCGCTCACCTGGGCCAGCACGGTACCCCATGCGGAGCCGTTCAGCCCCCAGCGCGCGCCGTACACCAGCGCGGCCTCCAGCGCCACGTTCGCCACGTTGGCGCCGACCGCGATGCGCAGCGGCGTCCGGGTGTCGGCCAGCCCGACGAGATGCCCGTTGCCGGCGAAGCTGAGGTAGAGGAAAGGCAGGCCGGCCGCGGATATGCGCAGGTAGCTGACCGAGCCGGCGAGAACGGCGGGCTGGGCGCCGAGGAGGTGAGCGAGCCACGGCGCGACGACGAAGATCAGCAGCGCTACGACCGCGCCGCCGATCACGGCCACGAGGTAAGCCGCTCCCGCGGCCCGAGCCGCTTTCGAGTGCTCGCGGCCCGCGGCGAGACTCGCCACCGACGAGGTTGTCGCGGTGCTGAGGAAGATCGCCACCCAGGACGCGAGCATGAGCGTCGTCGTCGCGATGGCCAGCGAGGCGAGCGGCACGCGGCCGAGGTGACCGACGATCGCGGTGTCCGCGAGGTTGTAGGCCGGCTCGGCGGCTATCGCGCCCAGGGCGGGGATGGCGAGCGCCGCGATGCGCCGGTCCAGCGCGGCATCGCGCCGACCGGGCCGGGCCGCGGCGCGGGCCTCGGCGGCGCGGGCTTCCCCGGCGCGACCTCCGGTCAGCATGATCCCTAGTCTGCTAGAAGCGCCATCGCGTGGCGCCACCCGGATCCACTGTCCCGAGCGCGGTCGCTGTGCGAGCCGTCAGGCGGTACACGAACCAGGGCGGAGGCCCGGCCGAAGGCGCACTGAACTCGGCGGTAAGCGCCGAGCCGGATTCATCCACGCGGGCGGGCCAGCCTTCAGCAGCCCACCTGCTCGCCATGTCGGCGACGGCCCGCGGGTCAGTGATCTTGTGCGCCTCCCCCTCCACCACGAGATCGAATTCCTCCGTAGCCACGCTCAGAGCGCAACGGGCGTCGCGGGCGAGGTTCCTGCCCTTTCGCGTGCCTTCGCCGGTCTCGAACCAGAACGACCCATTGACCCACAAGGCGCCGACACCCGTGACATGCGGGCTGCCGTCCGGATTGATAGTGGTCAGCCAGCAGGTGTGGCGATTGGGTCCGCCGGTTCCCGGCGCCTGGGTCACGCCGCGCTCCAGGCGGCCCTCGATGCGCGGCCACTCGAGCAGGGGCGAGCCGTAAAGGTTGTCCAGGTTGACTGTGTCCATAGCCATATCGACGCTGCCGGACGCCGGGAGTCATCGCGACGGTGCCAGCGGATTCGGTCAGGCGTTGATTATCCGGTCGGCCACATGATCAATGTTGTCCATGATGCGGTCGACCGGAACCGGGGCGTGCCGGTGCGCGCGGTCGGCATCGGGCTGGGGCAGCAGGATCAGCCGGTCGACGCCGAGTTCCTCGTACTGGCCGACCGTGCCCTGGTCCAGCGGGCCCATTGGCGTGACGCTGATTTCCAGCGGGCCAATTCCGGCCGGGCGTTCGTGGTCCTTGCCGAGCCGCCGCAATTCCTCGATGTACCGGCGGGTCTCCGCCAGGTCCAGGCCGAACCCGTACCATCCGTCGGCCATGGTCACCGCACGACGAAGGGCAGCGGGTGCGTCACCACCGACCACGATCGACGGACCACGCCGCTGCCGGGGGCGGGGATGGGCGTCGATACCCCCGAACGAGACGAACGGACCCTGGTACTCGGGGCTCGTCATGGACCACAGCGCCCGCATCGCGCGGATGTAGTCCTCCATCCGGTCACCACGGCCCGCCATCGGAACGCCGGTGGCCGCGAACTCTTCGCGGACGTAACCGGCCGCGAACCCGGCGATCAGGCGTCCCCCGGACACCACGTCGACGCTGGCCAGTTCCTTGGCGAGGACCACCGGGTTACGCAGCGGCAGCACGATGACCCCGGTGCCCAGCTTGATCGTCCTGGTGTTCGCCGCGATCAGGGTGAGGGCGACGACCGTGTCGAGGAACGGCAGCGTGGGCGGCATCGTGAAACCGCGCGGCGACGGATCGGGCAGCACGAGGTGCTCCCCGGTCCACACCGACTCGAACCCGGCGGCTTCGGCGTGCCGAGCCACCCGCACGGCCTGCTCGGGATCGGCACAGGTCCCGTAATTGACGGCAAACAGGCCAATCTTCACACGCAGAACACTACTTGCTGGCTGGCTGATCGCGCTGGGCAGGCAGACCCCAGTGGCTGACCGCGCGGGACACTAGCTGATCGCGTCCGGACTACCGGGGTGGACCATACCGGTCTCGTAGGCCAGGATCACGGCCTGCACCCGGTCGCGCAGCCCTAGCTTGGCGAGCAGGTTCCCGACGTGCGACTTCACGGTGGCCTCGCTGATCACCAGGTCGGCGGCTATCTCCGCGTTGGTCAGGCCGCGGGCGAGCAGCAGCAGGATGTCGCGCTCCCGCGCGGTCAGCGAAGCCAGCCGGGACGGTGCCGGGAGGGTCTGCGCCGGCTTGCGGGCGAACGCGTCGATCAGCCGCATCGTCACCGACGGCGCGAGCAGCGCGTTGCCGGCGGCGGCGATCCTGACCGCCGCGATCAGGTCGTGCCGCGGCGCGTCCTTGAGCAGGAACCCGCTCGCCCCGGCGCGCAGCGCCTCGTACACGTAGTCGTCCAGGTCGAAGGTGGTCAGCATGACGACCTTCGACCTGGACGACCGGTGATCTCCGCCGGTGATCCGCCTGGTGGCCTCCAGGCCGTCCATCTCCGGCATCCGGACGTCCATCAAGATCACGTCCGGCTCAAGCTCGGCGGCGGCGCGGACGGCCTGCGCCCCGTCGGCGGCCTCCGCGATCACGGTGATCCCGTCCGCCGCTTCGAGGATCACGCAGAATCCGGTGCGCACCAGTTCCTGATCATCGACGACCAGCACCCGGACTGCGCCGCCCGAAGAACCGCCCGAAGAACCGCCCGAAGAACCGGCTGACGGACCGCCCGAGGGCGCGGTCACGGCACCGGCAATCTGGCCGTGACCGCGAACCCGCCCGCTTCGCACGGGCCGACGGCAAGGGTCCCGCCACAGGACGCGACCCGCTCGGCGATTCCGGCCAGCCCGAAGCCGCCAGGCATGGTCAGCCGCCCCCCGCCGCCATCGGGCGGATCCCGGAACTTCACCGGCCTGTCGGCTGTGCCGTTGGCGGCAGCCAGCCCGCTCCCGCTGTCGGTGACCGAAACGGTGACGAACCCGGGCTCATAGCTGACGGTCACCGCCGCCTCATCCGCGCCGGAGTGCCGGACCGTGTTGGTCAGCGCCTCCTGCACGATCCGGTAGGCGGTCAGGTCCACGCCCGGCGCCAGCCTGCTGGGAGGCCCCACGACCCGGAGGTCGACCGCGATACCGGCCTGGCGCACTTGCGCCAGCACCTGGTCGAGTTCGCTGATCGACGGAGACGGCGACGTGGTGGGACGGCGGTTTACCGGGCCGACCGGCCCCCGCAGGACGCCGAGGAGCCGGCGAAGCTCGGTCAGGGCGTCCCGAGCGGTCAGCCCGATGATCTCGACGGATCGCGCCGCCTCGGCCGGCCGCTCCGGCAGCAGCGAGGCGGCGGCTTCCGACTGGACCGCCATCAGGCTGACGTGATGCGCCACCACATCGTGCAGTTCCCTGGCGATCCTGGTTCTCTCCTGCGCGGCGGCCAGCGCCACTTCGCGATCGCGTTCGGCCTCGGCGTGCTTGACTCGCGACTCCACTTCCTGCAGGTAGGCCCGGCGCGTCCGGCTGATGATGCCGGCCATCCCGGCGGCCGCGAACTCCAGCGCGGAGACAAAGGAGTCGTAAGGGATGTGCCCGGGCAGGAACCGCGTGTGGATGACACCGGCCAGCATCAGGCCGCTGATGATCCATCGCGCCCTGGTCGAGCTGCGGTCCATCACGGTGTAGTACCCGATCATCAAGGCGAGCGGTAGCGGCGCGAACCCCATATTCAGGTCGTCATAGATCGTGCGCGGGACGCAGATGATCAGGAAAACCATGATTGGCCAGCGCCGCCGCCAGGTGAGCGGCAACGCCTGGAGCGCGACGAGCACGAACGCCGCGTAGGGAAAGCGCAGCTGCCCGGCCTCGGGGATGAGGGACCCGACGTAGTAGGCGGCAAGCGCCAGCGCGAGCGCGAGGTCCTGCCGGCGCGGCGGTAGCGCGGCAACCCAGGTGGCGAGCCTTTTCACCAGCCGATCGTAAACGCCGGCCGGCGACGCGGGCCATCCTCCGCAGGGCCGATCCGCCGTCTCCTACCAACGGCGTAACCGCGGCGCCGCGCGAGCCTGGATGCCCCCTGAGAAGGGCCGCGGAAACGGGCATCGCGGCCGATGCGGACCGCCCGCGCGGCGAGTCATCGTAGCCGTCATGAACACACCAATGATCGAACTGGCCCAAGTCGAGAAGGTGTACAGGGTAGGGGGTAGGGGAGGCGGGCGGGGGGTGGGGTTCCCCGCACTGAGTGGCGTGAACCTGACCATAGAAGCGGGCGAGATGGTGGCGATCATCGGCCCGTCCGGCAGCGGGAAGACCACCATCATCAACCTCATCGCCGGCATCGACCGGCCCACCGCCGGGACCGTGACGGTCAACGGCAGCCGCCTGGACCAGATGACCGAAGAGCAGCTCGCCGTCTGGCGCGGCCGCACCGTGGGCATCGTCTTCCAGTTCTTCCAGCTGATGCCCACGCTCACCGCCGTGGAGAACGCCACGCTCCCGCTGGACCTGGCCCGGCTCGGCCCGGCCCGGGAGCGAAGGGCCGTGGCGAGCCGGCACCTGGCGGCGGTCGGGCTCGCCGATCGCGGCGACCGGTTGCCGCTCGAGTTGTCCGGCGGCGAACAGCAACGCGTTGCCATCGCCCGGGCGATGGCGTGCGAGCCGCCGATCCTGCTGGGCGACGAACCCACTGGCAACCTGGACACGGGCATGGCACAGGAAATGCTAAAACTCCTCAAACAACAGAACGGCGCCGGTACCACGGTCGTGTACGTGACACACGATCCGGGGCTGGCGGCGCGGGCATCCCGCGTCATCTCGGTACGCGACGGCCTGATCGTCGACGACAGGCGGTCCCAGGAAAGAGCAGCGCGATGAGCACGCTGAACCGCAAGGCCTGGGGCGACCTGAGCCGCCATCGCGCCCGCACGCTGCTGACCGTGTTCACGCTGAGCATCGCGATCACGAGCCTGGGCTTCCTGGCCGTGCCGAGCCTGCTGAACACGGCGATGAACCGCCAGGTCAGCGACAGCCATCTGTTCGACGTCGGGATAACCACTCGCGATCTGGACCTGACTCCCGCCGAACTCGGCGAGCTGGGACGCCTGCCGGGCGTCGCCGCCGTCAGTCCCGTCGACGGCTACGTGACCAAGGCGACGTCCGCGGCCGGCACCCAGAACGTCGGTATCTTCGGCGGTGACCTGGCCGCGGCCCCGGTTGACACCGTCCCGCTGATGTCCGGCCGGATGCCGGGGCCGGGCGAGGTGCTCGCTGACGCGGCCAACGGCCGGGCCACCGATTACGACGTCCCCGTTGGCGGCACGATACGCGTGCTGGCCGCCGACGGCAGGCTGGTCCCGCTGCGGGTGAGCGGGACGGGGATGAACCTGGCCGCCACCCCCAAGGCGAACGGTTCCACCACGCCGGTGTTCTACGCCTCCGCGGCCACCGTCGACGCGATCACCGGCGCGCGGGGCTACAACTACCTGGGATTCCGGCTGACCGACGACAGCACGGCGCGGCAGTCACTGGTGATCGCCGAGGTACGCGCTTACCTGACCGCGCGGACCGGGTCGGATCCGATCACGGCGCTGCCCGATACCAGAGCCCTCGATCAGTGGCCGGGAAAGTCCACGTTCGGTCACATCATGGCGCTGCTGTACATCATCACCATCCTGGCGTTCGCGTCCGCCCTGTTCCTCATCTCCGCCACGATGAACACCCTCATCGCCGAGCAGGCCAGCGAGATAGCCATACTCAAGTCCCTCGGCGGGCGCCGCCGGCAGATCGGCGGGGTGATCGTGCGGACAACGGCACTGCTCGGCGGGGCGGGAGCGGTCCTCGGTACGCTCGCCGGCATCGGCATCGCCTACTTGCTGGCCCGTTCTTTCGCTCAGATGATCAGCGACGTGAACGTCGGCTTCGGTGTCTCCGTCCCGGTCGTCGTGACCAGCCTGGTGCTCGGCCCGGCGCTCGCTGTCGCCGCGTCGCTACCGGCGCTGCGGCGAGCGCTGCGGCGGCCCGTCGCGGACATCATGGCCGGAAGGGGGACGGTCGCCTTCGGCGCCGGGTGGCTCGACCGCCTGGCCACGCGAGGCGGCGCGCGGTCCTGGATCGGGCTTTCCGGCGGCACGCGGATGGGAATCCGCAACACGTTGCGCCAAAAGCGGCGCAGCATGGCCACGATCGCGCAGGTGGCGGTCGCGGCCGGGCTCGCGATCGGGCTCCTCGCCCTCGGCCAGTCGGTGTCAGCTCTGATCACCCGGACCGAGGGCCAGCTCCGCTTCGGCATCGGGGTCGGGTTGACCAGCGGCTCGCGGCCGTTCGGCGGGCAGGCGGTCAGGATTGCCGCCGGGACGCCGGGGGTCACAGGCGCCCAGCCGGTCGAGACCAGCTCAGTGCGGTACGCCGGGCAGGACTACCAGGCGGAGGGCCTGGGGACGCGGCCCTTCTATTCTTACCGGCTGAGCGCCGGCCGGTGGTTCACCGCCGCGGACGCCGCGGAGTCGCGTACCGCGATCTTGCCGGTAATCCTGGGACCCGCCGTGGCGCGTACGGTTGGCGCGAGCGTCGGCCAGGTGCTGACCATCGGCACCCCCGCCGGAGATACCCGGGTCCAGGTCGTCGGGCTCGACACCGTTTACAACAACAGCGGCGACGAGGTCTACCTCCCGCTGCCGGCTCTGGAACGCCTGGACGGCCAGCCTGGCGCGGCCAACTCGCTGTGGCTCACCACCGCGAGTTCCGGCCACGCCGCCATCGACCGGACGGCGGCCGCCGTCGCGAACCGGCTGACCGCGGCCGGGTACCGGGTCGGCACCACCGATGTCTACGTGGCCGAGGCCGATGCCACCTCCACCGTCACGACGGTGCTCGCCATCGTCCAGATCCTGGGTCTGCTGGTGGTGGCCATCACCCTGATGGGCCTGGTCAGTGCCCTGAGCATGGGCGTCTTCGAGCGGACCCGCGAGATCGGCATCCTGCGCTGCGCCGGTGCCAGGGCGCGCCAGATCCGCCGCGTCTTCAGCGCGGAGGCGATGGTCCTCGCCGCCGTGGGCTGGGTGGTGGCCGTCCCGCTCGGCTGGCTGATTTACGAAGGGCTGTCCGCGCTCATCCAGCACAACTCCGATATCACCCTGCCGCGCGAATTCCCGGCCGTCATCCCGCTGGGAACGCTCGCCGCTCTCGTGGTGCTCACGCTGATCGTGATCCGCGGACCGCTGCGCCGCGCCACCCGCGTCCAGCCCGGCATCGCCCTGCGCTACCAATGACAAATCGCGCCTAATTCGCTTGCGCCGAATTATCGTCACTGGACTTATAGACCTAGATAATGAATGCGACATATAGAGATCTCTGAAAGGACAGAGATTGAAGCGATCCACACTGGCCGCGCTCAGCCTCATGAGCCTCCCCATGCTGGCGGCGGCCGCGCTTCCCGCGAGCGCCGCGCGCCAGGCCAGCTCACCGGCCAGGGTCCTCGCGAAAAGCACGGGGACCATCGACGAACCCTTCTGCGAAAGCAACAAATCGACCTGCGCCGATGCCGGTGTCTACGCCGCCGGCAAGTACGTCGGCCACGATGAGCCGTCCGTGGAGTTCAAGTCCGGCATCCGCGGTTCGGGCAACGACATGACCTACGTCATGACGCTGCCGAAGGATCCGAAGGTCCAGCCGAATGCCACCGGCGCCGACGGCACCACGTGGAACTTCGAGCTGCGTCCGACATTCTGGTTCGGGCTCACGATGTGTGACAGCCAGTCCGCGCCAGAGTTCACCACGCAATGCACGCCGGACTCCGACAGCAATAACCTTGTCGGCAGCAATCCGAACGCGCCGGACTATATCGGGAAGCATCCCGGGACCGCCTTCATGGAGCTCCAGTTCTATGGCCCGGGTTACGTTCCCCAGTTCGAGGGATTCGGCTGCACCGCGACCCAATACTGCGCGGCGATGACCATCGACAGCCTCGTGCGGGACCAGAACACCGGCGTCAGTAACACCAGCGCGTGCAACAACTTCCTGCTCGGCGGGGTGGAGCCCATCAACTCGGCCTACATCACCAGGAACGGGGTTTCGCAGGCGCCCGCGAACCCGTTGTTCACGGGTACGTTCAGCAATCCCAACTTCAGCGCCGTTAACCCGAACACGGCCGAGGACCTGCTCATGAACCCCGGCGACCGCATCAAGATCCACATGCACGACACGGCGGCCGGGTTCCGGGTCGACATGACCGACCTCACCACGGGCCGGCACGGCTCGATGACCGCGTCCATAGCCAATGGGTTCGGCCACATTCTGTACACCCCCAGCTCCAGCACCTGCACCGAAGCGCCCTACGCGTTCCACCCCGAGTACTCGACCGCGAACCCGCGGGGAACCAGCTGGGCGGCCCACACGTACAACGTGGCCATGTCCGATGAGGTGGGCCACTTCGAGAACTGTCTCGCGATCGACGCGAACGGCAACTGCACCTCGCCGGGGTCTCAGGACGCGACCGCGGACGCGGACGACACGGGCTGCGTTCCCGGCACCGACTCCACGCTGGTGAACATCGACGGATGCTTCACCTCGGACGAGGACTATGACGGACAGACTTACCGGAACGACTGGCCTGGCACCAACCCGAACCCGTTCCTGGACCGGGCCCTGCACCCCACACCGGTGCTGTTCACCAGCCCGCTGACCCGCGGGAAGAATTATTCGACGATCGCATTCGAGACCGACCTGCCGGCGATCGAGGTCCAGGGCGCGCAGGCCAACCCGCCGTTCTGCAGCCCGGTCACCGGCGCCAACTGCGTCAATCTGCCGCCCGGCGCGCAGTTCTACCCGTTCTTCTCCACCACGTTCCGCCAAGGACAATGCATGTGGCAGGAGGGCGGTCCGTTCCTCCCGGGCACGGTGAACAACTTCGGCGGCAGCTCCACGGCTGAATTCGGGCCGCTGCTGCCCAACCTCTACCCAGAGCCCGGATTCACCACGGCCACCCTGAAGCGCGACTTCAACAGCGGGGACATGCCCAACCCCTGCCGCGCCGAGTAATCCCCGTTATGGAAGAAAAGGCGCTGGAAACCGGCCGGCGGGGATGGGCTTGGTGCCGGTCAGCAGGATCCGGTTCATCACCCGGCGCATGCCGTGGTAGTCGTTCACCGCCAGATGCCACACCTGGCGGTTGTCCCAGAACGCTATCGAGCCCGGCCGCCAGCCGAACCTCGTGACGAACTCCGGCTTGGTGGCGTGCTCGAACAGGTAGCGCAGCAAGGGCAAGCTCTCCCGTCGGGTCCACCCCTCGAACCGCATGGTGTACTCCGGGTTGACGTACAGTACGCGCCGGCCGGTCTCGGGGAGCACCCTGACCACCGGGTGCAGCGGCCCGTCGGCCGCGTCGTACTCCGCGATCGACGGCTCGGGCGGCGAGGTCTGCGCATAGCTCGGGCCGAGGTTGCGGACGTTCGCATGCACCGCGTACATCCCGGCGAGCGTCCGGCGCAGGCCCTCCGACAGGGCCTCGAACGCAGGGCCCATGCCGGCCCACAGGGTGTCACCGCCGTACAGCGGGACCTCTTCGGCGAACAGGATCGTACCGATCGGCGGCTCGTCGAAGCACGTCATGTCCACGTGCCAGCTCTCGCCGACGTTCCGGGTCTGGCCGGGCTCCTTGCGCACCTGCTGCATCGTCCGGATCTCGCCGAACCGCCGGGCGAAGGACTCCCGCTGCTCCGCGGTCAGATACTGGTCGTGGAAGAAGATCACGCCGTGCTCGGCCCATGCCTGCCGCACGGCCTGGTATGTCTCGTCCGGATACTCCCGGGTCAGGTCCAGCCCGCGGATCTCCGCGCCGATCAGCCCGCCTACCGGGCACACTTCTGGCAGCTGTGCCATGACCCCATCCTCAGCCCCGATCGCGCCGAGGAGAATAAGCCGCCGCCACAGGAGTACGACGCCTCGGCACTCGCGACACCACAATCCAGCGTCTCGTCCCGAGATGAACCATGGTCGCGGTGATAGTGTGCCGCGGCCACCATCGCACCAAGTAGCGTCCCTGCTGGAAGATCGACGGGACTGGCAATTCGTGCTGACCGGAAATTAGGGGGTTTTGCGGGCAGGCGGCAGCAGCCGGCGGCGGGTTGTGCCGTCGGCTTGGGGTTAGCGGGTGGTTAGGCGGCGGTGGTCTCCGCGGGGGTGAGGGTGACGGTCAGGCCGAGGGCTTGGAGCTGGC
>JAFARZ010000432.1 GCA_019245115.1 Streptosporangiaceae bacterium | reverse complement strand
TCCATCCCGGCGGCCAGCGGGATGAGCACCTGACGGGAGAAATCAGCCAGGTACACCACCGGGTCCCAGGCCGGCACCGGCCCGCACGCCGCCGCCAGCACCCGGTGCACATCACCCCCCGCATCGCGGCACAGCACCCGCAGCGCCGCGGAAAACCCGGGTACGCTCATCGCGGCCTCCCCACTCCCGCTGCCAGCCTCACCCCGGCACGGCCGCGCCAGGGCAGCCCAGCCTACCCACGCGTAAGCTCACCCGGTAGCCCCCGCCGCCCGCCGATGACAATCCGAAGGATTCCCGCCCGAAAGCCGCCACGCCAGACACCGGTACTGGTATTGGTAGACCAACTGCACCAGGCAAGGCTCCCCGGCACCGGGCCGGGACCCTCATCAGCGGCACGCCCCCGGGCGCCGCGGACAGGAGGCGGCGATGCGCACGGCGCGGCCGGTAACGGTGCTGCTGCTCATCTGGCTGATCATCGGCGCGATCGCCGCCGGGCAGCGGCACTACTACTCCGAGGGCTCGGAAAGCTGCGCCGGGACCGGCACCATCATCGTCACCATCCTGGCGGGGCCGCTGAACTACGCCGGGGTGAACCCCAAAGTGTCCTGCCACCTGCCCGAGCCCAGCAAGTAAACCCCAGCGTCACCGCCATGGACCCACGAGGGAGCCGTGATGCTCGCCATCGCCGCCGCCATCATCTTCGTCATCGCGTTCATCATCAACGCCACCAGCACCGTCACCGACCAGGCATTCACCCCCACCGGGCTGCTACTCGCCGGCCTGGCCTGCCTGGCCCTGCACCAGGCCGGCATCGGCACCGCATGGCGGGCACCCCGCCGTCGGCGCTGACACCGCCACGCCCTTCGTCACAGGCTGCATAACATCCTCAACCTGTGCCCCCTCCCCCCGCGGTTTGCCCGGCCCGGCGGTGCCAGGCGCCGCCCGGCGGCGATGCCCGCCCGGCAGGCATCGCGGCCCGGATCCGGGGTAGCCGGGTGCGATGCGGGCCAGGCCGGGACAAAGCCAGCCGCCGGTGACCGGTAACGGCGGCGCCGCCCCGGGCGGCTGGCGGCGCTGGTGCCGGGCCTGGCTGGCGTGGTTTCCGTTCCTGGTCAGGCCGCTGCGCCGCGGCGTGGTGATCTTCGCGGTGCTGCTGGTGACCGAGTACCTGGTGGTACCTGAGCTGGTGGGGGCCAGCAAGGACCTGTCCCTGCTGGGGCGGGTGAACACGGCGTGGCTGATCGCCGGGGTGGCGCTGGAGGCCGCGTCGCTGTTCTGCTACGGGCTGCTGACCAGGGCGCTGCTCCCGCCGCGGGGCAGGCCGGGCCTGTCCCGGCTGTTCCGCATCGACCTGGCCGCGGCGGCGGTGGCGCACGTCATCCCGGCCGGCACACTGGGCAGCGCCGGGCTCGGCTACCGGCTGTTCACCGCCGAGGGCATCACCGGCAACGACGCCGGGGTGATGATGGCGGCCAAGGGGCTGGGCTCGACTGTGGTGCTGAACGTCCTGCTGTGGCTGTCGCTGGTGATCTCAATACCGTTGGCCGGGTTCCACCCCATCTACGTAAGCGTGGCTATCACCGGTGCCGTGCTGCTGGCCGCGGTCGCGGCCCTGGTACTCGGGGTCACCCGCGGCGCCGCGCGCGCCTCCCGGCTGATCCGCGCAGCCGGGGACAAGATTCCCGGCGTGGGCGGTGACCGCCTGGAACGGGCCGTCCGCGATGCCGGGACCTCGCTGTCCGCGCTGGGCCACGACAAGAACGTGATGGCCGCCTCGCTGGGATGGGCCAGCCTGAACTGGCTGCTGGACGCCGCTTCGCTGTGGTGTTTCGTGGCCGCCTTCGGCCGCATCGCCGATCCGGTGGAGCTGTTCGCCGCCTACGGGATCGCCAACGTCGCCGGGGTGCTGCCGGTGACCCCGGCGGGGCTGGGCGTGATCGACTCGGTCGCGCCGCTGCTGCTGGTCAGTTTCGGCATCACCCGCAGCGTGGCCACCCTCGGCGTGCTCGGCTGGCGGCTGGTCAACTTCTGGCTGCCCATCCCCGCAGGCGCTGCCGCCTACGTCTCGTTGAAGGTGCCGCCCGGCGGCGGGCCCGCAGCGGTACGCGCCGCAGTGTCGGCCATGATGACCTCCGCGGCCCCCGGCCGGACGCCTGCCCAGCCGCGGGACGGGGCGGTACCGGAGGGGACGGCCGAGGGCGCCGCTTCCGGCCGCCCGGCACCCGCGGGCCCGCCCGCCGCCCGGGGCAGCCGGGTGCCCCGGCGCAGGCACCAAAGCGGGCACCAGGACAGCCCTTGACGGGGCAGCGCCGAGGAGCCCCCGCCCTGGCAGCAATGAAAGTCACAATCCCGTGACCGGGTAAAGCGTCTGGGGAGAAGAACCACAGAACGTTCGTTATAAATGAGGTTTTCGCGATCGCGTAAGGCGGAGCCGACCATTAGCTCGGCCAGGTCGCGCAGGGTTGTCTCCTTGGGATTCAGGGTGGCCCGGACCCGCCCGGCCCGCATCACGAGCAGATGGTCGGCCAGTTCGAGCATCTGCGGCAGGTTGTGCCCCACCATCACCACGGTCTCGCCGCGGTAGGCCACATCCTGGATCAGGTCCAGGAAGGCCGCCGTCTCCCTCGGTCCAAGCGCGGCTGTCGGCTCGTCGAGCAACAGCACCCGCGCCTTGAAGTGGAGCGCTCTGGCGATGGCGACAGCCTGGCGCTGGCCGCCGCTCAGCTGCCGGACACCTGCCCGTGACGAGGGCATCGAGATCCGCACGGTGGCCAGCACCTGGTCGGCCTCCTGACGCATGCGGCGGCGGTCGACGGTACGTATACCGAGTATCCGGCGGGTTATCTCCCGGCCGAGGAAGATATTGTCCGCCACCGACATCGTGTCAACCAGCGCCAGATCCTGGTAGAGCGACTCGATCCCGGCCAGCCGGGCGTCCAGGGCCGATCCGAAGGCCCGCGGCTGCCCGTCGATCAGCACCGAGCCCTCGTCTGCCACCTCGGCACCGGACAGGATCCGCATAAGCGTCGACTTGCCCGCGCCGTTGTCACCGACGATGCCGGTCAGCCCGGGCTTGAACTCGACGGATACTCCGTCCAGCGCCACCACGTGCCCGTACTCCTTGGCCAGCCCGACCGCGGCCAGCCGCGGCGGCGGCGCCACCGCCGGGATCACAGCGCGGCTCCCGCCGCGCGCTGGGCTCTCCTTCTGGCCGCCCGCATGGCCCGCAGCCGGTTGCGATGGCCGGAGATGTCCTGGAGCAGCACGGCGATCATAAGGACGGCACCGGTGGCCACTTGCTGCCAGAACGCCGGGACGCCGAGCAGCAGCAATCCATTGTCCAGGGTAGACAGGACGAGCACGCCGAGGACGGCGCCGAACACCGTCCCCGTCCCGCCGTTGAGGCCGGTGCCGCCGAGCAGGACCGCGGTGATGGCCGTCAGCTCGAGTCCCACGCTGCCCTCGGTCGGCTGCGCGGTACCGGTCTGGCCGGCCAGCATCACGCCGGCGATCGCCGCGCACAGGCCGCTGAGCAGGAACACCACGAACAGGTACCGCTGAACCCTGATCCCGGCCACCAGGGACGCCTGCTGGCTGCCGCCTACCGCGTACACCCGGTGCCCGCCGAGCGAGTGGCGCATGAGGGTCATCGCGATCGCGGTCACCGCGATGAGCACGATCACGAGGTACGGCACCGACAGCACCTTGCCGGTGCCCAGGGTGCCTAGTGCGGAGCTGTCGATCCCGACCTCCTGCCCGTTCGTGACAAGTAGCGCCACGCCGAGATACGCCGAGTAGGTCGCCAGCGTGGCGATGACCGAGTTGACCCGCGCGTACGCGACCGCGGCTCCGTTGATCACTCCCGCGACCAGGCCGACCGCGACGGCGGCCACCAGGCCGAGGGCGAGGTTGGCGTGGGAGTGCGCGATCACCTCGGCCAGTGCCGCGGTCACGAGGCCGGTGCTCGAGCCGACGGAGATGTCCAGGTTGCCGGAGATCATGACGATGACCTGGCCGACGGTGACCACGCCGAGGATCGATCCGGCGTCCAGGATGCTCACGAGGTTGGTCTCGAGGAATTCCCGCCCGTTGCTCGCCACGCCGAACACGACGAGCAGCACCGCCAGGGCGGCGACCAGTGCCAGGTCGACGTACAGATCGCGAGAGACCGCGGCGAGCGCGCCGGCCCTGCGGGCGCCCGCGAGCCGGGCGGCCTCAGGCGCCTTTCGCACCGCGGCCATCAGCAGGACTTGTCGACGGTCGTGTAGTCCGACCGGGACATCTGGATCGGCGACACGTAGGTGTTGGCCGGGAACGACTCGTGCTTGACGACGTTGTCGTACATCTCGCGCACGGCGGCCGCCCCGATCGCATTCGGATAGATGTAGTTGGTCCCGCGGAAGCCCACATCGGGTGCACCGGAGCCCCACACCTGGCACGCGAGGTCCCCGCCGAGGCCCACCGCGTCGACGCCGGAGGCCGGCACGCCGGCGCTGACCAGCGCCTTGGCGCCGCCGAACGCCACATCGTCATTGCACCCGGCGACCATCCAGTCCTTCGCCTGCGGATGCGACGTCTTGACCGGCCCGGTGTTGTTGAACGCCGCCTGCGTGGTGTTGTCGGTCGTGGGCACGGCGATGACGTGGCTCTTGGGCAAGCCGCTGGCGACGACCTTGGCCTCCTCGGCATTCGTCCGTAGGTTGCAGGTAGGCAGTGCCGGGTTGGTGAACAGGAGCATGTAGGTGCTGGCCGCCGACCAGTGGAGCTGGTTGTAGTAGCCCATCAGGATGGATCCGGTACTTTCGCCGAACGCCGCCGCGTCGATTCCCACGAACGGGACCTGGTTGCCGTCGCTCGCGGCGAAACCGTTGTCGGAAGCCATGATCGGGACGTTAGCGGTCTTGGCCAGGTTGACCATGCGCGGGCCCAGGGAGGCATCCGGCGCGACCACGATCAGCCCGTTGACCTGCTGGCCGATCGCCGTCTGGATGTCGCTGATCGTCGTGGACGAGCTGTTGTTCTCGTTCGAGACCTTGACCGTGGCCCCCAGCTTCGCCGCCTCGGTCTTCGCCCCGTCGCCCTCCAGCACGAAGTACGACTGAGAGCCGTCCGTCTGCAGGTAGACGAACGTCGGATGGGACGGCGCGCTCGTGCCGGAACCCCCAGACGCGCTGGAACTCCCGGAACTCGCGCACCCGGCCACCGCTGCCGCCGTCAGCATGCCGCAGAAGGCGAGCGCCACCGGAAAGCGTCTACGTCGCATCCCCGGTCCTCCTATCACCACATCGTGGACAGGCAATGTCAGGACCCCCGTCAGGGCGACGGTAATGGCTACCAGTGATCTTGGTCAAGCATATTTTACTATAATCCCATCTAATGCTAACCTCCTGTCGTGATGAGGTTCCTATGAGGTTCCGCGACCGCGTGGCAGTCGTTACCGGTGCCGCCAGCGGCATCGGCGCCGCCGCAGCCGAGCGGCTGGCCGCCGAAGGCGCCCATGTCCTTGTCACCGACGTTGACGATGAGGGCGGGGCGAAGGTCACCGCACAGATAAATTCCGGTGGCGGCCGCGCGAGCTACCTGCACCTGGACGCGGTGTCCAGCGCGGACTGGGATGGCCTCGGCGCGCACGTTGAACAGACCTGGGGCCGGCTGGACGTGCTGCACAGCAACGCCGGGCGGGCGATCGCGGTCAAGCCAGCTCACGAACTCACGGAGCAGGAGTGGCAGGCACAGATCGCGGTCTCACTGACCGCGGCGTGGCAGGGCGTGCGGACACTCATCGGCCCGCTCCGGCGGGCCAGGGGCTCGATCGTGCTCACCTCCTCGGTACATGCCCTGGTCGGCCTGCCCGGCCACCCGGCTTACGCGGCGGCTAAGGGGGCCCTGTGCGCTCTCGGGCGGCAGCTCGCTGTCGAGTACGGACCGGATGTTCGTGTCAACACGGTGCTTCCGGGACCTGTGCTGACCGGGGCGTGGGACAGTGTTCCGGACAAGGCCCGGGAGGCCAGCATCAGGGCGACCGTCGCCAAGCGTTTCGGTGATCCGGCGGAGGTCGCCGCGGCCGTCGCGTTCCTGGCCTCCGACGACGCGTCGTTCGTCACCGGGGCATCGCTGGTCGTGGACGGTGGGTGGAGCGTGGTCAGGGACTCTGCCTGACCAAGGGAGGAAAAGCGAGAGGTGCCAGAGCTCGAAGCGAACCAGGCCGCTGGCGATCCAGGCAGAGAGGACCGTTCGTACATGCCTTCCAGGAGACCGCCGGGCGCGCTGCGGGGGCTGCACGGCGAGACGGTGGAGACGAACGGATCGCGCATCGTCAACGGGTACTACGCGCCTGGCAGCCAGCTCCCGCCCCAGCAGCTCGAGCGTGAGCTGGGGATCAGCAACACGGTGCTCCGGGAGGCCATGCGGGTCCTGGCGGCCAAGGGCCTCGTCGAGTCACGGCAGAAGCTCGGCACGGTCGTCAAGCCGCGATCCTCCTGGAGCCTGCTCGACGCGGACCTGCTGCGGTGGCAGGAAGGGCATGAGGATGCGTCGTTCCTCTACGACCTGGCCGAGGTCCGGTTCATCATCGAGCCGGCGGCGGCGCGCCTCGCCGCGCTGCGCCGCACCGAGCGGGACCTGGCGGACCTGCGCGAAGCCCTCCAGGCGATGATCGACTCTGGCACCGATGGCGCCAGGGTCATCGACGCCGACCTCGCCTTCCACCGCGCGCTGCTGAACGCGGCGCACAACGAACTGCTGAGCCGGATGGAGTTCATCCTCGAGTCGGGGCTCCGCGCCCGCGACATGCTGGTGCACAACAAGTCGGAATGGCCTGACTCGGTGCCAGTGCACAGCGCTATTCTCGCCGCCGTCGAGGCAGGAGACAGTGCCGCCGCGGAGCACGCGGTGCTCGAGTTGCTCGACCAGGCGCTGACCGACATCAGCCAGGCGGACCCTGTCCTGCGGGAAGCCGATCGGCCGGGCGCGTGAAGATCACTGACGTCAGCACCTTCCTGGTGCCGCCACGGTGGCTGTTCCTGCGCATCGAGACCGATGAGGGGATCACCGGCTGGGGTGAACCCGTGGTTGAAGGCCGCGCGGAGACGGTGCGCACCGCTGTAGCCGAGCTGAGTGACCTGCTGATAGGCAAGGACCCGCTCCGTATCGAGGATCACTGGCAGGTGCTGACCCGCGGCGGCTTCTACCGCGGCGGCCCGGTGCTGTCGTCCGCGGTGGCCGGCATCGACCAGGCCCTGTGGGACATCGCCGGGAAGGCGTACGGGGCGCCGGTGTACCAGCTGCTCGGCGGCCCGGTACGCGACAGGGTACGCGTCTACAGCTGGATCGGCGGGGATGAGCCATTGGAGGTTGCCGACCGGGCACGCGAGCAGGCCGAGGCCGGCTTCACCGCCGTCAAGATGAACGCCTCCGGGCGCATGGAACCGATCGAGACGCTCGGGCGCACCCGGGAAGTCGTGGACCGTGTCGCCGCGGTCCGCGATGCCATCGGGCCGGACCGGGACCTCGTCGTGGACTTCCACGGGCGGATTTCCACGGCCATGTCCCGGCGGCTGCTGCCGCTACTGGAGCCGCTGTTTCCGCTGTTCGTCGAGGAACCCGCCCTTCCCGAGTACTCGCGCGACCTCGGCCGGCTGGTCGAGCACACCACGGTGCCGCTGGCGACGGGCGAGCGGCTGTACTCCCGGTGGGACTTCCGCGACATCCTGACCACCGGTGTCGCCGTGGTGCAGCCTGACGTCTCGCACGCGGGCGGCATCAGCGAGGTGCGCCGGATCGCCGCCCTGGCCGAGGCGCACGATGTCAGCCTGGCGCCGCACTGCCCGCTCGGCCCCATCGCGCTGGCGGCGAGCCTGCAGGTCGCGTTCGCCACGCCGAATTTCCTCATTGAGGAGCAGAGCATCGGCATCCATTACAACCAGGGGAACGAGCTCCTGGACTACCTGGTGAAGCCGGACGTCTTCCGGTTCGTCGACGGGTACGCGTCGGTGCCGTCCGCTGCCGGGCTCGGCATCGAGATCGACGAAGCGGCGGTGCTTCGCGCGGACGAGACCGGGCACCGGTGGCGCAACCCGGTGTGGCGTGCGCCCGACGGCTCGTTCCGGGAATGGTGATGACCGGGCGCGCGGGGGTATCGGGCGCGGGGGTGACGGGAGTGTCGGGCACGGGAGTGTCGGGCACGGGGGTGTCGGGCACGGGGGTGAGCACCGACCTGAGTCACGGCGGGCGCTGGACCTCGCTGCGGCTGGCCGGGCGCGAGTGGCTGTGGCTGCGATACGATCCCGGGCGCGGCCTGGTAGTTCCCGGCGATCGGTTCGTGGACGCCGGCGGGCTCGAGGAATGCGTGCCGACCGTCCGCGGCGAGCCCGACCACGGGGACGCGTGGGCACGCGCCTGGCGCGACCTCGGTGACGGCAGCGCCGAGGCCGACTGCGGGAACTTCACGCTGCGCCGCCGCATCACCGGAGGAGATGACCTGATAGCCGCGCGGTACCGGCTGACCGCGAGCCCGGGGTACCGATTCGTCTGGGCAGCCCATGCCCTGCTCGACGTTTCCGCCCGCGCCACGCTGTTCCTTCCCGGCAGTCCGGAAGTCCGGCTCTACCCCGAGGCCGCGCCCCTCCTTGACCGGCCCTGGCCGGCAGGCGCTCCGTTCGTCACGGCACGCTGGCCAGGTCCCGGCGCAGCCGGCGGCCGCCACGGGGCCGGCGGGCGCCACGGAGCCGGCGGGCGCCACGGAGCCGGCGGCCGCCACGGAGCCGGCAGGGCCGGCGGGCTCCGGTTTGACCGGCTGGGTCCCGATGACGGGACGGCGGTAGGCGCCATCGCCTTGGGCTGCACCAGCGCCACCGTCCGCGACGCCGGCGGCCGGCTGCGGCTGAGCCTGCACGCCGACACCGGTATGCCGACGTCGGTGGCGCTGTGGCGCAACCTCGGCGGGTTCCCTGAGGACCGCCCGTACCGGAGCATCGGCGTGGAACCCATGCTCGGATCTGTCTTCAACCTCGCCGAAGCACGGCAGCCCGACGACGCCGTCACGGTTCCCCGGTCCGGCTGGGTCGAGTGGGAGCTGGAGATCGAGGCGGCGGCATGAACCTCCTGGATGCTCTCCGTTCCCGGCGGCTGCTTGCCATCGTCCGTGGCACCGACCCGGGTGCCGCGACCCGCACCGTGCTGACACTGGCCGAGGAGGGTGTCAGCCTGATCGAGGTGTCGCTGAACACGCCGGACGCGCTCGGCGTGATCTCTCGTGCCCGGGCCGAGCTGGGGCCGGCGGCTTGGGTGGGCGCCGGGACCGTGGTCACGCCGGAGGACGCGGACGGTGCCGCCGACGCGGGAGCGGACTTCGTCGTGACGCCCGCTATCACGCCCGGCCTGCGCACCGCCGCCGGACGTGGACTGCCGCTGCTGGCCGGCGCGCTGACACCGACCGAGATCGAGACGGCCATGCGGCAGGGCGCGGCGGCGGTGAAGCTTTTCCCCGCCTCACTTGGCGGGGTGCGCTACCTGCGGGCACTGCTCGACCCGTTCCCGGAGGCCCCGCTCGTCCCGGTCGGCGGGGTCGATGCCGGGATGGCGCACGAGTACCTCGCCGCCGGTGCGGTGGCCGTGGGGGTCGGGTCGCCGCTGGTCGGCGACGCCGCGTCTCGCGGGTCGCTGAGCGACCTGCGAGCGCGTGCCCGAAGTTTCCTAGCTGCCGTCCGCGCCGCGGACGATGACACGGACAGCGGCGCGGACGATGACACGGACGGCGGCGCGGACGGCGGCACGGACGGCGGCGCCTCGGCACCCTGGGGACAGCGGTGAGCGCGGCGGCCGCCGAGGTCGTGACGCTGGGCGAGACTATGGCGGCGCTGCGAAGCACGACACCGCTGCGGCTCGGCGGCAGCCTCGGGCTGTCTGTCGCCGGGGCCGAGTCCAACGTCGCGATCGGCCTGGCGCGGCTCGGGCACAGCGTCGCGTGGATCGGCCGGGTCGGCGACGACGAGCTCGGCGCTCTCGTGCTGCGGACGCTGCGCGCCGAGAACGTCGACGTCAGCGGAGCCCTGGTTGACCAGAGCCGGCCGACCGGGCTCATCTTGTTCGAACGGCGGCTGGCGGATGTCACCCGGGTTCAGTACTACCGTTCCGGCTCGGCGGGCAGCGGCCTGGACGAGGCGGATCTGCCGCCCGACCTTGTGCCGGCGAGCGGGCGCGGGGTGCTGCACCTGACCGGGATCACCTCGGCGCTCGGGGCCGCCCCAGCACGGGCCGCCCGCGTCAGCGCCGAACGTGCCCGCGAGGCCGGCCGCCTCGTGAGCTTGGATGTCAACTACCGCGCGCGGCTCTGGTCCGCCGCGGACGCCCGGGCCGCGCTGCGGCCGCTGGTCGCCCTGGCGGGCATCGTCTTCGCTTCCGAGCCGGAACTTGCCCTGCTGGCGGACGAAACGGCTCCCGGCGCGGCAGCCGTCGTGGCCACGGCGGTCACGGCAGCCACGGCAGTCACGGCTGAGGGGCTGCTGGCCCGGGGCGTGCACACGGTCGTGGTCAAGCGCGGCGCCCATGGCGCGACCGCGTACACGGCCGACGGCACCATTTCCGTACCGGCCCGCGCCGTCCGCGCGGTCGACGTAATCGGCGCCGGGGACGCGTTCGTGTCCGGGTATCTGTCCGGCGTCCTGGACGGCCTGGACATAGCCGGCCGCCTGCGGCGCGGCGCTGCCGTGAGCGCGTTCGCCGTGGGCAGCGCGGGCGACTGGGAAGGCCTGCCGACGCGCGCGGAACTGGACCTGCTCGACGCGGCAGAGGACACGATCAGGTGAGCGCATCGCCGCTCCAGCTCTGGTCCGGCGGAGGCTGCGAGCTCGCCGAGGGGACACGCTGGCTCGGTGACCGCCTGGTATTCACCGACATCCTGGCCGGTGAGCTGCGCGAGGTCCCGGGTGGCAGGCCGGGTGACTCGCGGGTTGTGGCCCGGCTCGGGGTGCCGCTGGGCGCGGTGGCCCCGGTCGCTGGCCGACCGGGCGAGTGGATCGCGGCGGCCGGTACCGGAATCGCGATCATCTGCCCTGACGGCGCACTGACCTGGCTCGATCGCCCCGAGGACGGATCACCCGTGCCGATGCGGATGAACGACGGCTGCTGCGATCCTGGCGGCAGGTTCTGGGCCGGCAGCATGGCCTACGACGCCACCGAGGGAGCCGGGTCGCTGTACCGGGCCGGCGCCGGTGGCACGGTGGCGAAGGTCCTCGACGGGATGACCATCGTGAACGGCCCGGCGTTCACCGCGGACGGCTCGCTGATGTACGTGTCGGACACGTTCGCCGGGGTGATCTACGCGTGCCGGGTCGACCCGCCGAGCGGGGAGGTCGCCGGCCGGCGGGTCTTCGCCGAGCTATCGCCGTCCGACGGCGCGCCCGACGGCATGACCGTTGACGCGTCCGGCCGGCTGTGGGTCGCGCTGTGGGACGGCTTCGCGGTGCGCTGCTACCGGCCGGACGGGTCGGTCGAGGCGGTCGTCCCAGTGCCCGCGCGCCGGCCGACCAGCGTCTGCCTGGGTGACGGTCCTGAGGGCGGCCGGCTGTTCGTCGCCACGGCGCGCTATGGGATCCCCGATCCGGCACCCGAGGACGGCGCTATCCTGTCGGCCCGGATCGACGCCGCCGCGCTTCCTGCTGCCTCGTTCGGCTGCCTCGCTTAGGCGAGCGCACGATCAGGGGCCGCCCGCGTCGCACAGGCGGGTCCAGCCGACCGGTAGGCAGCTCCAGATCACCGGCAGGCAGCTCCAGACCAGCACAGTATCCATAAAAAAATAAATTAGTAAAATACTATTGACAGTTGCGTCGTTGGCTCCGACGATGTAAGTGCGCCTGCCGGGAATGGGCAACCCGCGCAGAATGGGCAACCCGCGCACAGGAGGAGCTTGCGGATGACGCCGCTGAATGTCGCGGTTCGCCCGCGGCTGCCCCGGGTGCTACGGGCACTCCCCCGGTCTCAGGCTCGGCAGCTGCGAAGACATTAGGCAACCAAGACATGGGCCGACGGCGAAATGAGGACTCATGCATAACCCCAGACATCGGCGCAGGATCCCGGCGGTCTTCCTCGCCACGCTGTTCACCGTGGCGGCGCTCATCGGGGCCGTGGCTCCGACCTCTCCGGCGGCTCAGGCCGTCACTGCCGCGCAGGCCGTCACTGCCGCGCAGGGCGTGAGCCAGTCGTACAACGGGCTCGCGATGACCCCGCCGATGGGCTGGAACGACTGGTACCAGTACCGGTGCGGCGTCACCGAGGACGACGTACTGGCCAATGCCAAAGCGCTGGCCTCCAGCGGCCTGGCCAAGCTTGGCTATGACTACGTCAACCTGGACGACTGCTGGATGGCGCCACAGCGCGCCGCAGACGGGGAACTGCAGGCTGATCCGACGCGATTCCCGCACGGAATCGCCTGGCTGGCGTCTCAACTGCACGCCCTGGGACTCAAACTGGGCGTGTACGAGAGCTTCGGCACCACGACCTGCCAGAGACTGCCCGGCAGCTACGGGCACTATCAGCAGGACGCGGACACGTTCGCGAGCTGGGGCGTTGATTTCCTCAAGTTCGACTATTGCGGGGTCCCGGCCGGAACCACCAGCGCCAGCCTGGAGAACGACTACCGGCAGATGAGCCAGGACCTGCTCGCGACGGGACGGCACATCGTCTTCAGTGAGGAAATGCCGATCGGCGCCGGCGACGCCAACCCAGCCAACCCCAACTACCTGCCGTATGTTGCCCTCTCCGCGCAGATCTCGAACATGTGGCGGATGGCGCCGGACGAGGGTACCAACTTCGCCTCCACGGTCTTCGGCCATCTAGCCGACGACCTGCCCCTGGCAGGCTATGCCCATCCGGGCGCATGGAACGACCTCGACATGCTGATGGCCGGAAGCACCACCTTCAACTGGACGGTCCAGCAGCAGGAAACCCAGATGAGCATCTGGGCGGAAATGGCGTCACCGCTCCTCGTCAGCAGCGACCTGACCACCATGTCCGCGGCCACCATGCAGATACTCGGTAACAAGGCGGTCGTCGCCGTTGACCAGGACGCGCTCGGAAAGCAGGGCCAGCTCGTGGCTCAGCAGAACGGCGCCGACATCGTGGCCAAGCCGCTGGCCGGGGGTGATGTCGCGGTGCTGCTCGCCAATACCTCATCCTCGCCGCAGCAGGTCGCCACTACCGCCAAGGCCGTTGGGCTGGGGCAGGCAGCCGCCTACGCCGTGCGTGACCTGTGGGCCGGCACCACTAGGGAGACGGCGGGGGTGATCACCGCCAGCGTGCCCGCGCAGGGCGCCGTGCTGCTGCGGGTATCGCCGCTGAGCGGCCTGACGGCGCCCCTTTACGCGCCGCTCACGAGCGTCTCGGTCAGCCCTCACGTACCCCCGGCCTACCCTGGGTCACAGTTCGAGATCGTCCAGCCCGGGCAGACCGTTCCGGTCGCGGCCACGGTCATCAACGACGGCCTGCAGCCGGTCACTGCCGTGTCCCTGTCCCTGGCCGGACCCACCGGCTGGGATACCGGCGCCCCCGTGTCGGCTCCCGCGCTGCCGACCGGGCGCCAACTCGACGGGACCTGGCAGGTGACAGTCCCGCCGGGCACCGCTCCGGGCGACTACGCGCTCACCGCGACGGCGAGCTACCGCTGGGGCGGCATCCGGAAAGGCAGCGACAGCGGCCAGGCCGTTATCCAGGTTGTCGTGCCGCCGGCCGGCGCCCCCACCCTGGACCAGCTCTCCTGGCTGTCCGCGGTTAACGGTTTCGGCCCCATCGGGATCAACAAGAACTACTACGGCGGCCCGCTGTCAATCCATGGCACGGTCTACTCTCATGGATTGTGGGTGAACTCCGTCGCCACGCTCTATTACTACCTGGGCGGCAATTGCACCACGTTCACCACGGACCTGGGCCTGGACGACTCCGACAAGGGCGCCGGCGCTGTGGATTACAAGTTCTACGCCGACGGAAACCAGATCTATGACAGCGGCGTGGTGACCAACTCCACACCCACGGTCCACGCCAGCGTGAACGTCAGCGGGGCCAAGATCCTCGAGCTTTACGTCGGTGAGGGCAACGGCACGATCAACTATGGCAACGCCGACTTCGGCACGCCGCGGCTGAGCTGCGCGAGTTAACGAAGGTCCTCATCCCAGGTCCGCTGGCCGCGGACAGGTACCAGATGCGAACGCGCCTGTGCCTGTCCGCGGCCTTCTCAGCGCTGGCCCCCCAGTAGGCGCCGTCCCATCGTCACAGCAGATAGTTTCAGCGCGGGGTGAGGACGTCGAACTCGTTGCCCTCCGGGTCGGCCAGGCACGTCCATGGCACGTCACCCTGGCCGACGTCCATATCGGTGGCGCCGAGAGCCCGCAGCCGGGCCACCTCCGCCGCCTGATCGTCACCGGGGTAGGGCCGCAGGTCGAGATGGACGCGGTTCTTCACGGTCTTCACGCCGGGCGTGCGAAGGAACTGGAGATACGGCCCGACACCCTTGGCGGAGCGCAGCACCGCGTGATCGCCGGTCACCTCGTGCAGGGTCCAGTCCATCGCCTCGTCCCAGAACCGGGCCATGGCCCGCGGGTCCACGCAGTCAACCGTCACCGCGGCCACCGGCCCGGTGTCCCGGCCGCCCGGCCATGGCGCCAGCACGCAGAACTCGTTGCCCTCCGGGTCGGCCAGGACCGTCCATGAGACGTCGCCCTGGCCCACGTCGGCGGGCGTCGCGCCGAGATCGCACAGGCGCGCGACCAGTTCCGCCTGATGGGCCGCGGACGTGGTGGCGAGGTCGAGGTGCACGCGGTTCTTCACCGTCTTGGGTTCCGGGACGGCAATGACGTCGATGCAGACGGCGACGGGATCGGGATAGACGAAGCCCACGGGTTCGACGTTGGTCACGCCGGGTTCCTCGCTGGAAACACCCCAGCCGAGCGCCTCCGCCCAGAACCGGCCGACCGCGGCGTCATCCCGGGCATCCATCGCAATCTGAACAAGCCGCAGCGTCATGCTGTCAACCCTATGCTAAGGCAGCTTAATGTAATGAACGGTCGGAAGGGACCCCCAGCTCGCGACATTCTTATCCGGAGTCGAATGCGCGTTAGGGCCAGCCGTGCTGAGGACAGGCTCACTGTGACACCGCGACACTCGCCGTGCTCGCGGGCGGCGTGGCACTGTTCACGTACATCCAGCAGAACTTCAAATTCTCGGGTGTCTTCTACGGTTTCACTGCGGCCGCCGCTGTCCTTCTGATCGCCAGCTTCTTCGTGGGCGGCAGAGGCGCCGCCAAAACGGCAAATGAACTTGCAAAGGGAACGTGGAAGACAAGCACGAAAATCGAGGCCTTCAACTGGCAGGCCATTCTTACACTGGCCGGCCCGCTTGCCCTGATAATCGCGACGATGCCACGACGACCGCCAGTTCCGCATGGCCGTGAGACCGGAACATCGCCTGGGCTGTCCGCGTGAGCGCCCGGCGCCTGCCCTTGCGGCTGGCTGGTGGCTGCCATTGTGTGTCTCCTCCTGATTTGGGAACGTCTGGGTGCTTGCTCCGGGACAGGCGGGTTCCCGGCGCCGGCTGTCGTTATCGCCGGCTGGCCGCGGCCAGGCCCCCGGTCTGCGCCCGCCGGTACCAGGCGCCAGCCGCGGGATGAGCAAACCGGCGGCTCCGGCCGCGGGTTGTCGTGAACCCGGGTGCCGTCAGTCTGTGCCTGTCGCTGCGGGAACCCGCGTTCGTACTGGGATCAGGATGCGGGGGCGCTGGCGTCGTCGGCTAGGCGTACCAGGTTGCGGCCGTCGGCCTTAGCTCGGTAGAGGGCAAGGTCGGCGGCGGCGATGAGCTCATCCAGGTCGCGGCGGGATGTGCTGAGAGCGGCGACTCCGATCGAGACAGTGACCTGGAGCGGCAGCTGGATACCGCTGGCGGTCCTGGCGAGGAAGGTGATCTGGCTGAGCTTGGCGCGCAGCCGTTCGGTGACCGTGCCGGCATCGGTGATGGCGGTATCCGGCAGGAGGACGGCGAATTCCTCGCCGCCGAACCTGCCGACGATGTCGTAGTCGCGGAGCAGGGCGCGGGTGGCGGCCGCGAGGGCGGCCAGCGCCGCGTCCCCGGCGAGGTGCCCGTAGGTGTCGTTGACCTGCTTGAAGTGATCAATATCGATCATGGCCAGGCACAGCGGCGCGCCGGCGCGCGCCGCTCGGGTGACTTCAGTGTGGGCTTCGCGCTGCCAGGCGGCGGCATTGAGCAGGCCGGTCTTGCCGTCGATGCGGGCCTGGTCGACCAGCTGGGCGTGACGGAACGAGCGCTGCAGCAAGATCACGAACGGTAGCGCGAACGTGATCATTAGCGCGACGTGGGCGACCGCGAACGCGACGATTACCGACAGGCACAGCTCCGTGACGTCGTTGTAGAGCACCTCGCGGCCCCACGCGAGCTGGCGCACGCTGGCGGCCGGTTCCGAGCCCTTGATCGCCGCCACGACCAGGAACTTGTTGATCATGGTGCGCAGCGCCGCGCAGCAGGCTACGAGGAACGCCCACCGCAGCTGCGGGCTGGCCGGCCCGGACAGGCTCGCCGCGAACGGGCCGACTGCGGCATGGAAGGCCAGCGACGCGGCAGCCAGGGACAGGCCGATCGCCGCGGCGGTGAACACCCGGCGGTGCATCAGGGCGCGGCGGACCCGCAACTGGCTGAGCACCAGCACAGGGACCGGCGCGGCCAGCCCGTACAGCGGGGGCAGCACGATGGCGGCGGGCAGGTACCAGACCGCGTGCAGGTCTTTGACGAGCCCGGCCGGCTCACCGGAGCGCCGGGTCAGCTCCACCGTGATGATGCCGAACCCGAGCAGGGTGGCGTACGCCGTCAGATCACCGGGCCGCAGATGCAGGCTCGCCGCCGCAGCTGCGAGCACAGCCGCATAGCAGGCGATCACTGCGGTCACCAGCAGCCTCAGCCGCCGCGTCAGCTGCCAGACAGCCCATCGCGCGGCCGGCCATTGCCAGGCTCGGATGGCGGCTTCCTGCGTCACTTGCGGTTCCCGGCCTTCCGGTGGGACGATCTAGTCGATGACTCAATGTAAGCGTATGATTATGGATTGTTACGACCGGAAGGCGGGAATGTCAACCCTTCCCGCCCGTAATGGGCGAAAACGGAACATCCAGCTACAGAACGAGCAGCCGAGGAGGCCGGAAATGCGCGCAGACGGATGGGGATGACCTCACGATGACGGCGGGAGGAAGCGATGATCGCCGCGGCGGCGATGGCTCGGCATGGTCGGGACCTGCGGCCCGACGCCACAAGCTGTCACGTGTCCGGAACGGAGCATAATTGGACGTATCAATCAGCTTTGGGAGATTGCCATGCGTGTTGCCGGGAGCCGGGCCCGTCGTCTGTCGGTATGCGCGGCCGTAACGTTCGCGGTGTCCGCGATCGCCGGTGTCGTGGGGAACCGGGTGACGAGCCGGGTAACTCCAGCGTTTGTCGTGTTCGCTCTGCTGATGGTAGCTGGAATGGGGTTGAGTTACTGGCTAGACCGCCACGCGGACTCAGCATGCGGCTCGACAGAGAGTAGTGCCGACGGGGAGAGCGCGCGGGTCACCACTGTGGGCATTGTGCGGCAGAACATCATCGCTGCGGGACCGGGCTCGGTTGCGTCGGGGGCGCTGGGCGGGGATGTATTCAACCATGGGGAGCCCACGCAGGCCGGTCCGCATCGGTAAGCACGATCAGATCCCTGCGGATGAGGAGCAGAAGCGGCCGTCATGACCAGGGCGGAACAGCCTGAACCGCGGATCGCGCAGCACGTGACCGCTGTCAGCGGCTTCGCGTACGGGGTCATTGGCGCGGACTTGCACGTGTTCGCCGACCGGGGTCCGGTCTACCTGCTGCGGTCGTACCGTCCGCATCCGAAGCCGGGTATCGCCTGGCTGCTGGAGCAGCCCAGCCGGATGCTCAATGCCCGGTACGCCGTCGTCGGCTTCACTGGACGCGACCAGGAGCTGGAAAGCCTGGCGAGCTGGCGGGACGCCGGCGGATCCCGGCTGTCGGCCAGGTGGCTGCATGCCCCCGGCGGCCAGGGCAAGACCCGGCTCGCCGACGCATTCGCCCGGCAGAGCGCCGCAGCCAACTGGAAGGTAATCACCGCTGCCCATGGTCCCGGATCCGTGCTGGATCCTCCGGGCAGTCAGGATCTGCGCCTTCAGGATGCCGCGGGGGTGCTGCTGGTCGTCGACTACGCCGACAGATGGCCGGCCTCCCACCTTGCATGGCTGTTCAGCAACGCCCTGCTGTACCGGGAGGTTCCGGCCCGGCTGCTGCTGGTCGCCCGCACCGCGTATGCGTGGCCTGCGGTGCGGGCCGGACTGGATAACCATCAGGCTGATACCGATGACCAGCTCCTGGCGCCGCTGCCGGATGAACCAGGCGGACGGCTGCGCATGTTCACCGTCGCCCGCAGTGCGTTCGGCAGCCACTACGGAATCGCCGACCCGAGCGGGATCTCGCCTCCCGGTTCACTCGATCACCCGGAGTTCGGCCTCACGCTGGCCGTGCACATGGCAGCCCTGGTCGCGGTCGACGCCGCCGCGCGAAACGACCGAGCACCGGCGGAAATGGCAGGCCTCACCACATACCTGCTGGACCGTGAGAGTGCGCACTGGAGGCGGCTGCACGAGAACCGGAAGGAGGGACTGGAGTTTGACACCCCGCCCAGCGTGATGGCACGCGCGGTCTTCACCGCCGCGCTCACCGGTGCCGTCAACCACCAAGAAGGATCTAACCTCCTGAGCAGACTCAACCTAGGCGTTCCCGCCAGCCGCATCCTGTCCGATCACAGTGTCTGCTACCCACCCGCCGACCCCGGCGCGAGCACGGTCCTCGAACCGCTTTACCCAGACAGGCTCGCCGAAGACTTCCTCGCCCTCGCCCTGCCCGGCCACGATCTCAACGACCACCCGCCCGACCCGTGGAGTGCCGCCGCTCCCGTCACCCTCCTGACACCGGCCGCCGCCCAGGCGCCGCCATACACGCCCCGTGCCGTCACCTTCCTCGCCGCTGCGACGGCCCGCTGGCCGCATGTCGGCAGCCGGCACCTGTACCCGCTGCTGCGCCGCGACCCCGAGCTGGCCATGCGGGCCGGCAGCGCCGCGCTGACCGCGCTAGCCGAACTGCCCACCGCGCCGGTGGCGCTGCTTGAGGCCATCGCGGCGCACTTCCCCGACGGCCGTCATACCGACCTTGACGCCGGGATCGCCGCGGTCACGCGGCGGCTCGCCGATCAGCACCTCGCCACAACCCGGGACCCACTCGACAAGGTAGGTGTTCTCGACAACCTGGCGATGCGCCTGTCGCATGCGGGGCTAGATCAAGAAGCCGTCGACGCCGCCCAGGATAGCGTGCGTTACTGGCGGGGCCTCGCTCAGGCCGACGCGACCGCGCATGAACCTGACCTCGCAAGGGCGCTCGTTAACCTCGGCGTCCATCTGCGGAGAGCGGGATGGCGGGACCGCGCTGTGGCGCTGGCCCAAGAGGCGGTCGATATCTTCCGGCGGCTGGCCGCGGCCAATCCAGAGACATATGCGCCTCATCGAGCCGGAGCGTTGAGCCTTCTGGGCACCTGCCTGCACGAAACCGGGCGGCGAGAGGAGGGCATCCTGGCCGCTGAGGAGGCGGTCGCCGCGTACCGGCGGCTGGCCAAGGCCGACCCGGTCACCTACGAGCACAGCCTCGGCTCAGCGCTGGACAGCCTAGGCGCCTTTCTCCGGCAAGCCGGACGGTCGGATGAGGCCATCCGGGCTGCCGAGGAGGACGTCGCGATCCGCCGTCGGCTCGCCATGGCTAACCCAGCCGAGTATGAGCCGGACCTGGCGGGTGCGCTAAACAACCTCGGCAACCAGTTGATAGGCGAGGCGCGTAACGCGGAGGCGCTGCGGGCCGCTGAGGAGGCGGTTGCGATTGACCGGCGGTTGGCTGGTGCCAACCCGGTCGCATACGAGCCGGACCTTGTCGCCGCGCTGAATACATATGGCAGATGCCTGCGGCAGGCGGGACAGCGCGATCAGGCACTGGCACCGACAGAGGAAGCGGTGCAGATCCTGCGCAGACTGGTACCGGAAAACCCGGCCCTGCACGAGCCCACGCTCGCCATAGCGCTAGACAACCTCAGCGGCTGCCTGGCCGAGACAGAGAATGGCCGACGCAAAGGCGAGGCCGTGGCGCCTGCCGAGGAAGCCACCGGAATATGCCGGCGGCTGGCCGCCGCCAATCCGGCCGCATACGAGCCGGAACTCGCCCGGATCATCTACAACCTCGGTACCCGGCTGTTTCTGGTCGGCCGGTGGAACGAGGCCGTGACTTCCGCCGAAGAGGCGGTCTCTATGGGCAGGCGGCTGGCACAAGCCAATCCGGCGGCACATGAACCCGGCCTCGCTGCGGAACTCGGCAGTCTCGGCATGGTGCTCCCGATGGTAGGGCGCAGAGACGAAGGCCTGGCCGCCCTCGCGGAATCCATCGGCATACATCGGCGGCTGGCTGCGACCAGCCCGGCGGTATACCAGGCAGACCTCGCTAGAACACTGGTCATCCAGGCGAGCGCATACGCGGCCGTGCCGGCGGACACGGCACGCTCGCGGGCAGCCATCACGGAGGCGATCGGCATCTTCAGCCGGCTGACGGACCGGCAGCCTGAAACATTCCGCGCTTACCTCGACGAAGCCCATCGGGTCCGCCGCAACCTGGGCATACCAGAAGAGAGTCAGCGCGGTGCCGACATCCAAGCCGAGGCCACGCTGTCATTCGAGCAGGCCATCTTCGGCACGGTTGTTTCGCTCCATCTGCCCAGCGTCTCCCGGACAGTAACTACCCGGCTACGGGCGAGCGTTCACGATGGGCAACGGATCCGGTTCCGGGGACAAGGATCTCCCGGCCCCGGCGACGGACCGCCAGGCGATCTGTACGTGACGATACGCGTTCAGCCGCACAAGGTGTTCAGCCGCGATGGCGACAACCTGATCATCACCGTCCCGCTCTCCCGCGCTGAGGCAGCTGACGGTGCCGACGTCCAAGTCCCGCTCGCTGACGGACGGCCCATTACGCTACGCATCCCCCGGGAAACCCCCGACGGCCGGATATTCCGGGTAGCCTCCCAAGGCGTCCGCCGGCCCGACAGCACGAGAGGCGACCTTCTCGTATCAACAAAGATAACGAAGGACGCCGACGTAGCTGCCTTGCGAGCCGCTCTTATCAACCATTCAGCCCCCGGCCGGACGTAGGCCGCGCGCTTACCGGGTGTTGCCGAACGCGCGGGCGAGGAAGTCGCGGGCGGCGGCGAACGAGAGGGTGTCGGCCTGCTCGTGGTAGGCGATGCCAGGGGTCGCGCCGGGCTTGGCATCGGTGTGGGTGAAGCCGTGCTGGGCACCGCCGTACATGTTCAGCTGCCAGTCCGCGCCGGCGGCGTTCATCTCCTCGGCGAACGCGGTGACGTCGGCGAGCGGGACGTGCGGGTCCATAGCGCCGTGGCACACGAGCAGCCGCGCCCGCACCTGGCCGGGCCCGGCGTGGACGCGGGCGGCCAGGCTGCCGTGGATGCTCACCGCCGCTGCGATCGGTGCACCGGACCGGGCGAGCTGGAGCGCGACCAGGCCGCCGAAGCAGAACCCGACGACCGCCATCCGCTCGCCGGTGGCCTGGACCCGGGACAGAAGATCCAGGCCGGCTCGTGCCCGGCGGACCAGGCGGTCAGGGTCATCGCGCATCTGGGTGAGGAGCGCGATGATCTGCTCCCGCGGCCCGCCAGCGATGTCGCGGCCGAGCATGTCGCACGCGAGCACGACGTAGCCGAGCTCCGCGTAGCGGCGGGCTTGCTGCCTGGCGTGATCATCGAGTCCGGCGCCGCCGTGCACGAGCATGACACCCGCCCGGCACCCGCTTGGCTCGGCGGTGCCGACAAAGAACTCACCGGCGAGCTCGGTATCGCCGTCCGCGTAAGACTGAGGCTTGGTGTTAATCACAAGCCGCACTCTAACTGATTGCCACCAGTCTATCACAAAATGATAAATTCCGGAAGTCCGGCCAGGTCTCAGTCAGGTTCCGAAGCACTGCCCTCCGGGAGCTTGCCGATCCGCCGGTCAGGCAAGCGTGGCGGCGTGCCCAGCGTGCGGCACAGGGGAATGCGGTCCGGTTTCCCTCTGCGGGAGGTTGTGTGCTCGTCCCGCCAGGTCTCCGCGGTGCTTCCGGCGCGTTCGGTGCCCGTGACACACTCGTGCCTGTGCCGTTGGATGGTCTGCCAGACTGGCTGCCGGCTTGGTGCGTGGATCACCTGGGTAGCGAGCCCGCCGGCGTGCTGTTCCAGCTGCACCAGGTCTCGATGGTGTTCGGACTCCGGTTGGCCGGCGGTTCGGAGGTCGTGGTCAAGGCCCGCGCTGATGATGGCCGGGCCGTATCGTGTGTCGCGGTGCAGGCCAGGATGGCTGAGCGCGGGTTTCCGTGTGCCCGGCCCCTCACGCCAGTGGCCGGTGCCGGTTCGCTGGCGGTGCATGCCGAGGAATTCCGGCCCGGTGGCGAAGTGCTGCAAGGAGACTCACCGGAGGTAGCCGCGCAATGCGCGGAGGTGTTCGCCTGGCTGATGGCCGAACTGGCTGACGTGAGCGTCGCGCCACCGCTGCCGAATCCGCCGTGGGTGCGCTGGGACCACACAGATTCCGGCGTGTGGCCGGCGATCGACTACCTCGGCAACCGCGACCAGATCGCCGTGTCCGACTGCCTCATGGACACCGCCGTGCGGGCCCGCGGGCGGCTGCTGGCCGCCAGCCTGCCGTGCGTGCTGGGCCACGCCGACTTTGAGGCGCAGAACCTGCGCTGGCACGGCCAGCAGGTGTGGGCGGTGCACGACTGGGACAGCCTGGCATGGCAGCCGGAGGCGGCGCTGGCGGGAGCGGCGAGTGGAGCGTTCGCCAGTGCCGGGCCGCCCGCGCTGGCGCCTGTCGAAAGCTCCGAGGCGTTCCTGAGGGCATATCAGGACATCCGAGGGCGCATGTTCACTGCCGTGGAGCAGGAAATCGCGTGGGCGGCCAGCTTGTGGATGGCCGCGTATAACGTGTGGGAGGGGCTGGGCGGTACCCTGTCCAGCAATGCACTCCGGGCACAAGCAGCCGAACGCCTCCGCCGGGCCAATGCCTGACACAGCATTAACTGAGCCCGCTCGGCTCAGAATGTGGCGATCGGGTTGACCGGGCTGCCGGACGTGCCGGCGAAGCGGACCGGCGCGACTGCGAGGTGGAAGTCCCACTGGCCGAGCTCGGCTGCCGTCGTCGCGCACGCCTCCAGGTCGCAGTTGTCGAGCAGCCACAGACCCATCGCGACGAGGCTCACGGCGTGAACCGGCATCAGCACGTCGTCGTACCCCGACGGCTGAACGTCTTGGGGGGTGTCGGCGCCGATCAGCGCGACCTGCCGTTCATGCAGCCACGGCAGGCAGGATGCGTGCCAGCCGGCCTGCGTGAAACCGCTGGCCGCACCGGCCTCGTGCCGGACACGGCCGTAACCGGTCCGCAGCAGTACCGCATCGCCGGATCGCACCCGCACACCCTGGCGACGCTCGGCCTCCTCCAGATCGCCGGGAAACACGCCCTCCCCCGGTTCCAGCCACGGCACATCGCGGACCCGCGCAATGTCCAGCAGGACGCCACGCGTGATGATCCCGTTCGCCGCCGCCGTGACGGCCGCCCACGCCGATCCCGTTGCGGCGCCGACCAGCGAGTGCGGCCGCCCGTTGTACATCGTGCCATCCCAGAAGATGTGGCACGGCGAGTCGACGTGGGTGATGGTGTTGCCGTGGAACATGATGCCGAGCCGTTCGTTAGAAAAGCCCCAGCTCCGGTCGTTGCGGAATCCGGGCACCGGCATGTTCTCGGCACCAGGCATGTCGGCGGCGCACGGGCACGTCGTCGTCGACCGCTCCATCTCCTCCGGTACGGCAACCTCCCACGCGCACGACACGCTCCTGCCATGACGCACGGTCCGCGCCGCCGCCAGCCGGACATCGTCGCTGATGTAGTTCAGGGTGCCGAGCTCGTCGTCGTCGCCCCACCGCCCCCAGTTCGACAGCGTGCTGAAGTAGCCGAGCACGTCGTCCTGTGCGGGCACCGGCCGCCCTGCCGTCATCCCAGCATCAACTCCTCCGGCCACCCGGTTCGAGGCATCGCAGGCAGGGTATCCCGCCCCCTCCTCGATCTGCCAAGGCCCGCCGGAATCGCCGGCCCGCTACACGACACCCCGCAAGCAAGCGAAGCATCTAGCCCCGTGCCGACGTACGTCGCGTGGCCGGCACCAACCCGTTCCAGCCCGCGGCGCGGTCTCGGCCAAGACCGCCGACGTGGCCGGCTGGTGCGCTGACCGCCGCCAGCGCCGGGTCGTGCCGCAAGATGGCCTCGTGCAGCGGGTCACCTCGGCTGAGGGCTCTTCAGCGGCCGCCCAGTGTGGCGGGGCCGTGTTCTGGTCCTGGCAGGCATGGTGCTCCCTCTCGTTCACCCGGGGGAGCTAGACCGCTTTTATAGCGATGAAGCTAGCGGTCTAGCGCCGAGATGCTTGACAAGAAGGCACGCCTGAAGGCGATGGCGCGTACCCCTGAGCGATCTGGAACCGGTACGCTAGCTGGGGTTCCGCCGTCCACAAGACCGACGGGACGCCAGGGCGCATAGCTCAGTGGTAGAGCACTCGCCTTACAAGCGAGAAGCCACAGGTTCGAACCCTGTTGCGCCCACCAGCCAGAACCTCCACCTGGAACGTATAGCTAGCTGCGCTCGGCGATCAACATCCCGGAAAACAGACGGCCCGATCCATGGGCGCCCGGGAGCGGACGGGCACTTCGAAGTGCCAGGTGAGCGTGGCCCCGGGCCAACGTCCGCGCGGAGACGGCTTGTGCGGGATTTCACAAGCCGCCTCCGCGGGAACGCGTTCACATGCCGCGAGTCCGCACGCTGGCCGTCAGCAGGGCTTGGCGCGCTGCCGGACGGAGCGTCATGGCGGGTCGCACGCGCTGGCTGCTATCTTCGCGATGAATCGCTGTACCGCGCGCGGAGTTGGCAGTACGTGGATATCGGCGTCTCCCGCGTGCATGGCTATGGCCTTGTGTCGATGGTGAGGATGGCCGCGGCGCTGGCGAGGATGGCGAACGGGGCGAGAGCGGCGAGGCGGTCAGTAAGCTGGGCACCGCTAGCGACGGTGGGGAGCATCATCACCAAGCAGGCCCCGGACTTTGACTCCCGCAACTACGGCTACAGCAAGCTGAGCGACTTGATCGCCGCCACCACTCCGTTCGACCTGGACTGGCGGAACACCTCCGGCGGAAATCCAACGTCGTCTATGCGCGCGACAAACGCTACAAGCCAAGGCTCAAAGATCATTCCGAATGAACGGCGGTGGTGGCTCCCCCCGGCCAGCAGCGACGCCAGCGTTGTGCAGTACACCTGGCCTGGCGGCCACTCCTGCACGCCGACGCGCCCCCCGTCGAGATAGATACCGGACGCCGCCGCCCGACTCCGAAAAATCCCGCGAACCATGTACACATCTCCAAAAGGGCGTGTCTGCGACATGTCGGCGCCCTCGACTGCACTAGGCTTTCCTGGCTGGGCGGCGGAAATCCTCGCTATCGTCACATAGCAGGCATCGTAGGCCGCCGCCTTGGGAAGAAAAGAGCTTTCTGGAAGACTGGAAGAAAAGGCGCTTCGGAAACCGGCGCCCAATCCTCCACAAGGCCGTTAATTTCCACGTCGCTGGGTCGCGCTGGGCCGGCGGCATCCCCTGGAGTTCACCGGCCCGGGTTGAGTTGGGGAGAGATAGCGTGGCCTTCGTGGCGGTGAACGCGGAGCAGGCCGAGGACTGGAACGGGGCCAGCGGGCGGGAGTTCATCGAGCAGCGCGAGCGGCATGAGCGGATGCTGGGCCGACTGAGGGCGCGTTTGCTCGCCGCCGCGCGGATCCAGGACGGGGAGACCATCCTGGACGTCGGGTGCGGCTGCGGTGATACGACCATCCCTGCTGCCCGCGCCACCCGCGGCGGGCACGCTCTGGGCGCCGACTTCTCCCGGATCCAGGTGGCCGAGGCGCGTCGGCTCGCCGCCTGTGCTGGCGTCACTAATGCCAGGTTCGAGGTCGCCGACGCGCAGGTGCACCCGTTCCAGGCCGGTGCCTTTGACGTGGTGCTGAGCAGCCTGGGCGTGATGTTCTTCGATGACCCGGCGGCGGCGTTCGCCAACCTGAGGAAGGCATTGCGGCGCGGCGGCAGGCTGGCGTTCCTCTGCTGGCGCGCCCGCGAGGAGAACCCCGCCTTTATCATCGGGTTCGCCGAGGCCGCAGTGGTATTCGGCCTGCGCGAGCCGCCCGGGCCGTCGGCTGCTTTCTCTCTCGCCGATACCGGCCGGACAGGCGCGTTGCTTAGCGGCGCGGGGTTCGGCGGCATCGAGTTCGGGAAGGCGGACGAGCCGATGCTCATCGGCCGCGACGTCGACGACGTGCTCGAGTACGAGCGCACCTCTCCGACCGCCACTGAGATCCTGGCCGGGCTCAGCCCGGCACAAGCCGCCGAGCTGACCGGACAGGTCCGGGACCGCCTGGTGGCATACGCATCGCCAGATGGCGTGACCATACCCGGCGCGGCCTGGCTGGTCACCGCGCACGCTGTATGAACCGCCCCTTCCGCTGAACTGCGGTGCCTGCCAGCTATACGCGCCCGCCAGCACGAACGCCTTTAAGGACGGCCCTGGGTGCGCGATCCGGGCGAGCGGCTCGTCTCTAGAAACAGTCCCGGGTTAGGGAGTCGCCGCCTCGTCCGCAATCCGTGTGACCACGCCCGTACCGACAGTACGTCCATACCAGAGCCTGAACGTCGAGCCAGGCGTCGCGTAGACCGCTGCCTCATCCGCCCAGAACCGGATCACCACCGGCACCTGATCCTTTCCGGGCGCCAGCGCTGATCCGTCAGCGGCATCTATAACGGCACCGAGCCATTCTTCTACACCCGACCTATCCAGCGAGGGAAAGACCAGGATAGGGGAATGGGTACCGGAAGGCATAGGCGCGAGAAGCCCGCCCGACTCGGTCGTAGTCAGGCCAATCTGCGCCTCCACGGCTGGCTTACCTCTGATCACGGCAATGGTCCGTGCTCGATCGAGCTGTACCCGGACCGCTCCGTACCGACATCGAGGACGAGGTCACCGCGTTCACCAGCAACGGGCCGTTCATGCACCGCGAGGACTTCACCAGCAGATCAATTAACACGGCGCCAGTGGCGGCTCCCCGATGGGCGCCCTCGACTGTGCCGCCGCAGTCACCACCCTGACCAGCGGAGGCTTCCTCGCTCCGACGGGAACTGCGATGAAGGTCGGTAACCGTAGACGCTCGGCCGCGGCCGAGCGAACGCGCCTGGTTCGCCCCGATCTAGCCAGCACAGCCAAAATCCTTTCATCAGTCACTTCGCCCGCCGCGCGCAACTGCAGCCATGTCGACCAGGAATCGAGATTTTTGTCCACATTTCCGACGCCATACCGGCCATCGGAAAGTGAGTCCAGAATTCCCAGTTCCCTCGACCGAAGCACCGCAAAGTCACGCCCCTTCCCGTCGGCTAGCGCACTGACAACGGCGTTCCGCATTTCCGGCGGAACGCGCTCCAGCAGCTGGACCGCAGCCGCCGATGCCATAGGTTGATCCGGCTCGCTCGCTATCGCCGACAGCAAGTCACCCCACGCCTGAGGCATTTCTACCGCACGTCGGTAAATTCTCCACCGCTCGTGACCGTTCGATAGGTCACCGGCCCGCTCCCCGACGCGAGCAGCCAGTCGTTCGCTGAAATCCCAGTTCGTCATCCCATCATCCGCATGCATTATTTCGATACCAAGCCATATACTTGCCTATCGCCTTCCTAATCGTTCCAAGGTTCTCATCAATCACCTTCTGCTGAGCCGGGGTGAGCGTCACATTTGGATCAAGCGGCTTTCCATTCTGGCCGATCTGGATCCCGCCACCCCCTATCCCTGGGCCGAGTAGATGACCATGGGCAGGGCCATGATCATTTGAATAAATTTGGAATCGATATGGGCCGTCCCTGAACACCGTCCCGACAGGGCTATCATCATTATGAACCAGCAGCGCCGCGTACGCAGGGACCAGCGCGAATCCCGCGCGAGGTTCCGCAATCACGTAGAAGTCGTGGTCGCCGTCTCCTGGGATGGTGAGGTCCCACATCCATCCGGCATGCTGGGTGGGGATGTATCCGCCATCGGCGGTTGCGATGGTGCCGAGGGGGGTGCGGAGGCTGTCGCCTTCGCGGAGTCTGGCTGCGGGAACCCACTTGTTCAGTGAAGCGTCCCAGAACAGGTGGTCGCTGGTAGTGCTGATGACCGCGGTCTTATCCCCCGATTTAACACGGAGGTCGTATAGGTCGGCATCGTGGTGGACCAAGACGGCCGCTACGGGCTCGGCTTGGGTCTTGCCGGTCTTAACATTCGTGGCCAGAACCTTGTCACCGGGTTTGAGGGCGCTGATCGGGACAGCCTGACCAGAAGCAAGCAGCACCTTGGTGGCGGCGGTGAACGACTGCCCGCCGCAGCCGGGACCGGCCAGCTTTTCCATGCACTGCGGGCTAAGAGCGGTCATGCATGCCAGCCCCAGCCCAAGACCGGACACTTCAATATCCCCTAGCCCGTTTATCAACCCGCCGACCGTGGCCGCGCCGCTGGATATCAAGCCGCCTATGGTGCTGGCACCGGCACCGATCAGAGACAAGACCGAGCGTCCGGGACCCTTCTTCCGGACCGGGTTGGGCTTGGAAGGCTTGTGGTGATCATGGACCTTGCGGGTGAAGGGCGGTGCGGTGGAGGTGCACGATCCGGTGGGGGTTGGGCAGAAGTTCCGGTTGGGTGGCGGGATGTAGCCGCGGGGCGGGGGCGGCGGGTCGTTGTTCTTCTGGCAGATAGCGGGATCTTCGGTGCAGGTGCGGTCCTTGCCGTAGCACTGCGGGTTGTCCGGGCTGCCGGTACAGGTCATCCCGGTGGGGTCGGAGTCGGTGGCGGGGTTGCCGTGAGCGTAGGCGTAGGGGTTGAGGTCCTGCGGGTCGTCTGGGTTCAGGAGCGGGTCCGGGGTGATGAATGACCCGGTGGCCGGCTGATATTCGCGGGCGCCGAGGTCGGTCAGGCCGGTGGCTTTGTCGGCGGCGCCGCCGACAAAGCCCTTCTCCCCGGTGGGGAAGCTGGACGGTGCGGTGCCGCGGGGGTTGCCGTAGGGGTCGAAGTAGCGGCGGGTGGCGTCGAGGGTGGCGGAGTCGATCGCGACCGAGTCGGTGCCTTGCTGGTCACCGGCGAGGTAGGCGACGCTGCTGGCTCCGGTGCGGGTGGCCACGGTGGTATCGCCGAGGCTGTAGTAGCGGGTGCCGGTGACAGCACCCGTGGCCGTGTTGAGGGACAGTTCCTCGTCGGCCAGGTAGAGGGTGGTGGCGCCGGGATCGGCGGTGAGGAGCAGGGTGCCGTCGCCGTCGTAGACGTAGGAGGTGCTGCTGCCGGTCCCGCCCTTGGGGGTGATCGTGTCCTGGGCGAGTTGCCCGGCGTCGTTCCACGTGAGCGCCTGGCTCTGGGAGGAGCCGGAGACCGTCGTCAGATTCCCGGCGGGGTCGTACCCGTAGCTGGTGCCGGCCGTGCCCGACGCCGTGGTGACCGCTTGCCCGGTGACGGCGTGCGGCTGTGCGGCCCCGGCCGCGGGGTAGGTGAGCGAGGTGGTGGTGACGGCGCCGCTGCTGGTGGTGGCGGTGATCCCGGTCAGGTTCCCGATGGGGTTGTAGGTGTAGCTGTTCCAGTAGGGCGCGGCGCCGCCCTCAGCCGAGGCGGACGGCGTGGACGCGCAGCCGGTGCTGCCTTGTGCCCAGGCCTGCGCTAGGCGCCCGAGGTAGTCGTATTGGAAGCACTGCACGTCAGCTGCCGTGGCATCTGCGGACGGGGTGTCGGCCTCCGATGTCACGTTGCCGAAGTTGTCGTAGCTGTAATGCAGGTCATCGACACTGGTCTGGGCGGTGCCGGTTCGCGTGTTCTGCTCGGTCAGCCGGCCGGTCTGGGAATCGTAGGAGTCGGTGATGTAGGCAGGCCCGGAGGAGCTGCCCATGCTGTACTGCAGCGGCTGGTCCAGGTTGGTATAGGACAGCGAGTTCACGTAGCTGCCGGTGCCGGTGAGCGAATCCGGTTTTCCGGCACTGTTGTAGCCGATGCTGACGGTCTCGGCGGGCAGGCCGCCGGCCGCGGAATCGGTGTAGGAGGTTAGCTGCCCGTCCGGGGCGTAAGTGTCGGAGGTCGAATAGATTCCGGCCAGAGCGCCTTGTACGGACGGGATGGTGGTCTGCGTCCCGGACGAGAGCCCGTTGGAGTTGTAGCCGGTGACCTGCTCGGTGTACGAGGCGCCATCGGAGTAGGAGGTGGAGGAGGTCAGCTTGCCCTTGGCCAGGGTGTCGTAGATCCACGACGCCAGCTGATTGGCCGCGGACTCGAGCGCACCGCCGGTGGTGTCGTATTCGGCGGTCTTGCGTCCGTCGAGGTCGTAGATGTAGGAGATGGTCTTGCCGCGAGCGTCGGTGACCGAGATGAGCTGCCCGGCGTTGTCGTAGGTGCTAGTGGACTTGCCCGCATCGGGGTCAGTCTGGGTGAGCTGGTTACCGAGCAGGTCGTAGGTGTAGGACCAGGTGTTGTTCCCGGCGTCGGTGATCGTGGCCAGCTTCTGCGCCGGAGTGTAGGTGTAGGCGGTCTTGTCGTAATCCGCGGCCGGATCGGCGGGGCTGGCGGGCACACCGGTGTGGTACTGGTAAATGGCCGCAGTCAGGCCCCGGCCGTCGGTGAACGTCGTCGTGCTGGTGCCGCCGGAAGGCGGGACTACGGTGACGTAGTTACCGCCATAGACCGTGTCGGTTTCCCAGGTCTCGGTGCCGAGCGCGTAGGCGACCTGCTTGACGACACGCCCGTCGCCGTCATAGACGTAACCCGTCTGGGACGGCACCGAGGTAGACGCGGCCGCCACCAGCGTTCCGGTGGGGGCGCCGCTGACGTAGTAGGGGTCGGAGGTCAGCGCCTTCCACCCGTCGGAGTTGAAGCTGACGTCGCTGACGTCGGTCCCGCCGCTAGCGGTTTCCTGCTGGGTTTCCCGGACCTGGCCGAAGGAATCGGCGATGGTGTCGGTGGTCAGGTAGCCGCCGCCAGGTTGCTCGGCCTGCTCGGCAGTCACTGACGGGGCCGTGTTGCTGACGGTGTAGCTGTACTTGTCTGTGGCAGGGCCAGATGCCGGATTCCCCGCGGTCCATGCGGCGGTTTCCCTGCCGAGCGCGTCATAGGTCTTGGCGGTCTGGTAGCTGGCAGGATCGGTGACGGTAAGAGGCAGGTCCCGGGCCGGGTCGAAGGTCGTGGTGGTGGCCAGCCCGGCGGGGTCGGCGACCTGGACTGAAGTGGGCTCGGCTCCGGTGGCGGGGGTGTAGGCGGTGGTGGTGGTCCGGTTGTCGGCGTCGGCGGAAGTCAGGACCCGGCCGTATTCGTCGTAGGTGCCGGCCTGGACGGTGGCGTAGGTGTACTGGAGGCCGTTGAGTACGTTGTAGGTGACGGCTGTGGCCTTCTGTGTCTTGATGACATCCCCGGTACTGTCGTACCCGTATAGGGTGTCCGAGACCACTGCCGACGGGTTGGTTCTCGGTGTGCCGCACGGGCCCGCGAATACCTCCGCCGATGTCTTCTCATTGAGCACCCAGTTGGTCGTGTCGGTGTTGTAGCTGGTGGCCGTACACGTCGCCTGGCTGGGGTCGGAGGTGTCCGGGACATCGGATTCGCCGGTGACCCGGCCGTAGGAGTCGTAGGTGTAGCTGACGGTGGACTCGCGAGTCCCGCCGCCGGCCAGCGTGGTGTAGGTGTCGGTACCGGCTTCCTCGGCCATGAAGGCGGGGAACCCAGCGGTGCTGGTGGCGGTGGTGGTGCCCGCGGGGAGGTGGACGGTGTCGGTGATCTGTGCACCGGTCCCGGTCCCGTCGTAGACGATCGACTCCAGCAGCATCCCGGCGAACCCGTCGTCGTCGGTGACCGTGTCGCCGCGGCTGGAGGTGATCGTCACACTGTTGTCGCAGTGAGTGAATGCGGCGCAGGCGCCGTCGCCGGACATGCCCTGCAGGTAGGTGTCGACTTGCTCGGTGACCGGATCGGGCGGGGTACCGACCTGGGTGGTGACAGTGCGGTAGCCGCGCCACCCGTCATAGGTGGGAGTCAGCGACAGCGAGACTGTATCGTCGTCGCCGTGCCACGCGGCCCCGGCGTAGGTGTAGCTGGTGACGACGGGCGGGTCGCCGCCAGTGGTGTCGTTGTCGGTGATCGTGCTGACGGCATACAGGTTGAACCAGTCCGTGACCTGGGTGCTACTGCCCGGCGGGGCCCAGTAATCCGGGTAGCACGCCGTGGTATTCGCATCCGGTGCTGGGAAGTTCCCGGCCGCGCAGGAGGGATCCTGCGCGGAGTAGGCGACGGCGGTAACCTCGCCGGCCGGGTTGGTGATGGCTGCGAGCCGGAACCGGGTGATCTTCGAGTACCCGGCCGAGGTGTCGGCGGCAGTCTCGACCCGGTTCGGCATCGGGACACCAGCGAACGACGTGGGCGGCAGCGTGATCGGGGTAGCGCCGTCCTGGCCGGTCTGAGTGATAGACGAGAGCCACAACGACGGTGAAGTCGTGGAGTCCCCCGTTGCCGGGTAGGTGTCCGCAAGGGTCCACGAGTCCACGTTCCGCAGCGATCCTCCGACCAGCGACTGGGTACTTATCCCGGTCAGCACATCGTCGGACCAGAACGTCGGCGACGTCACCGCGCATGCCGCGCCGGAGGAGCAGGCCAGGTCATCGGGGGCATCCTGGCGGGAGGTCGCGACGGTGAAGTTCACCTGAGCGGCGGGGGTCTGGGAATAGATGTTCCCGCCCCGCAGCCCGTACTCGATCCTGGCCAGCGCCCCACCCTGGATGTACTGTCCGGTGCCGGTCGTGCCGTTGTTCTCAGCGTAGTAGTTGGTCTCGGTGTTATAGAAGTAGGCGATCGCGTTGCTGTGCTGGTCTACAACGTAGTCCAGGTTCCACCGCCAGGGACCCGTCCCGAACACACCTTGACCGAGCGCGGTGGTAGTCGGCACTGTCCACACGCTGTCCGTGGCCTGATCACCGCTGGCGTAGCCGGGCAGCTGGTTCATCCCGAAGTAGTACTGCGTGCCATCCGGCTCGATCAGTTCCCAGTCACCGCTGTTCTCGGTGATCTTGGCGCCGCTGTCAGCCTCGGCGTGATACAGGCCAGGAGTGTTCGGGTCCGCCACCAAGGTCGTGTTCGTCCCGTTCATCGACAGCGTCAGCGCCGGGGCCTGCGTCGAGCACAGGTCAGGGGTGTTGCGGCAGCGGGCATAGTCCGCCTCGATGAACCCCGGCGAGTAATCCCACCCGTCCCCGGCCCAGGACGCCTCGTTGTTCGTCGACGAGGTGAGCCCGTCGGTCAGCTGGGAATCGTAATCCAGCGCCACCGTCGGCTCCAGGCCGCCCGGCACCGGCGGCACCTGGACCGGATAAGAGTGAGCATAAGCACCTGACGACCCGCCGCTCACCCAATCCTTCTGCTCCGACATCGGCTGCGCCGCGTAGTTTCCGGCCGAACCCGACGGTGACGCGGTGGCGGCCAGGACCACCGCGGAGCCGCTCGCCGCGAGATCTGAGGTGAGCAGGATCGAGCCTGGCCGGCCGAGTGCCGCCGTAGCCTGAGTTCCGGGCAGCTTCACGTCGGCACCGACTCGGCTGGTCCGCAGGTCGTCCGCTGCCCCGGACGGGAGCGGGACCTCCTTACGGCAGGCCGGGAGCTGAGGGGTGGTCAGCGCGCAAGCCGGGAGCTGGATCAGTCGCAGCCGGGCGGCGTAGTCTCCACCGTAGGCGTGCGCGAACGAGGCGTAATCCAGGCTCACATGCACACGCCCGGCGGCATCTCCCACGTCGCCGCGGGCGATGCTGAATACCACACCGTGCACTCCCAGCGCGGACGCGGCCGCGTGCGGCGCCATACTCACGTCCACGCGGGACGGTCGCGGCACACGCGCCGACGTGACCACTCCCCCATCCGGCGGCCCGACCCAGACCGGGAGCGCCCCCGCGCGACTCAGCCCCGAAGAAGCGACTACCGCTACCCCGCTGCCCGCGGCAGGCCATGAGGCCGGCTGCCGACGCGACGGGCGCATGGCCGGGATCTTCACCGTCCGGTCCGGTACCGGATGCACCGCCACCGGGGCGCCCGCCGATGAGGACGGCGGCGCACCCCACCCAGTGACCAGCGCCACCCCGGTGATCAGCCCCGCCACCAGCAACAACGCCGAGACCACGGCACCGGGTCCCAGCCGCCGCATCCGGGCCAGGCGACTCCTATCCGTCCCGCTACCAGCCATCACTGCTCACCGCCGCCTATGAGAGAACGACGTCAGCTCGGGGGGCGTCACATAGCGTGCTGTATTCATGAGTGCACCACTTTCCTCGGCCACGACCGTTGGTTTCCTGTGCCGGACGGCAATATGATCAGTTAGGCCGGGATGTTCTTTATCCAGCTGCTCACCAGCGCTTGGCGGCCGCTACGGATCTGTGTTACGCGAATGCACAGTTTCATGATGATGCGGCCTTCCTGCGGGGAGTGCGAATATCTAAAGTCATCAGGCCTGTTTAAGCTCATGACCACCCCCAAAGACAGTAGGTCGCAACGCTGTCCTCGGAACAGGAAATATGACCGGCAAGATAACCGGAAATATCACCAGAAATGCGGCCACCGACCGGATAGCCCTGGCTGCCGCGCAAGTTCAGCTAATTGCCCTGAACAGGGCGGAAGCGAAGAGGAACCCAGCGCAGGACATCCGACGCCACATGTCCCCGCTTAGCAGCTCACAGGGGGACGATTCCGGCGCGTTGCGATCAATGGCCGGTGCTTGGTGAGATGGTGGGGTGGGGCGTGATGGTGATGGTTTCGGGGTCTTGCTGCGTGACCGCCGACGGGCGGCCGGGCTGTCCCAGGAGGAACTCGCGGAGCAGTCCGGGCTGAGTGCCCGGACGGTCAGGAACCTGGAAGCCGGCCGCGTGAGGTGGCCGCACCCCAGTTCGGTGCAGCGTCTTGCGGACACCCTGGGCCTGAGCGGCGGTGAGCGCGAGGGGTTCATCGCCCGCGCTGACCGGCGGCTGGCCGGCGCGAGCAACGGAACATCCCGGCGGGCACCGGCAGGTACGCCAGTGCCTCGCCAGCTTCCCGCCGCGGCGCAGCACTTCACCGGCCGACACGCCGAACTCGGCCTGCTGACTGGTCTCCTGGATGAGCCCAGCCAGGAGACAAGCCAGGCGCCCCCCACTAGAGGCACGGTGGTGATCTCCGCGATCGGAGGGATGGGCGGGATCGGCAAGACCGCGCTGGCGCTGCACTGGGCGCATCAGGTAGCGGACAGGTTCCCCGACGGCCAGCTGTATGTGAACCTGCGCGGGTTCGGCCCGTCCGGTGAGCCGGTGTCCGCGCACGCCGCGGTGCGGAACTTCCTGGACGGCCTTGGGATTCCCGCGGATCGGTTCCCGCGCGACCCGCAGGCGCAGGCCGCGCTGTACCGCAGCCTGCTGGCCGACAAGAAGATGCTGATCGTGCTGGACAACGCCCGCGACGAGCAGCAGGTACGGCCGCTGCTGCCGGCCAGCCCGGGCAGCCTGGTCCTGGTCACCAGCCGCAACCAGCTGACCGGGCTGGCCGCCGCCGACGACGCCCGGCTGCTCAGCCTCGACGTCCTCTCGCGCGACGAGGCCGTCCAGCTACTCAGCGCCCGGCTCGGCACGAGCCGGGCCAGCGCTGAATCCGGCGCGGTCGGCGAGATCACCGATCTATGCGCCCGCCTGCCGCTGGCCCTGTCGATTGCCGCGGCCCGCGCCGCCGCACGCCCTGGCTTCCCGCTGACCGCCCTGGCCGCCGAGCTACGCGGCACCCCCGCCCGGCTGGACGCACTCGATACCGGCGACCCGTCCGCCAGCGTGCGCGCGGTCTTCTCTTGGTCCTACCAGCAGCTCAGCGCCGGGGCTGCCCGGATGTTCCGGCTGCTGGGCCTGCACCCCGGCCCCGACATATCCGTCCCAGCCGCCGCAAGCCTGGCTGGCCTCACCGAACCGGAAACGCGGCGCATGCTGCGCGAGCTCACCCGCGACTGCCTGATCACCGAGCACGTGCCCGGCCGGTACGCTCTCCATGACCTGCTCCGCGCCTATGCCGCCGCCCAGGCGCGTGATCTCGACAGCGAATCGAGCCGTGCCGCCGCCACCGGCCGCTTCCTCGGCCACTACCTGCACACCGCGCACACGGCAGTCCTTCTGCTGTACCCGCCGCATGAGCCGGTCAGCCTCGCCCCGACGGAGCCTGGCACCGCTCCGGAGCGGCTCGCCGATCACCGGCAGGCAATGGCCTGGTTCGAGGCCGAGCACCAGGTCCTACTTGCCGCCATCACCCTCGCCGACGCCACCGGATACGACGTCCATGCCTGGCAGATCCCCTGGGCCATGACCATTTACCTCCAGCGGCGCGGCCACTGGCACGAACGGGTCGCTGTCCAGCACACGGCCCTAGCGGCCGCCACCCGCCTGGACGACATCGCCGGGCAGGCCATATCCAGCCGCCTCCTGGGGAATGCCAGCAGGCTGGTGGGCGATTACCAGCAGGCCCGCGCTCACTTTGAGCACTGCCTTGAGCTGTACCGGCAGCTCGGCGACCGCCTCGGCGAGGCCAAGGTGCATCATAATCTCGCCCGGCTGGGCGAACACGAAGGGCGCTACGCCGATGCCCTCGGTCACGACGAGCAGGCCCTCCGCCTGTACCAGGTCATCGGCCACAAGCCTGGAGAAGCTAGTGCCCTTAACAACACCGGCTGGTACAGCGCCCTCCTCGGCGACTACGACCAGGCTCGCGTACTCTGCCAGCGAGCACTCGCTCTTGCCGTTGAACTCGACGGCCATCTTGAGATCCAGGCAAATGCCTGGGACAGCCTGGGCTACACCGAACATCACCAGGGCAACTTCGCCGAAGCCGCGGCCTGCTACCAGCACGCGCTGAAGCTGTTCCGGGAATCCGGCGACCGCTATCTTCAAGCGGACACCCTCACCCACCTCGGCGACACCCTGCACGCCGCCGGCGAGATGCCCCAAGCCCGGCAGGCCTGGAACCAAGCCCTGTCCATCTTCGACGAGCTAGGCCACCTCTCCGCTGGCAAAGTCCGCGGCAAGCTCGCCAGCCTGGACCGCTAGGATTCACCCCTGGTGCGAGGCACCCGGCCGGCCAGGAGCCTGATGTGCTCGGGACCGATGCCGCAGCATCCGCCGATGAGCTGAGCGCCGCGATCCACCCAGGTGATGGCCTCCTGGAGGTACTCCCCCGGGCCCAGCCCGTCGAAGATCCACTCCGGCGCCGCCCAGTCGCCGGATTCGGCATAGACCCCGATGGGCCCGGCGAACCGGGCTCTGATGATGTCGATCGCCTCCGGGACGACGTCGGGCTTGGCGTGCATCACGGTGACGGCGGCCAGTGCCGGGTCAACCAGCTTGCTCACGAGGTCGGCGAAACTGTCCCCGTCCCCCAGTGCGGGATCGGCGCCGAGTGTGCCGTCGTCCAGCCGCACCGCGGCGACACCGAGCCAGACCGGCAGCCCGGTCTCGGCCGCCGCCGTCACCGCGGCGCGGCCGTAGCCGGGGGCCTCCATCAGCTCCAGGGCGATCAGGTCGACGCCCGCCTCCGCCAGCAGCCCGGCCTGCTCGCGGAAATCGGCCAGGCTCGGGAAGGCGGGGCCGGCCTCGTTCCGGCCGTGCATGGCTATCGGGCAGAACGGTGACATGGAGCCGGCCACCGCGATCGCGCGTCCGCCGGCCGCGGCCTCGCGGGCCCGTAGCGCCGCCGCGACGGCATTGCGGTTGGCGTCGGCGACGCGGCCGCCCAGGCCCGCGGGCTCCAGCGCGGCCCGGCTGGCCGCGAACGTGTTCGCGATGATCACCTCGGCGCCGGCCCGGATGTAGGCCTCGTGCACGCGCTGCACCGCGTCGGGCTGCTCCAGGTTCGCGCGGCCGCTCCACGCCACGTCGTCCATCGGCACGCCCTCGGCCTGCAGCTGGGTCCCGGTCCCGCCGTCGATGACAACCACATCACCGCCGGCCAGCCGCCCGGCGATCTCCTCAGCCACGCTCATTTGCCGCACTCCTTCAAATCGCCCCGGTGCGGCATATTACAACCTTTATAACGAACGGCGTCATTATCACCTCCGCAACCCCGCACCCCGACCGGTGCCGGCGGCCACAGTGGGCTCCCGGTCACCGCGTACGGGGTGGGGGTGATCGGCGGAGGTCTACGGAGTGCACAGGACCCGGGATTGGACCGTGCCCCTCAGCCACCTGAACGTCCAGGAGTTCGGAACGGTGGTGCTGGGGGCGCTGAGAATTTCGCTGTCGACGTTGGCGCCGTAGCCGTTTATCACCGGAGTGGCGGTGTAGCCGGCGCCGGCCAGCACGGTCCCGGCTGGGCAGGTCGCGCGCGAAGTGCCGCCCGGCGCCGAGACCGGTCCCGCGACGACCACGGGTGGCGTGGACGAGGTCGTGACGCACATGGCGTATGCCCGGAGGGTGCCCTTGAGCAGCTTGGCCCCCCACGTGTTGGGGATTATGGTGCTGGGTGTGTTGGCTGTCAGGGCATCGGCGGCATCACCGATGCCGGTTCTGGCGAAGGTCACGGAGTTATAGCCGCCGCCGGCGAGCTGGGTGCCCGCCGGGCAGGTCGCGTAGGTGTCGCCGCCCGGTGCCGAGACTGGTCCCTCGACGACGACGGGGGGCTGCTGCGCCACCTGCGCCTTTGCTGGTGCGGGGGCCGCCGAGCCGGTCAGCAGTGCGGTGCCGACTGCTGCCGTGACGATCGCGGTGGCGGCTGGGATGACGTACAGGTATTTGCGGGACATGGAAAATCCCCCTCTCATGTGGTGGAACAGGTGCTACCGGTGGATTGGGCGCTGCGAGCGCGAGAAAGGTAGCGGTAGATACAAATTGTGACCTTGCTGATACCGTACGTCACCTAATTGGCTCGGCGCAAGGCTTGGATTTTATTTTATATTCGAGCTGTCGCCATATTGGCGAAGGCACTCTAATTGCAGCTTTCAAGCGTATAATTTTAACGTTGAGACTTATATCGGACTCGCTACCCTGCGCGTATCATCGCATATGACCGTTATGTGACGGCGGCTGCCGTGGGCGACGCGGAAGAAAAGAGCTTCGCGGAAGATAGGGCGCCGGTTTCCGGCACCTTTTCTTCCAGTGGGCTCCTTTCTTCCGCGAATGGCCGGCCCAAGGTGCCCGCTATGTGCCCGTTCAGCCGGTGAGGTCCTGGACGATCTGGCCGCCGCGGGTGGTGATCGTGCGCTGGTAGAGCGCGCCGCCGGTATCCGCGGTGATCGTGCCGGTCGTCTCGCCGTTGGTGATCGTCGGAACGGAGTTGTCCTCTTCGAGTGCGCCGTACCCGATGATGCTCTCCGACAGGTTTGTCCGGTACCAGCCCTGTGTGGCATCGTCGGTGAGCTGCTGGTTCACCGAGGCGGGCAGGAAGAAGTCGGCCCCGCTGGAGTCGGTCAGGAAGCCGTTCGGCGCGTCGACCGTGTAGCTGGACTGGTCGGTGCGAGTCACCTGCACGCCGGGACCGCTTATCGCCTCCGACGCGGACGCGGTGGTCTCCTGGTGTGCCCACTGGTAGCAGGGGCCCGAGCACGACGGGTTGATAAACGACTGGTCATTGCCGAACTGGAGCCGCTGGGTCAGCGTGTCGGTCCAGGTACGCCCGCCCTGCGTCACGGTGCCCGAGATCGCGTAGGACGCGCTGGCCGACTCGCTGGTCACCGGCTGACTGGAGTTTCCCAGCGCGTCCGACGTCGAGACCGACGACGCGGTCGGGAACGACAGCGAATCAGAAGTCACGGCTCCCGACACCGCCGGACCGCCCGACGTGAGCAGCAGCGCGCCGCCCGCGAGCCAGAACCCGGTGTTGTTCACCACGGTGAGGCCGATCGTGTGCGGGCCGGAGGCGCTCAGCAGCCCGGCGAACGGAGTGAGATCCAGCCGGTAGGACGGGATGTCCATCGTGTGGATGCCGGTCAGCGGCCGCCAGATCAGCGGGTTCACCCCGCCGGTGTAGACGTAGGGGTACGGCCACACGACACCGGCGGGCTTGCCGTCGACGGATATCTCGATCTCGCGGAAGGCCGGTGTCAGGCCCCACCAGAACTCGTCGTTGATCTGTCCCACCGCGTACAGGTCCAGCGTGGCGGTGGTGATGTCATCGGGCAGGGTCACCGTCCCCGACACGGTCTGCCCCGTGTTGACGGTGTTGAAGTCTGTGGTGCCGCCAGGCGGGACAATCGGGACCACCTGGGTGGGTACCTCCGGTATGGTCGCCGGCGACGACGGCCCGGTCTCGTAGATGGCGTCGCCGGCCAGGGCCGGTGAGGCGAGGCTCGCTGCCCGGGCGGGCGCGAAGCCGCCGCCGGCCGGGTAGAACAGCAGTCTGGCCGTGATCACCGGGATACCGGTGTCGACGCTGGACAGGAAGTTGTCCACGAAGGTGGAGAACGTCTGCGTGCCGCGCAGGATCGGGAGGTAGCCGGTGATGTCCTTCTGCACGTGCCAGGTGATTCCCGCCGCGGTCGGCTCGGGCGTCACGCCGAGGAAGACCTGCGTTGCCCCGTCGTAGACGTCGAGCAGCCGGTCGAACTGCCTGCCCTGCTCGCTGCCGGTGACGTCGAGCACCACCTTGGCCCACGGCCCGGACGGCAGGGCGACCGTCGCGGTGGCCGGCGGCGGCGCGTTCCCGAACGACGCGTGGTCCGCGATCGTGACCGCTACCGGCCGGGTCCGCGGCACCTTGACCGGCGGGTCGAGCGTGACCGGGTCAGCCGTGGTGGTGAACTCCCCGGGCGGTGACGCCGCCGGGACGGCGCTGGATTTTCCGCCGGTGACCACGGACTTCGAGGCTGCCGCGCCGGTCGCGGGCGGCGGCACACGACGGGGGTGGGCGTTACCGGAAGACGCCGCGAAAGCCGTGGCACCGCCGCCGAGTAGCGCGATCGCCGCCGCGGACACGGCCAGCCACTTCCGGGCATACCGAACACGACGCATCAGCATCTCCCGTCGGCAAATGATGTATTTCGTTGGGAGTGTACGGCTACGCCGAGGTGCTGGCGAGTGTTACCACCGCCGTTCATGAATAAAGATCGTTGAATTTAGATGTCGAGTGCCGCGTCTCGCAGCACGTCGAGGCCGACCGATCCGATGTCGAGCACCCGGCGGTGAAAGGACTTGAGGTCGAACGCCGCGCCTTCGGCGGCACGGGCCTGGTCGCGCAGCCGCAGCCAGAGCCGCTCACCGATCTTGTACGAGGGCGCCTGCCCGGGCCAGCCGAGGTAGCGGTCGAGCTCGTAGCGCCGGATTCCTTCGGACGTGCGGGAGTGCGCGTCGCCGCCACGGGGTCAAGCGCGGCGTTGTCGTCGAGGTACGCCTCAGCGATCCTGTCGATCGCGGTCCACACGCGTCCGGACGTCATCGGGTCGGTCTGCGGTTCAGGAGCAGCCGGGACGGGCGGCCAGGGGTGTGCCAGAGCCGGTTGGTCGCGGTCACGCCTTCGGTCTCGGAGATCATGTCACCGCCGGTGCCGAGATTGACATCGTATTTCGGGAAGGCCGAGGACGCGATCTCCAGACGGAGCCGGTGCCCGGCGGGCAACCGCACGCAGGTGTCCCACATCGGGATCCGCACCTGGTACACCTCGCCCGGCGTGACGGGTTGTTCCTGGCCGAATCCGTTCCGGTACCGCAGCCTGACCATTCCGTCACACAACCGCTGCGCGAAGCTCCCGGGGTGCAGATCGATGAGCTTGGCCATGATGTCGGTGTCGGCGGCCGACGTGCTGACGTGCGCGATCACGCTCACCGGCCCGATGATCTCCAGCGGTTCCACCAGCGGATCACTGGTGAACACGAGCACGTCGCCGCGGCTTTCGATGCCGTGATAATCGTCTGGTCCGCCGATCTGCGCGCTGCTCGCGTCGGTGATGAAAGGCACGGGGCGGTCCGGATCATGGGTCCACTCATCTGGCGGCTCCTCGGCATCGGTCGGCGACGGCACCAGGCGGCCGTCGCCGAACCGGCTGTTGGCATGCCCGCCGCTGGACAGGTAGTAGGTGGCCGACGGGGCGTCGGACGGCGGCCAGGTATCCGCGTCACGCCACTGGTTCGCGCCCATGACGAAGATCCGTACCGGCGCCGGCCGCGGCTCCGGCCTGACGCCCTTGACGTGCTCGTCGAGGAAGGCCAGGACGGTGGCGTCCAGGTCGATCAGCGCGTCCGGGCCGAAGTCGATCTCCCCGACGGTCCGCGAGGTGTTCACGTTGTGGCCCCACGGCCCCATCAGCAGCCGCTGCCCCGGGCGCCCGGCGGCGACCATGGCGGCGAAATTGGCGGGGGTACCGATCTCCTCGTCGTCGTACCAGCCCGAGATGTGCATGACGGGCACCTCGACCTCGCCGATGCGGTGCTGATAGCGGACGGATTCCCACCAGTCATCCAGGGTGCGGTGCCGCAATTCGGCACGCCAGTTGGGCGAGACGAAACCAGCCGCCTCGTCCATCGTCAGCAACGGCCGGTGCCGGTACACGGTCATCCAGTCGGTATTGTCGCGGTACTGCGGCATCCGGCCGTCGGTGAGCCGGTGCCAGTTGATGTGCATCGGGGTGGGCAGCCCGGTGGGGATCTCCGCGAAGGGGTCGCTGGGCGTGACCAGGCACACCATGGCGCGCAGGGCGGGGGGCCGCTCGAGCGCCGTCAGCCACTGGATGCGTCCCGGATAGCTGGCCCCGTACGTGGCGACATCGCCGGTGCACCACTCCTGCCCGGCGGCCCACGCGATGACCTCCGCGCCGTCCGGGCCATCGTTGCGGTAGGGCTCGAAGACCCCATCGGAATCACCGCGGCCACGGACATCCACGAGTACAGCGGCGTATCCGCCGCGGGCGAAAACGGCGGCGCGTTCTGACTGGCGCTCACCGGTCTTGCCGTATGGCGTGCGCACCACGACGGCCGGCGCGGGCAGCGACCCGGGCAGGGCCAGATCCGCCGACAGCATGATCCCGTCCGACAGCGGAATCCGGACGTTGAACTTACGGACGACACCACTACTTCCGGGCACAATCTGGATGGTAGCGGTCCCCCTCCCCCGCCGGCCCGCCGAGCACCACCGCGCCTTCGTCGGTCAGTCGGCTACCTGTTTTGTGCCTTCTAGGGTGATTTGAGCACCTAGAAATATGATACATGGCGCATCACGTATTACAGATCCACGAAGCATAAATAGGGATAATAAGGGCTCAATTGCCTTTCGGTGTATATGACGAATAAGGTGTGAAAGTGGTAAACGGGATAAATGAGGCCACCGGGGCATTTGCTGCCGTAATCCGCGACGTTAAAGATCTCTAGCGATCCTCGGCTATTTGGGACGTTCGCGCAGGATAATCAAGGAATTTCCCTGCGACATGTTGTGCTGAACTTGAGAAACATATAGTCTTTTGCTGACGGTACCGAGTTTCCTAATCCGCAGGCGGCGCTGAGAAGCAGCACTCCTGTTGTCTTTCCGCCGTAGCGGGTTACCGAGCCACATAGGAGGCAGAAGATGGCCAACACTACGCCTGCCGAGAACAAAGAGATCGTCAGGCGCTTCTTCGATCAGGTCGTCAACGAACGCAACGTCAGCGCGCTCCAGGATTTTCTCTCGCCTGACGCGGTGGCGCGTTCAGGGGAGAAGACGTTTGACGACATCGTGCAGGAGGTGCGGAGCGCCGCACCCGATCCGGGGACCGGTGAGAGGCTCCTGCCGAAGGCCGCCGCCGAGCGTGGTGGCCGCCCCGAACTGGCCGCCTGGGTGGACGCCACCATGCACATACTCGAGGCTTTCCCGGATCTCCGGGTAAATATTGAGTTGATGGTGGCGGAAGGCGACACCGTGGTGGTGCGGTGGACGGCTCGTCCCACGCAGCGCGGTGAGTTCCTGGGAACGCCTGCCACCGGCCGCGAGGTGCCGATGACAGTCGTCGATATCCTCACAATCGAGAACGGCAAGATCGCATCCGTCACATCGCAGCCGGACGGTGCCGGTGTCCTGCACGCACTCGGCCAGCTTCCGGACACGCCGATCACGCGGGCGCTCGCCCGAACGTAACCAGGACGGCAAGCGGACCCAGCTGGTTGATGCGGGCTGGGTCCGCTCCGCGATGTCGCCCGATCCACGGCCCGTTCGCGTGCTCACGGTGCCGGCGGCATGCCGGTCTGGTATCCATCCGCCGACGCGATGTCGCCGGGCTTATCCGGCGTCCGGTCGGCGATCAGCTTAGCCAGCCGTGACAGGGAATCCTCCAGGTCCCGCGTGGTCACCACGTCGGCCAGCGCGAGGCGGACGGCGGCGAGCTCACGGGCGAGGAACTCGGTGTCGGCCTGGGTCCGCGCCGCCACCTCACGGTCGCGTTCGATGCTCGCGCGGTCCCGGTCGTCCTGCCGGTTCTGGGCGAGCAGAATCAGCGGCGCCGCATAGGCGGCCTGAGTGGAGAAAGCGAGGTTGAGCAGGATAAACGGGTAGGGATCCCAGTGCCTGACGAGGCCGATGGTGTTGAGCGCGATCCATCCGACCACCAGCACCGTCTGAGCGACCAGGAAACGCCCGGTGCCGAGGAACCGGGCGATCGCCTCCGAGAACCGCCCGAAGGCGTCGGCGTCATACCGCGCGCCCATCCCCGGTGAGCCGCGCGGAACGGACAGGTCGGTCGGTTCTACGAGCCTGCGAGAGGAAAACCGTGACATCCTAACCTCCCGGCCTCCGCCAGTCCGCTGGCAGCAGATGATCGAGCACGTCGTCTACGGTGACCGCCCCAAGCAGCCGACCGTCTTCGTCACAGACCGCCACGCTGATCAGGTTATAGGCGGCGAGCCTGGCGGCAAGCTCCTGCCTGGGCAGGTCGGGGCGGACAAAGACGCACGCCTCGACGCACTCACCCACCTCGGTGGCGGGCGGCCTGCGCAGCAGCCGCTGGAACCCCACGCTGCCGAGGTACCGGCCGGTTGGCGTGGTCATGGGCGGCTCACACACGTACGCCTGCACGGCCGAGGGAACCGGCAGGTCCGGGTTCCCGATGCGGGCGAGCACCTCGGCGACTCGCGTGTCCGGCGTGACGATGAGGGGCTGCGAGGTCATCAGGCCGCCAGCGGTGGTCGCGTCGTAGCGCAGCAGCCTCCGCAGGTCCGCGGCCGGGATGGACTCCATCGCGGTCAGCAGCCGTTCGCGCTGCTCGGCCGGCATCTCCGCGAGCAGGTCGGCGGCGTCGTCGGGCTGCATCTCCTCAACCACGTCGGCGCTGCGCTCGAGCCCGAGGCCAGCCAGCAAGCGGAGCTGGTCCTGCTCCGGCATCTCCTCCAGGAGGTCGGCCAGCACTTCGTCGTCGAGGGCGTCCGCGATCTGGCTGCGCCGGCTGGACGGCATGCCTTTCACCGCCGCCGCGAGGTCGGCCGGCTCCAGCTCTCGCAAGGTGGCGAGCTGCTCGCCCAGCGGCCCGGCGCGGAAGAGTTCGGGGTACTTGTCCCAGGGCACGATCGTCGGGCTCCCGCGGAGCAAGCGCGGGCCCTGCGTGACGGCGACCGCGCTGACTTCCCAGTCGCCCCGTCGCTGCTCGCGCTGGACGATGGCGACATCGACGACTGTCCCGTCCTGGGTGTGCCGGCCGTACAGCTCGGACGCCAGGATCACGTCGATCCGCCGGGTGAAGCGCTCCAGGTCGACGGCGCCGCCGCGCAGGTGCGCGCCATCAACGGAGATCGCGGCGATCTGACCGAGGTTGACGAAGATGCGGCGCCGTGGCAACGTCACGACCAGTCCCAGCGCGCGGGGCGGGTCGTTTCCGGCGGCGGCCAGGATCACGACATCCCGGACCCGGCCGATAATGAGCCCTTCGCCGTCCAGCAGCGGACGGCCCTTCAGCCGGGACGTGAATACCTGATGGTCGGTCATGATACGGTGACCTCCTCCCCTGCCAGCTGACCGAGATAAATCATTATCGTTGCCGGCCCGGACTGCTGCCGCCGCACCTGGCGGCGTTCTGCCGCCGCCAGGTGCGGAGCGGGGAGGTTCGGAGGTCAGCGCCGGGTGATCTTCCCCGCGGCGTTGAACCAGATGAGCTGGCGGAAGAGCTTCACCGTCTGAGTGCAGGGGGTGGGGTGGATCTCGTTGACTGTGAGGGTCGCGTCGAAGGTGCCAGTTATTCCCCGGTAAACGCCGGTCCCCGAGCCGGGCACGATCGGGACGCTGTCACGGACGCTCACGTAGTCCGAGCAGGTGCTGGGGATGGTCGCCGGACCAAGAGCCTTGGTGAACTTCGTGTCGATGTCCGCGATGTTGAGCCGGAACGTGCCGCGCGACAGGCTCAGCAAGAGCTCGCCGCCATGCACAGTAGGGACCGTGCTGCCCGGTCCCACCTGCTCGGCTGGCCCGTGGTCGCCGGCGACAGGGCCGGAAACGACGGACGTGAACACGGGAGCGTCGCTGTCGACGCTGTAGACGGTGACATGCGTCAGGACAGGCGGGGCAGCGGGCCTGGCCGGACCCGCCTTGGCGGTTCCGGTACCGCCGGCCGTCGATGCGCCGGCCGTCGATGCGCCGGCCGTCGATGCGCTGGCGGTCGCGGCGGCCACCGCTGCCGTGCCGCCCGCGAGCGTGAGTCCCCCCGCGACAGCGGCGGCGATTGCGTAGCGAGTGTTGTTCATGTCCAAAACGCTATGGTGATGCGGGTTCCCGCGGCAGCGCGCCACCACCCGACTTCAGTTGGGTGCTACCACCCATAACGAAATCCGCAGGAGGCTCCCGGCCAGTCCGCGGGTCGATTTCACGCCTTCCCGCCGCCAGTTGCCCTGAATGTCCGGTAAGCCGCTAATGGGATTTGGATTAAGGCGGAACATCCGTGCTCGACGGAAATTTAGTGTACGAATTCGTACACTAAATTTCCGTGCTGCACGAAATTTCCACGCTATAGGGAGGCGAAGGGCAATGGCCTGATCTGGCCTGCATCCGAGCCGATGGCGCCGGTGACCCGGCCTCCTTAGCTGAGCTGGCGGAGCAGGGTGGCCGTATCCGAGCAGATCCATTCTTCGGCGATGAGCCCGTCGGCGATGCGGTAGAACTCGTGGCTGATGTACTCGATGGTCCGGCCGGTCGCGGCGAAGCCAAGGAACTCACCGGAGTGGGTGCCGCGCAAACGCACCCTGACGGCAACCTTGTCCTGTGCGGCGAAGATGTCCTCGATGTGCGCGCGAATGTCGGGGAAAGCGTGCTTCAATATCCCGAAGTTCTGCCGCCACATCTCACGCCCGCGCTGAGGCTCGGGCAGTTCGGCCAGGTTGATGACGAAGTCCGGGGTCATGAGGGCTGTGCACAGGTCGGCGTCGCCGAGGTTGAACGCCTCGGCCGCGGCGCGCACCAGCTCGATGTTAGCGGCGGGCGAGGTGATCTCCGAAGTCATGAGGTGGTCTCCCGTTCATCTTCAGCGCGTGACTGTTTCATCAGGCCGACGGCGCGGCGGATCGCGGCCGCCTGGGCCGGGGCGAAGTCCGCGTAGAAGGCAGCGGCGAAACCCCCAGCGGCTTCCTCAAAGTCGCCATCGGGGAGCCGGATCGCCTGCCGCGCCGCCTCGGGGATGGCCGCGACGATGGCCTGGGCCGTCAGCTCGACCCGGGGGTCGTCCGCGGCCGAGTCGGCCAGCTCGTCGAGGCGCGCATAAACCGCGTAGGCCCTTTCCACGGCCCCCGGCGTGGAACCCAGCGTCCGCGTTAGCGCGTCGAGCCAGCCGCCCTCGGCCGCGGACGCGGTCTCCAGCAGGGCCAGCAGATCGCGATCCTTCGCCGCCATCGCCGACTCCGGCCCGGGCTGCCCGGCGGCGACATGGGCCATGCGGTCGAACAGCCCGGCCAGCTCGGGGGAGACAAGCGCCTGCTCGCTGCCACCCGCCTCGGCCTGCCGCAGCAGCTGGGCCAGCCGGCCCCGGCGCCGGTGCAGGTCCGCTTCCTGGTGGGCCAGGTCGGCGTCGAGCTCGCGGAGGATCTCGACGAGGTCCCGGCTGGCGTCGCCTGCCAGCGCGTCGCGCACCTCGTCCAGGCTCAGGCCCAGCTCGGTGAGGCGCCGGACGCGGGCCAGCCCGACGGCGTCCCGCAGCGAGTACTCACGGTAGCCGTTCGCCTTGCGCGCGGGCTCGGGCAGCAAGCCGATGCGGTGGTAGTGCCGGAGGGCGCGGGTGCTGATGCCGACGAGGCTGGCGAGTTCTCCGATCCGCATGCCTTCAGGAAACACCTTGACGCCACGACAAGGTCAAACGATCTTTATGACAAACGGCTGTGGCGCACCCTCAGGAACCCTTCCTCCCGCCGCGGCCCGCGCGCGAGGAGGCGCCATGGGCGGGCAATACGATTTCGTCATCGTCGGCGGCGGCTCGGCGGGCTGCGCGCTCGCGAACCGGCTCAGCGCGGACCCGGCCAACCAGGTGCTGCTGCTGGAGGCGGGGCGGCCGGACTACCCGTGGGATGTGTTCATCCATATGCCGGCCGCGCTGACCTATCCGATCGGGAGCAGGCTGTACGACTGGAAGTACGAGTCAGAGCCGGAACCGTTCATGAACGGACGGAAGATCTACCACGCGCGCGGCAAGGTGCTGGGCGGCTCGAGCAGCATCAACGGGATGATCTTCCAGCGCGGCAACCCCCTGGACTACGAGCGCTGGGCCGCCGACCCGGACATGCGGACCTGGGACTACGCGCACTGCCTGCCGTACTTCAAGAAGATGGAGACCTGCCTGGCGGGCGGCGGGAAGTGGCGCGGGCATGAGGGCCCGCTCGTGCTGGAACGCGGGCCCGCGACCAGCCCGCTGTTCCGGGCTTTCTTCGAGGCGGTGCAGCAGGCCGGGTACCAGCTCACCGACGACGTCAACGGCTACCGGCAGGAAGGGTTCGCGCCGTTCGACCGCAACGTGCACCGCGGCAGGAGGCTGAGCGCGGCCCGGGCATACCTGCACCCGGTCATGGGCAGGCCGAACCTGACGGTACGGACCCGCGCGTTCGTTACCGGGGTCATGTTCTCGGGAAACCGGGCGATCGGAGTTGAATACCAGCAAGCGGGGCAGGCAAGGCGCGCGCTCGGCAGCGAGGTGATCCTGTCCGGCGGCGCGATCAACACCCCGCAACTGCTCCAGCTGTCCGGAGTCGGCCCCGCGGATCACCTGACCAGCCTGGGCCTGAGCGTGGTCGCCGATCTGCCCGGCGTGGGCCAGAACCTGCAAGATCACCTGGAGGTGTACATCCAGTACGGGTGCAAGCTGCCCGTCTCGGTCCAGCCGGCCCTGAAGATGCGCAACCGCCCGCGGATCGGTGCCAGCTGGCTGTTCTTCCGCAAGGGCCCCGGTTCGACCAACCACTTCGAGGGCGGCGGCTTCGCGCGCAGCAACGAAGACGTGGCCTATCCCAACCTGATGTTCCACTTCCTGCCGATCGCCATCCGGTACGACGGCTCCGTCCCGGCGGGCGGTCATGGTTACCAGGTCCACATCGGCCCGATGTACTCCGATGCCCGGGGGTCGGTCAGGATCAAGTCCGCCGACCCCCGCGTCCACCCGGCGCTGCGGTTCAACTACCTGTCCACCGACCAGGACCGCAGGGAGTGGGTCGAGGCGATCCACGTCGCCAGGCACATCTTGAACCAGAAAGCCTTCGACCCCTACAACAGCGGCGAACTGTCCCCCGGGACCAGCGTCCGCAGCGACGAGCAGATCCTGGAGTGGGTCGCCAAGGACGCCGAGACCGCCCTGCATCCCTCGTGCACCTGCCGGATGGGCGCCGCCAGCGCCCCCGGCTCGGTCGTGGACCCAGCCAGCATGCGGGTGCATGGCCTGGACGGCCTGCGCGTGGTCGACGCCTCCGCGATGCCGTACATCACCAACGGCAACATCTACGCGCCGGTGATGATGATGGCCGAGAAGGCGGCCGACCTGATCCTGGGGAACACCCCGCTATCGCCCGAACCGCTGGAGTTCTACCGCCATCACCAGCAGAGCGGGACTGATCGTGGAGGTGCGGCCACCGCCGTTCGGGATAAATAAGGTTTTAACCGAAGTAGTGGCCCTTGTCCAGGTCCTCTATCAGCCCGGGCTGGACCGGCCGCCACCCGAGCAGTTCGCGGGTCAGCTCGGCCGACGCCGGCTGGTCGATCGCGAGGATCTGGCCCAGCCAGCCGAAATCCTCGGCCGGAACCGAAGCCGTGGGTACGTTCAGGTGGCGGCCGATCACCGCGGCGATGTCGCGGATCGGAACGCCCTCGTCGCCGACCGCGTGCAGCCTCGATCCCGCCGGCGCCCGCTCCACCGCCAGGCGGAACAGGTGCGCGGCGTCCAGTACGTGCACGGCGGGCCAGCGGCTGGACCCGTCGCCGACATAGCCGGAGACGCCCTTGTCGCGGGCGAAGCCGACCAGGCGGGCGATGAAGCCGTGACGATCGCCGTCGCCGTGCACCGTCCGGGGCAGCCCCACGACCGACGAACGGACTCCGCGTGCCGCCAGGTCGATGGTCGCATGGGCGTTCGCGAGCCTGGCCGCCACGGGTGAGCCGGACGCGGACTCGTCGCGCTCGCTCGCCACGTGCCCAGGCACCGCGGCCGTCCCGGAGGCAATGACCAGGGGCTTGCCGGAGCCCTCGAGCGCGGCGCCCATCGTCTCGATGGCGCGCCGGTCGGCGCCTACCGACGCCGCGAAGTCGGTGAAGTCGTGGATGAACGCGAGGTGGATGACGCCGTCGGAGCCGGCCGCTCCGGCGCGCAAGGTGTCCAGGTCGGCCAGGTCGCCGCGGAGCACCTCGGCTCCCGCGGCGGCGACGGCTTCCGCCGACTGGCCGGAACGGGCGAGCCCGATGACCTGGTGACCCGCGCCGATGAGCTCGGGGACGACGGCCGAGCCGATCCAGCCGGAGGCACCGGTGACGAATACGCGCATGAGAACCCTCCAGATTCGCATCGCTTGGTTGATGTCAGTGACTGTCATGAGACTAGCACGTGAGGTCAGTCACTGTCATCACGTATCATCGTGCCATGGGTCGATGGGAGCCGGACGCGCGCGGCCGGCTGGCGAAGGCGGCCATGGCGCTCTATGCCGAGCAAGGCTTCGAGCGGACCACGGTCGCGGAGATCGCCGCCCGCGCCGGACTGACCGAGCGCACGTTCTTCCGGCACTTCGCCGACAAGCGCGAGGTCCTGTTCTCCGGCATGGACATGATGCGCGATCTCCTGGTGCGTGCCGTCGCGGACGCCCCGGCCTCGGCGACGGCGATGGACGCGGCCGGCGCGGCGCTGGCGGCGGCGAGTTCCGTGATCCAGGAAAACCCGGAACGGGCCAGGCTGCGCGATGCCATCGTGTCCGGGAACGCGGAACTACGGGAGCGCGAACTGATCAAGCTCGCGGCCTTCGCCACGGCCGTGGCCGGCGCACTGCGCGATCGGGGTGTTCCCGAGCCCGCCGCGAGCCTGGCCGCCGAGACGGCGGTGGCCGTGTTCAAGGTCGCCTTCGCGCGCTGGGTCAGCGACCCGGGTCAGCGCGACCTCCTAGGCATCTTCCGCGACCTGATGGGCGAACTCAGAGGCGTCCTCCCAGACGACGCCCCCGTCTAACCGTGCCCATCAGCCCCGGTCTCGCCTGCGGCCGCGTTTGCTCCGGCCGCGTTTGCTCCGGCCGCGTTTGCTCCGGCACCCCGGCACCCCGGCGCCCAGCACCCAGCGCCCGGCGCCCAGCGCCCAGCGCTTCTTGCGCCCAGCGCTTCTTGCTGTTATCATCTCCGGCCCTCGCGGACATCGTATCCAGTCAATTGCAGGTGCCAAATTAGCTGTGTTTGCGGCATTTCGGCCATGCCGCCTTCGCTTAAGATGCACCAGCATAGCCTGGCGAATTACGCACATCATCATATACCGGCCACGGAGGCTAGTTATCTTGTGGAAGATAAATGCCCTGCGGAAGAAAAGGCGCCGGAAACCGGCACCCAACCTTCCACAAGGCTCCAATCTTCCGTGTCGTCCAGCGCCAGCGCAGATCTGGTGGCTACTGAGCTGAAAGGCTGGGGTCTGTCTCCCGTTGGAGGCATGTGTCCAGCTGCGGATCGACATCGCGGTTCCGCGGTGTTGCCGGATTTGAACTGAATGCCCAGTAAGTCCCGAACGGGATTTGGATTAAGACGGAACATCCGTGCTGCGCGGAAATAAAATGTACGAATACGGCGGGTAAATCTCCGCGCAGCACGAAATTTCCGCGCTGTTGGAGGTGCAGGGCGGGCACCGCGTGGAGGAAGGGTCGCCGCATGAAGGAAAGGCCATCAACCCGGCCGGGGGCGCGGCGCAGACCTCCGTGCTTCAACTTCTGTAATTAACGACTTGCGGCGTCGGACGGTAGCGCGTGAATTAGCCACCAAGGTCCAGCGCAGTCCCCATAATGGCCATATCATGGCAAAACCGCCAGCCGCTCACGAAGTATGCCGCGTATCGATTAACGTTCTCTGGCACGCCACGTGAGGAACCGTCCCCCTGGAGGGACGGTTCCTGAACCGGCCGCGGCCGCGCGGGCCGACCCGCGGCCGCGCGGGCCCGACCCGCGCCCGCGGGCCGACCCCGCGGACGCAAAACCGCCGGCCGCTCGCCCGCAGACGACTCCTACGGATAACTCGTGATATCGACCGGAGTCGTGTTGGACGGCGTAGCTCCTCCCGTTGAGTTGACCACGTGCTCGATCACTCCGACGCCGCCGAGCGACACCGTGAGCAGGTCGTGGAAATGGATCCCGGACCCCGTGGGCGACTCGAACGCATGGTCCGCCACCACCGAATTGTTGACGTTGAAGTAGCAGTAGCTGCCCATTCCGTATGCCTGGTGCGACGTCACGCCTGGACCCACCTCGTAAGAGGCGAACCCGTTGACCGGCCCGTTCATCCACGCCGCCTGGTTCGGCGGGTCATACGGCATCTCGTTCTGGAAGAAGATGGTCTCGCCGCCGTTGCCGAACCACTGCACCTCATAGTTCTGGTAGTGCTCGACGAACAGGCCGGTCGCGAGCACATTATTGCCGTTTACAACCACGCCATGCTGAGCGGTGTTGACCGTCCAGCCGACCGTTCCGCCGTTGCCGTGGTCGGCCCGCCACGCCCAGATGTCGTCGATCAGCGTGTTGCTGGAGTTCACGATCAGGCTGTTGGTGGCCTTGCCCGCGATGTCGCCGCCGATCCGGAAGAATGTGTCCTGCACCGAGGCCGGGTTGCTGGCGTGGCTGGCCGACGAGCCCGCCGGGCCGATGGTCAGCAGGGCGTTGGAGTTGGTCGTGCCGGCGTCGAACAGCAGACCGTCGATCCGGACTCCGTCAACGTCAGCGACATGCATGGTGTCCACGCCGCCGACGGGGATCAGCGTCGGCATGCCGACGCCGAGCACCACGGTGTCGGGGTTGGTGACGTTGAGCGTCTGGTCGATGTTGTAGACACCCGGGGTGAAGAACAGGTTGCAGCCTTGCGCCAGCGCCGCGTTGATCTGCGCCGCGGTGTCGGACGGCGTGGCCACGAAGAACTGGCTCATCGGCACCGATGTGCCCGGCGTCGGGCCGTTCGCCCAGCTCGGGCCCGACGATCCCGTCCGCAGCGAAGGCAGGAAGACGTGGTAGCCGCCGGAGGAGTCCACGTAGAGGTACGGCACGTCCCGCGATACGGGCGTGGTGGCCAGCGTCGTCTCCGGCGGGTTGGGGAAGGTCTGCGCTGGCGCGCCGTTCACGCCGGAGAACACCATGTTCCACACCCCGCCGCTCCAGCTGCCGAAGTTGCTGTCGCGTGAGTACCACTGCTGCTGCGACACGCTGGAGACCTGGCCGGAGACCTTGGTGTCCGCGATGTAGCCGCCGCTGGCATAGCCGTAGCTGGCCGGGTACAGCTCAAGGCCGCCGTGCACGTCCATCCTCCGGAACGGTCCCGCCTGGGCCACGGCCCAGCGGTCGTTCCCCGCGGACGGGTTGATCGCCATGTTCTCCGCCGACCGCCAGAAGTTCTGCGTGGCGTTGCCCGTGCCGTCGAACGCGTCCACGGTGACGTCACCGTTGATGGTGACGTCGTCCGGATTCTGGCCCAGGCCCTGGATGGATGTGTAGTAGCCGATGTTGGCTTCCACGCTGTACGTGCCCGGCTTGAACAGCAGGGCGTAGCGCTGGGTGCCGAACTGGTTGACCTTCTGGGTGTTGAAGACGTTGTTCAGCGTGGTCTGGATGCTGGAGTTGCCCTGGCTGGGGTCGAAGATGTACACGTTCGGGCCGAAGTCCGGCGTGTTCGACCCGCCGGTGCAGCCGCCGCCTCCGCTGCTGGTGGTGGTGTAGACCTGGAATTCCCACAGGGAGTAGCCCCACTGGGTGCCGCGGGCGGTGCCGTACATGCGGATGTAGCGGCCGGTGCCCGATACGCTCAGCGTCTGGGTGCCGCCGGTGCCGGTGGTGGTGGAGAAGATCGTGGTCCAGGCCGACCCGTCCGGCGAGGTCTGGATCTGGAAGGCCTTGCCGTAGGCTGTTTCCCAGTCGAGGGTGACCTGGCAGACCGGCTGGACCGAGCCCAGGTCGACCTCCAGCCACTGCGGGTCGGAGAACTGGCTGGACCACCGCGTGCCCAGGTTCCCGTCCACCGCATTGGCGGCCGGGAACGACGCACTCTCCAGCGACGAGGCTGTCGCCGGCCGGCCCTGGGCGATATCCGTCGTCCCGCAGGTGGCGGCAGCGGCCCTCGGCGCCGCGGCGCCGGCCGCGGCACCGGCCGCGGTGCCGACCCCGGCACCCGCCACGAGTCCGGTGAATACCAGGGCGGCGCTGGCGAACAGAGTGGTGATCACCCGCCTCGCAGGCCGGGCGGATCTGACACGTCGCGGTCGTGGACGCTCTTGCTGGGTCGGCATGCTGTCCTCCAAGGGAGCCGTGCTGGCTGGCACAACTTAATACAGGACTTATTTCATGATTTAACTTAACTAGCAGAAAACACCCGGTCAAGGGTCGAGATGCAGGCTTCCTGGCGCTACCTTGGTAGTTAACGATTCATAAAAACGGCCGTGCTGGCTCCGCGGTCCACCAGCCGGGCGCACCTGACCTCTGAAGTAGCCTTGTTACAAGTTTTGAATTTAGGGGGACCACTCTGGAGCACAAGCGAGCCACGGTCCGGGATCTGCGCCGGGAGAACCGGGCCGCGGTCCTGTGGTCGTTGTATTTCAGCCGGCCGCTCAGCCGTCACGAGCTGAGCGTCGCGACCGGCCTCAGCCCCGCCTCGGTGACGAACGTGATCCGCGAGCTGCGTGATGAGGGCATCGTGATCGAGGCCGGATCCGTGGACTCCGACGGCGGCAGGCCGCGGGTCATGCTGGACATAAACGCCGAACACGGCTACGTCATCGGCGCCGATGTCGGCGAAACCCGCGTGCGGGTGGAGCTGTTCGACCTGACAATGACCGAGCGGGCGAAGGCGGAGTATCCGCTGAACCCGGCCAGCCACGACGTAGACGTCGTGGTGAGCCTGATACTTTCCGGCCTGAACGCCGTGCTGACCGACAGCGCCATCGATCCCGCGGCGGTCCTCGGCGTCGGCATCGGCGTACCGGGCATTGTCGAGCAGGGGCCCGAAGTGCTGTTCCACGGTCAGACCTACGGCTGGGAGGCGGTACCGCTCGAGCGGCTGCTGCGGAACGGCACCGATCTGCCAATGCGCTTCGAGAACTGCGCGAAGACCATGGGCCAGGCCGAGCTGTGGTTCGGCGCCGGCCGGGGCACGCGGAACGCCGTCGTGGCGCTGATCGGATCCGGAGTGGGCGCGTCGCTGATCTCCGGCGGCACCACGTACCAGGGCGCCACATCCAGCGCGGCGGAGTGGGGACACACGGTCATAGTGGCTGACGGCAGGAAGTGCCGCTGCGGGTCGGCCGGGTGCCTGGAGGCATACGTGGGCGCGGAGGCGATCCTCGAGCGTTATGGCCGGTCTACCGCGGGCCTCGACGAGGAATCGGCGCTGGCCGCGCTGATCGACGCCGCCGGCACCTCGGCGCTCGCCGCCGCGATACTGGAGGAAACCGCCGGCTACCTGGGCGCGGGCATCGCCAACCTGATCAACTTGTTCAACCCGGAGCGGGTCATCATCGGCGGCTGGGCGGGCTTGCTGCTGGGCCGCCGGCTGCTGCCGGCGATCCGCGAATCCGCCCGTAAGCACTCATTGCGTCATCCCTTCGCCGCGACCTCGATAGAGCTGGGCCAGCTCGGGCCGGACGCGGTCACGCTCGGCGCGGCGACACTGCCTGTCGAGCACTTCGTCAACGGAGCGCCACGCTAAAGATTGCATGGAACGTACTGCCGTGCGTCCACTGAGCCAGGTACTCCCCCACCACTCCTTGCCGCTCAGCTGGCATACACCTGGAATTCCCAGAGGGAGTAGCCCCACTGGGTGCCGCGGGCGGTGCCGTACATCCGGATGTAGCGGCCGCTGCCCGACACGTTCAGCGTCTGGGTGCCGCCGGTCCCGATGGTGGTGGAGAAGATCGTGGTCCAGGTCGACCCGTCCGGCGAGGTCTGGATCTGGAATGCCTTGCCGTAGGCGGTTTCCCAGTTGAGGATGACCTGGCAGATCGACTTGGCGGAGCCGAGATCGACCTGCAGCCACTGCGGGTCGGAGAAGGCGCTGGACCAGCGGGTGCCGGTGTCGCCGTCGACGGCGGCGGACGCCGGGGTGCCGGCGTTCTCGGTGGAGGAGGCGGTGGCCGGCTGGCCCTGCGCGGCGTTCGCGGTGCCGCAGGCGCTGGCGGCGGTGCCGTACACCTGGAACTCCCACAGCGAGTAGCCGTAC
>JAFARZ010000349.1 GCA_019245115.1 Streptosporangiaceae bacterium | reverse complement strand
CCCGCTGCCGGGCCACCCGCTCGGCCGCAGCGCTGCGGCGCAGCCCGTCGGCCCGGCCGGCCAGCGCCCGGGCCCGCTCCTGCGCGGTGCGCAGCGCCAGGGCCGCCTCGACCTCCGCACCGCGCGCGACGCCCAGCGCCGCTGCGGCTTGGTCACGCTCGGCGGTGTCTGGTTCGATCGGCACCGACTCGTCCTGAGCCAGCCGCAGCCGCTCCTCCAGCTCAGCTAGCCGGGCCAGCGCGCCGGCCCGTCGCGCCTGCATCTCCTCGCGCTGCCGTTGCAGGCGGCCGACCTCATCAAATGCCGAACGGGCGGCCTGGCCCAGCCGCGCGAGCTGCTCAGCGACCGCGGCTAGTTGCGCATCCGACTCATGCAGAGCAGCCAGGGTGTTGCCGACGTCCTCGGCACGGTCGGCCTCCTCGGCGCTGGCTTCGCCGAGCTCAGCAGCCAGCTGGTCGACCCGCGTTTCCGACTCGGCCAACCGGGCCTGCGCGTCCTCGACGGCGGCCTGCACCTCGATGACGCTCAGGCCGCGACCCGACCCGCCGTGCGCCCAGTCGGCGCCGAGCACGTCGCCCTCGACGGTCACCGCACGCAGGGTGGGCGCTGCGGCGATCAGCTCCCGGGCAGCGCCCAGGTCAGCGACCACCGCGGTGCGTTCCAGCAGCCGGTGCAGCGCGGGACGCAGCGCCTCCGGCGCGTGGAGGAGGTCCACCGCCCACCGCGCACCGGCCGGCAGTTCCGGCCAGCGTGAGCGGTCCACCGTGGCCGGTGCACCGCCGACGAGCAACCCCACGCGGCCAGCGTCCTGCGCCCGCACCAGGGACAGCGCAGCGAGGGCAACGTCGACGTCGGACACTGCCAGCGCATCGGCCGCCACGCCTAGGGCGGCGGCCACGGCGGCCTGGGCGCCAGGCTCCACGGTGAGCAGCGCGGCCACCGAGCCCGCCACGCCGGGCAACCCCGCGGCCAGCAACGGCTGCGAGCCGTCTTTTCGCCTCAGGCCGATCGACAGCGCCTCCACCCGAGCCCCCCAGGAGACCCGCTGCTGCTCAGCCTCCCGGTGTGCTGCGGCCAGCTCGGCGCTGCGGTGCGCGGCGGTGGCATGCGCGGCCAACGCCGTCTCGTGCCGCTCGTCGAGCCCGACCTCGCCGGCGTGCAGGCTCTCGAGTGTGTGCTGCAGCTCCTCGAATTCCTGCTGCGCGCCCTGGGCCCGCTCCCCGGCGTCGGCCAGCGCGCTGGACAGCCGCTCGATCTCCTCCGCGGTGGTGCCCGACGTGGACCGAAACGCCTCGACTTGGCCGGCGAGCCGGGCCAGCCCCTCCCGTCGATCGGCGAGGGCGCGCAGCGCGTCCCGGTGCGCCCGCTCGGCCTCAGCCAGGGCCTGCTCCCGCTCGACGCGCTGCTCCTGGGCGCCTGCCAGTGCCGCGCTGGCCTCCTGTACCACCGCGTGCAGTTGCGCCTCGGTGGCCTGCACGGCCGCGGCCTCGCGCTCCAGCTCCTCGGGGTCCCGACCGGGGCGGTGCTGCTCGAGAGGGGCGGACAGGTGCCGGGCTCGCGCTGCCGCCAGCTGCAGCGTGCCGCGCAACCGCTCGGCTAACGCCGAGAGCTGGTACCAGGTGTCCTGCGCCGCCGCCAGGCGCGGTGTGGTGGCGTCGAGCGCTTCCTCCAGGCCAGCCTGCTCGGCGCGGGCCGCCTCCAGCGCGGCCTCCACCTCACCCCGGCGGGCTCTGGCCGCGGCCTCCTGGGCCTCGTCCTTGGCAACTGCCGCACGCGAGTTCACCAGGTCCTCGGCGTGCAGTCGCAGCCGGGCATCGCGCAGATCAGCCTGGACGGCCGCAGCCCGCCGAGCGATCTCGGCCTGCTTGCCCAACGGCTTGAGCTGGCGACGCAGCTCGGCGGTGAGGTCAGCGAGCCGGGTCAGGTTGGCCTGCATGGCCTCCAGCTTGCGCAGCGCCTTCTCTTTGCGCTTGCGGTGCTTGAGGACACCCGCAGCTTCTTCGATGAACGCGCGGCGTTCCTCGGGCTTGGACTGCAGGATCGCCTCGACCCTGCCCTGCCCGACGATGACGTGCATCTCGCGACCGATTCCGGAATCGGAGAGCAGCTCCTGGACGTCGAGCAGCCGGCAGCTGCTGCCGTTGATCTCATACTCGCTGGCCCCATCCCGGAACACCCGTCGAGTGAGCGACACTTCGGTGTAGTCGATGGGCAGCGCACCATCGGTGTTGTCAATGGTCAGAGTGACCTCGGCCCGGCCCAGTGGGGGGCGGGCGGCGGTGCCGGCGAAGATGACGTCCTCCATCTTGCCGCCGCGTAACGCCTTGGCGCCCTGCTCCCCCATCACCCAGGACAGCGCGTCCACCACGTTGGACTTGCCCGAGCCATTGGGGCCCACGACACAGGTGATGCCGGGCTCGAAGCGCAGCGTGGTGGCCGAGGCGAAGGACTTGAAGCCCTTCAGCGTCAGGCTTTTCAAGTGCACGTGTGCCAGACCCTCCCTGTTGCCCCTGCCCGCGCAGGGTACCCACGCCCGGTATCCAGCCGGGTGCTCAGCGCTCGACGAAACCCGTCACACCGCCCCTGGCCTGGGCGAACCGCTCGGTGACCCGCTGCACGTGACCGGGTGTGGACCCGGAACGCAGGGCGGCGAGCAGCCGTTCGCAGGCCTCCCGCGGCCCCTCAGCGACCACCTCGACCCGCCCGTCGGACAGGTTGGCCGCATGACCGACCAGACCGAGCTCAAGCGCCCGGGAACGAGTCCACCAGCGGAACCCCACCCCCTGCACCCGACCATGCACCCAGGCCGTCATCCTCACCGGTGTCATGCCCCCATCATGACGGGCCCGGTTTTTGTCGGTGTCGGGTTATAACGTGCTCTCATGTCCGGTTGTCAGGTGGTTCCCGAGGGTCTGGCGGAGATCCCGCCAGGGCCGCGGCTGGCTGCCGTGCTCTCCGAGATCGACCTGACCCGGTTGTCGGGTTTTGACTGTGTGCGGGTGCTCCAGGCGCGGTATCGGCAGCTCAACCACGAGCAGGCCCAGGTGATGGCAGCCATGGTCGAGGTCGGGTTGTGCGGTATCAGTCCGGACGACCAGCCGCGCCGCAGGCCTGTTCCCGATGAGTTCTCCGCCGATGAGATCCGCGCCGCCCTGGTGCTGACCCGCCGCGCCGCTGATGCCCAGTTCTGGCTGGCGTATGACCTGCTCACCCGCCTGCCCGCCGTGCACGCTGCGATGGACGCCGGGCTCATCGACGAACCCCGCGCCCGAGTGCTGTCGGAGTGGACCGCTGAGCTGCACCCGCAGGCGGCCCGAGCGCTGTGTACCGAGCTGTTGCCCCGGGTGGGGGAGCTGACGACGGGGCAGCTGATCGAGCAGATCAAGAAGCTGGCCATCGCGCTGGACCCGGACTGGGCCCGGCGC
>JAFARZ010000206.1 GCA_019245115.1 Streptosporangiaceae bacterium | reverse complement strand
GGAAGCCGCCGATCACCACGATCACTCCGGTGATCGTGACCAGCACCGCCGCCCATCTGGGCCAACGGTGCCGGCACAGCCACCTGACGATCGGGTCAAGGCCCGCGGCGAGAAAGAACGCGACGCCGACGAGGATCAGCACCGAACGGGCTTTGGTGATCAGTTCCACGAGCCCGTAGGTGACGGCGACGCCCGCGGCGGCGGTCATGCCGATGAAGAACGGCGAGTGCCGGTTCATCGCCCGGCCGGGTCGGCCGAGCCCGCCGGTTCGCTCCGCCTCGGCCGCCGCCGCGGCGGCTGCCTCCCGCACCGGATCCGCGGACACCGTCTCCCGCGCCGGATCCTCTGTGCCGGAGTCCAGCCCGGCACGACCGCTTTGCATCGCCACAGCGGTCTACTTCCCGGCGGAGGCCAGCGTATGCAGCGACCCTTAACATGGTCCGATGACCGGAACCCGCCCGGATCATCACCTCCGGGACGGGAGGAACACGCATTTGGTGGCGAGGTAGGTGTCGAGACCTTCCGGGCCGTAGACGCTGCCCATGCCGCTGGCCTTCCGGCCGCCCCAGGGCGAGCCGATGTCGGGCACGTACAGGTTCACGCCGAACGTTCCGACCTGGGCGTGCCGGGCGATCTTCAGGCCGCGTTCCGGGTCGTCGGTCCAGACGCTCCCGGCCAGGCCGTACTGGGAATCGTTGGCGATCGCCAGCGCCTCGGATTCGTCCTGATACGGGATCACCGCCACCACCGGCCCGCAGATCTCGTCCCGGGCGATGGCCATACTGGCGGTGGCGTCGGCGAACACGGTCGGCTCGTAGTAGTAGCCCCGTACCGGGGTGGCGGGGCGGCGACCGCCGGTCACCACCCGGGCGCCTTCGGCCAGGCCCATCGCGACACACTTCTCCACCGCGGCGCGCTGGCGCGGGTTGGCCAGCGGACCCATGGTCGTGTCCTCGCTTGTGGGGTCACCGATCACCCAGGAGGAAGCCTGATCAGCCAGTACGGCGACGGCTTCGTCATAGGAGGCGCGAGGGGCCAGCACCCGTGACATGGTGAAGCACGCCTGGCCGGCGTTGGCGAAGCACACGTACCCAAGCTGGGCCGCCGCGGCCCCGAGGTCCACGTCGTCGAGCACGATCGCGGCGGACTTACCGCCCAGCTCGAGGGTTACCGGCTTCAGCGTCTCGCCGCAGATCGCGGCGATCTTCCGGCCGGCCGGAGTGGGGCCCGCGACCGCCACCACGTCGACACCCGGATGCGCCGCGAGCATCTCGGCGACCTGAGGCGTTCCCGTCACCAGGTTGAAGACCCCGGGCGGGAAATCGGCTGCCTCGAACGCCTCGGCCAGGATGTACGCGGACAGCGACGTCTCCGCGGCCGGCATGAGGACCACCGTGCAGCCAGCCGCCAGGGCCGGCGCCAGCTGGCAGCACGCCAGGACGAGGGGGAAGCTCCACGACGCCACGACCGCCGCGACGCCGGCCGGCTCGCGCCGGACCAGGGTCCGCCCGGTGAAGCTCACCGCCTCGCGGATCTCCTCCAGGCGCAGGTCCTGAGCCAGCGCCGCGTAGTAACGGATGATCGCGCACGGAATCGTGACGTTGCTCTCCCGGGAGAACGTGATCGGCATGCCCATCTCGGCGGTGACAAGCCGCGCCGTGTCCTCGGCGCGGGCCTGGATCGCGTCGGCGAGCCGGTGCATGGCACCGGCCCGGTCCGCCAGGCTGAGACGAGGCCAGGGACCCTTATCGAAGGCTTCGCGGGCGGCGGCCACCGCGGTGTCGACATCGGCTCCGACCATGGCGGGCACCGCCCCGGCCACTTCTTCGGTGGCGGGGTTGACGATCGTGATCACATCGTTCGACCAGGACCCGACGAGATGGCCGCCGGCATAAACGTCCCGGTACTCGAGCAACGTCGTCCCTTCCCGAGAGCCCCGTCAGGGGTCACGATGAAAGTGCATGTTAATCTCCACGCCTGACGCGCGCTTTGTCAAGAGTGGCGCGGTCGCCCGATGGTGCGGCGAGCACCGGATTGTGGCGGATCTCAGCAGGCCACCAAGCTGGCTGGCATCCGGTTTGTGGTCAGGCACAACGATCAGCCGGGTTGATCACCGTATGATCCGAACATGGCGATATCCGATTGGTCGCCGGGAGCAGACGGACCAATAACTGACGGGCCGCTGGACGGATCACTGACAGACGGACCGATAACAGATGGCCATGTGATGACCAAGGCCGGGCTCGACCGCGAGAACGCCGCGCTGCGCGAACTCGTGACCGTCTACCGCTACCTGTCGGGGCTGGCGCTGCAGGACGCCGATCTGGCCGGAGTGGTGCGGCTCATCTCCGACCGGATGACCGCCACCGTCGCCGTCGTCACCCAGCTCATGGACGTGCTCACCGCGGCGGCGCCGGGTGTCAGCGCGGAGAAGGCCGCCGCCGAGGTGCGAGACCACGTGGTGCACCCGCGCCTCGGCCAGGTCCTGCGGGCATCCAGGCTCACCCAGCGGGCGCTGCGGTTGCCGAAGGTCGGCAGCATGCCGGCCATCATCGTCGCGCCGGTCATGGTGGGAGACGAGGTCCCGTCCTACCTGATCACGATCGACCCGGCGGACAACATCTTCGGCGAGGACATGAGCCTGCTGGTGACCGAGCACGCGGCCACGATCTGCGGGATCATCCTCGGCCGCGAGCGGGTGGTCGCCGCGGCGGCCCGGCGGGTGCGCGACGACCTGGTGGAAGGCCTGCTGCTCGGCCGGGGCCGGGACAGCACCGACACCGACCGCTGGGCGGCACACCTCGGCTACGATCCCGCCCGGGACCACAACATCGTCGCGATCGCGTTCGACCTGGCGGTGTCCTCGCAGTCCGACGCCGCGGCGACCGCCGCGCAGCGGCAGCGCATCCGGGAGAGCATCGAGCACTTCGTCACCACCCGGGCCCCCGAGGCGATCATCTCGGCTCGTGAGTCAGAGGTGGTGGTGGTGACCGTCGCCTCGGACAACTCCTCACAGAACGCGCGACGGCTGGCCGAGGCGTGCCTGGGCCGGCTGGGGGAGTTGTTCCCCGCCGCCAAGGTCGTCATCGGCATCGGCGGAACCTGCCGCGACCCGCGGGACCTCGCGCGCTCCTACGCGCAGGCACAGCGCACCACCGCGACCCTGCAACGGCTGGGGCGGGCCCAGATGGTGGCGGCGTTCTCCGATCTCGGCATCATGCGGCTCCTGCTTCAGGTCCCCGACCTGGCCGAGCTGAGATCCTTCGCGATGGACGTGCTGGGCAAGCTCAGCACGCACGAACACGAACACCACTCGGAGTACCTGGCCACCCTGGCCTGCTACTTCCGGGAGAACAACAGCCCGCAACGAGCGTCCCGGGTCCTGCATGTGCACCCCAATACGGTGGCCTACCGGGTCAAACGGATCGAGGAGATCACCGGGCTGCGGCTGGACAACTACGGCGACCGGCTCATCGCGCAGGTGGCGCTGGAGATTCTCGACGCGCTCGGAGACGAGCCATGAAGGCGCTGGCTGGCAAGCAGGTCCTGGTCTGCGACGGCGCGATGGGCACGATGCTGCACGCGGCCGGCGCCGCGCTGGACCGGTCACTGCCCGAGCTCAACCTGTCCGACCCGGGCCTGGTCGCCACCATCCATGACAGCTACCTGAGCGCGGGCGCGGACGTCATACAGACCAACACGTTCGGAGCGAACCGGTGCTGGCTCGGCGACCACGGATTTCCCGACAAGGTGGACGAGATCAACCGGGCCGGCGTCCGGATCGCCCGCGCCGCGCAGCGGCGGTGCGAACGAGACGTGCTGGTGGCCGGCTCGGTGTCGCCGGCCGTCACCGCACGGCAGCGGCGGCAGGCCGGCGCGGCCGAGCGGATGGAGGTGCTCAAGGAGCAGATCCAGGCCCTCATAGCCGACGAGGGCGTGGACATCCTGATCCTGGAGACGTTCGGCTACCTCGACGAACTGGTGGAGGCGGTCAGCGTCGCGCTCCAGGTGACCGGCGTACCGGTCATCGCGCAGGCCACCTTCGCTGACGACGCGCACACGCTGGGCGGGGAGACGCCGCGCGAAGTGGCCACCGTGCTGAGCGGCATGCCAGTGACGATGCTGGGCACCAACTGCACCATCGGCCCGCAGCGGATGCTCACCGTGGCCGAGGACCTGGTGCGCTACTCCTCGGTGCCGGTCAGCGCCCAGCCGAACGCCGGGCAGCCGCGGCGGACGGGCCCGCGCAGCTTCGAGTTCAGCATCGACGGCGGGTACTTCGCCAGGTACCTGCGCCGCTTCGCCGAGGCGGGCGTGTCGCTGGTCGGCGGGTGCTGCGGCACGACGCCGACCCACATCCGCGCCGCCGCCCATGCGATCCGGGCCGCCGACGGCGCCCGGGGTTCCGCACTCGCCGTGGCCCCCAGAGCCGCCCGGCGTCCGCAGCCGAACGCGCCGGGCCACACCGCGCGCCCGGCCCGGCCCGTCATCGGCACGCTCGCCGATCAGCTGGCCAGCCGCAGGTTCGTCGTGGCCGCCGCCATCCCGCCGGCGGCGGCCGGGCGGGCCGCCGACGCGGTCCAGACCGCCGCGGCACTGCAGCAGCACGCCGTCGGCGTGTTCGCCGTCCACCCGGCCGACAGCGCACGCACCCACATGGACTCCCTCGACATGGCACTCCACCTTCAGGAGCAGGCCGGCGTGGAGACCATAGCCACGGTGACGACCTGGGACAAGACGATCATGACGCTGCAGGCCGATCTGCTCGGGGCGCACGCCCTGGGCCTGCGCAACGTGATCTGCGCGACCGGCAGCCCGCCGGTGCTCGGCGACTACCCGGCCGTGGACGGAATCTGGGAGGTCGACGCGCTGGGCCTGGTCGGGCTGCTCACCGGCCTGAACGCCGGCCGTGACTCGAACGGGCTGGCGCTCACCGCGCGGACCGCGTTCTGCGTGGGCGCGAGGGTCAACCCGGGGGCGCGGGACCTGGACGCCGAGATCTCCCGGGCCCGGGCCAAGGTCCAGGCCGGCGCGAACTTCCTGGTGAGCAGGCCGGTGTACGAACTCGGTTCGCTGGCCCGCGTGGTGGCCGCCCTGGCGGCGGACGCTCCCGAGACGGCGGACACGCCGCTATTGCTGTCGATCAGCCCGCTGCGCAGCTTCGAGGAGGCGGACTACCTGGCCAACGAGGTCCCGGGGGTGACCATCCCGCCGGACGCGCTGCGGGCAATGGAACGGGCCGGCCGTGCGGGCGCGCGGGCGGTCGGCATCGAGCTCGCGGCCGGCCTGCTACGCGAGGCGCGCACACTGGTCGGCGGCATCATCCTGACCGCGACCGAAGACGACGTGACCGCGCTGCTGCCGCTGATCGACGCCGCGGCCTAGCCCGCCTTCGTTAAACGCAGCTCATCTCGGCGTCTCGGGCGCCTGGGCGTTTTGCCTATGTCTGCCATGCTATGTCCGGAGCCCGCCATCCAGCGGCGTGGAAAATAAGGGCCTTACGGAGGATAGGGCGCCGGTTTCCGGCACCTTTTCTTCCGCGAGACCCTTTTCTTCCGCAAGGCGGGAGCCTGCAATGCCCGCTATGTCGCAATAGCAGGGGATCTGCACTGCCCAGCTGGGAGAGCCTATCGCCGGCGTTGTCTAGCTTGTGACAATATGTATGTCCTCGTGCCGCGTTCTTCCATGATCATGGGTCGTTTGCGGGAATAGTTACCGCCTACGACCCATGATCATGGACGGCGCTGAAGCTAGACGCTCATTTATAACGAACGGGCGGTGGTGGCACGTCCCAACCGTGCTCGGTACATTTTCACTGGCGCTCAGAACATGAATGCCGGGCACTCATCAGTGTTCCATGGCTCGCCGGCCGCGACGGCGGCTGAGCGCTCGATCAGTCCAGCGCGAATCCCCGCCTCCGCTCCGTTCCAGCGGACCCACTCGGGCAGCAGAGCCCGCGCCGCGATCGTGACAGGCTCGCCGGGAAGCCAGTCATCATCCATGTACTGGAGCAAGTCCGCAACGCGATGCGGTGAGACGGCGTGTTCGGTTCCCGGCAGTTTTCCTTCGAGCCAGTCGCCGGCGAGCCACCGGACTGCCTCTTCATGAGGCTCGGACTCGTGCCTCCGCGCGTACCAGGCGCTGAACGCTTTTACTGCGGGTTCAATCGCCAGGTCCTGATACAAGTTGCGTGTCTGCGGCCACCGCTGTCCCTGTCGCTCCAGCACGACGGCGATGTCATGCGCGCGGCGATTGGCCCGGAAGAAATTGTCTGTAAAGGGCCGAGGCTCGTTTCCGTGGAAGAACTCGCTGCCGATATCGCAGTACACCAGGCAGGTGAGCTGATCATATCCCGCGACCGGTTCCGGCTGGGCGCCATCCGCGGCGTCCCCCTTTCCTTCTCGCCAGGCCGTGACAGCCTCATCAACTGAATCGAACACGCCCGCGGAAGCAAGAGTGATGAGCCCGCATGCGTCGATGTCGAACAGGAAGACCGACGGATCGACGCCCCCCGGGTAGCCGTATTCGGCCAGAACAGCGAACCGGGTCCCATAGTCGTCCCGCATCACCCACAGTCCGCCGGTAACGGCCGCGTCCGGGCACAATCCAAGCCAGTCCGGCTGCCCGGCCAATTGCTCGGGGCTGAGCGCCTTCCGGGCGTCGCCAGCGGCTTGCACGGCGATACCCCGCAGCGCGGGCGAGCCGACGGAGGCCAGACCGTGCAGCAATCGCCACGGGGCCTGCCACGTGCCGGCGTCCGACTCCGCTCGGACTTGTTCGGCTGCCGCGCCGGCCAGTTCGTCAAACCACCATTCGAACCACAGCCCTGTACGCTCCTCGCGCAGCGCTCGATGCAATTCCGCTCCGGTAAGCTCCGCCGTAACCTGTTCGAGTTCGCGGGGACTGGCGGCGGACACGATCGCGTCGACCTGGCCGAGGACTCGCGCGATCGACGGGCCGAACCATTCCGGAGGCTCTCGCGAGGCGCTGAGCTGCTCGGATTCCCGCACCGGCGAACCATCGCCGGGCGCCGGCCGTATCACCTTGGTGGTGGCACGTTTCCGGGACTTCTGAGCCTTCTTTTGCTTCTTGCTCTTGCGGCCGCGGGACATCGGAGACATGCGTAGGAGCCTAGTGGGCTCCCTGGATTTCGGTTGGAAGCACCACAGCCGTTCGTCGTAAAAAGGGTTTTCAACGGATGAGACGGTCGATGTAGCTGGCGCCCAGCCCGGCCTTGTCGTAGTGCGCGCGGCACAGTTCGATGTAGTCGAACACGTCGAAGTGGCCGGCCGGATCGCCGTTCTCGTCCAGCCAGATCAGCGGCCCCGTGACGTTGAAGGTCACCCGCATCGGCTCGTCGGACTCATAGGCGACCAGCGTGTGCGCCTCGCCCGGCGCCTCGTAGATCCAGTCGCCCGCGGTCGCGACCCAGTCGTGCTCGAGATAGCCCCATCTGCCGGAGATGGTGTAGGCGAACACCTGCTGCGGATGGTAGTGCCGGTTCACCAGCCCGGCGCCGCGGCACATCAGCACGTCACACCAGCGGTTCTGGCCGGGGGAGATCCACAGCGGCCTCGTCCCGACCGTCTCCGACAGCGGCGCGTAAAATCGCTCGTCATCGGTGGCCGCATTGGAAACATAGGCCTCCGGCAACGCTCCGGGCCGGAAAACCTGCGCCACCGGTTTGAGCTCCCGCCAGAACTCGCTGCCCGCCATCGGACCTCCTCTGCTCGCTGTGCTCGCCCTGCTCGCTCCGCTCGGTCGAACACCAGCGTCTCTCTCCCGTGACCGCAGCACAACGTGACCGGAGCACAACCGGTGACCCGCCGGAAATGTCCGCCCGCGACAAGCACTCGTTTACCGCTCGCGCACCGCTTGCCTAACCCGGCCGGCCGCAGGAAGGTCAGAACTGTGCCAGTCCCCGAGACCGTGCCGGTTCCCGAGCAGGGCCTGACGCCCGAGATGATCATCGGCCGGGCGCGGGCCCTCATCCCGGCCATCCGCGACCAGCAGGACCAGGCGGAACGGATCGGGCACCACACGGCGGAACTCGACCGGCAGTTCACCGCGGCGGGCTTCTACCGGATGCTTCAGCCGCGCCGCTTCGGCGGCTATGAATTCGACCTGCCGACATTCTGGCAGGCGATGCTGGCCGTTTCGACGGGCGATCCCGGCACCGGCTGGGCGCTGACGCTCGGCGCGCACCACGCGCTCGGCATAGGCGCCTACTTCACCGAGGCCGGCCAGCGAGACATCTTCGGGCCATCGGGCGACTTCCGCGCTCCGCACCGGGCGCCGCCGATGGGCACAGCGGAACGGGTGAGGAAGGGGGGAGGGGAGGCGGGCGGGTTCCTGGTCTCCGGCACGTGGGACTACTGCTCGGGCATCGCGCACGCCACCCATTTCATGGGCAACGCGCTGGTGACCGGGACCACGGACCGGATCACCGCCGTGCTGCCTCGCGATGAGGTCACGGTGCTGGACGACTGGGGTGACGGCCGCATGCTGGGGATGAACTCCAGCGGGTCGAACAGCGTCCGGGTGGACGGCGTCTTCGTCCCGGCACACCGCACCGCGCCGGCCGACTGGACCCACGGCAGCGAGCAGGCCCCGGGCGCCGCCCTGCACGGGAACCCGCTGTACTGCGGGCGCATCTATTCCGTCTACCACGCCGGGCTCGTCATTCCGGTGATCGGCGCGGCCTGGGCGGCGCTGGACGAGTTCGAGCAGATCATCACCACCAAGCTGACCTATTTCCCGCCGCAGGTGCCCCGGTACACCCATCCGGATCACCAGCGGCCGTTCGGGCAGGCGCTGGCGCTGGCGGACACCGCGGAGGCGATCGTGCTGCGGGCCGGCGAGCGGTACATGGAGCTCGCGCGGCGCTGGGTCCGGACCGGGCAGCCGTTCAGCCGGGAGGACGACGTGCGGCTGTACGCCATGATCCAGCAGGCCGGCCAGCTCGCGGCCGCGGCGGTCGAGGTCATCTTCGCGGCCGCCTCGTCGTCGTCGGCCCGGCGCGGCACCCGGCTGCAGCGTTACTACCGGGACGTGGCGATGTACCGCGGGCACATCGCCGCCCAGCACCTGACCACGGCGGGGGAGCTGGCGCGCGTGCACTTCGGCCTGCCGGACAGTTTGTTTTAACCGGGGGGTTACCTCTTCTTCCCCACACCGCACAGGAGCCAGAAGTCACACGGGTCACCGGATACCTCATCGTCCGGGCCGGGCCGCCACAACGGCGTGTAGACCAGGCCGGGATCCACCAGGGAAAAGCCGTCGAAGAACCGCAGGATCTCCTCGCGCGGGCGGAACGTCGCCTGGATGGCCACCCGGGTATTGTACACCTTCTCCAGCGCCTGCCCCACTTCCGGCTTGGCTTCCTGGGTGCCGTGGCTGAGCGCGACGAAACCGCCCGCCGCCATGGCGTCGCGGAACTCGGCGACCACCCGCCACGGGTCTTCGCCGTCGGACAGGAAGGGCAGGACCGAGGCCAGCAGCAGGCCGACCGGCTGGTCGAAGTCGATCAGCAGCTGGGTCGCCGGATCGCCGAGGATCTTTGCCGGGTCGCGGACGTCGGCGTGGACTATGGCCGCGTCAGGGTTGCCCTCCAGCAGGAGCCTGCTGTGCGCGACGGCGACCTCGTCGATGTCGACGTAGACCACCCGCGTCCCGGCCGCCGCCTCCTGGGCCACCTCGTGCACGTTGCGCTCGGTCGGGATCCCGGAGCCGAGATCGATGAACTGACGGACGCCGGCCTGCGACATGAAGCGCACCGCCCGGTCCAGGAAGGCGCGGTTGGCGCGGGCCACGTTGCGGACATTGGGCTCGACCGCGATGATCGCGCGGGCCAGGTCCTGGTCGGAACGGAAATTGTGGCTGCCGCCCAGCCAGTAGTCATAGACGCGGGCAGGATTGGCCTTCGACGTGTCGATGCCGTCTGGGACCCAGCTTGGTTGCGCGGTCATCCAGCCTCCCGTAACTGATTTCCGCCACGCAAATGCTATCGTCATCCAGTGTCCGGGTTCGACAGCTTCCCGCCCGGGCCAGGGATCCGGGGGCGGCCGGCCTCAGTGAACGATGACGCCGCGGACGTTGCGGCCGTCCAGCATGTCGCGATAGCCCTGGTTGACCTCGTCCAGCCGGTAGCGAGTGGTGATGAGCTCGTCCAGCTTGAGCTTCCCGGCGCGGTAGAGGTCCAGCATCCGCGGGATCTCCTCGAACGGGTTCCCGCCGCCGAACAACGCGCCCTTGAGCTGCTTCTCGAACAGCGTGAGCTCGAAGCTGGGGAGCTGGATCGTCTTCTTCCCCAGTCCGCCCAGGCCGGTGATCACCACGGTGCCGCCCTTGCGGATCGCGGCGAACGCGCTGGTGATGGTCTCCTCGGTCACCACGCCCATGGTGATCAGCGCCTGGTCCGCGCCGACCCCCCTGGTGACCTCGGTGACGATCTCCTGGGCGGCCTCGGCGTCGCCGGCGGTGTGCGTCGCGCCGAGCCGCGCGGCCACCTCCAGCTTAAACGCCACCGGGTCGACAGCGATGACGTGCCGCGCGCCCGCGGCCGCCGCCCCCTGGACGGCATTGATGCCCACGCCGCCGATGCCGTACACCACGGTCGTGTCGCCCGGCCGCACGCCGCCCGCGTTGACCGCGGTTCCCCACCCGGTGGGCACGCCGCAGCCGACCAGCGCCGCCGCCTCCAGCGGCAGGTCGTCGTCGATCTTCACCACCGAGTGCTCGGAGACCACCGCGTACTGGGAGAACGTCCCGACCAGGCACATCTGGCCGTAGTCCTCGCCGTCGCCGTGGAAACGGAACGTCCCATCGGGCAGGCTGTTGCTGATCAGCAGCGCACCCAGGTCGCACAGGTTGCTCATGCCGCGGGCGCAGAACCGGCAGTGCCCGCAGACCGGCAGGAACGAGCAGACCACGTGGTCACCGGCCTTGAGCCGGTCGACCGCGGGGCCGGTCTCCTCGATGATCCCGGCTCCCTCGTGGCCGCCCACGATCGGGTAGCGGACGGGGATATCCCCGGTGCGGAGGTGGTCATCGGAGTGGCACATCCCGGACGCGACGTACCGGATCAGCACCTCTCCCGCCCTGGGCGGGTCGAGGTCAAGCTCGGTGATCTCCCAGTCCTTGCCGATGTCCCTGAGCACCGCTGCCCTAGTCTTCACGCGAACCTCCTGGATGTTCGCATGCAATCATCCGCCGCTGTGATGCTCGTGGTCTAGTGTGTCCGGCGCCAAGTTTTCTCGCCGGGGGGAGGGGTCCCCCCCGGGACCCCCCTCGAGTTTCAGCTTCGAGCTGTGGTAAGCAGCGCGGCGCGCCAGTTCCGGGCTGTAAGCAGCGATGATCTGGCGCACTCGCTTGGCGGCGAGCGGTCCGAGCAGGTCATAGCAGCAGATGAACAGCTCCCGCGCGGCCGCGCGGGGCCATCCGCCAGGCAGCAGTTCGGCCGGCAGGTCGGGGTCCAGCCCGGGGAAGGCCCGCCACTCGTCCATCACCCGGGTGCGGGCCACCAGCGCGTCGGCCGCCGGTACCAGCCCGGCGGCCGTCGTGTCCCGCAGCTTCCCGGCGAAGGCGATGAAGTGCTCGTACCGGGCGCGCAGCCCGTTCAGGTCCCACGCGCGCGCCGGGATATCGTCCTGGCCCGGCACGGATGTGGCGCGGAAGGCGGTGGCAGTGGTGATACCGAGATCCTTCAGATGGCCGGTCACCTCGGCGGCGTGGTCGCGCGGAGAGACCCACAGGCCGTCGTAGAGGGGGGCGAAGCCGAGCCAGCGCAACTGTTTGCGCAGGTGGTCGCGCGCCGTCCGGTTGTCCTCCGGGATGGAGAAGGCGACGAGGGACCACATGCCGTCCCACGGCTGGTTCGCGGCGCCGAAGGAGAAGATGCGGCGGGCGCCGTCGTCGAGTACCGCCGCGGCCCGCGTGCTGAGCTGGACATAGGTGCTGCGGCCGGTCTTGGAGGTGATCAGCAGGCCGTTGCGGGTCAGCCGGCTGAGCGCGGCCCTGGCCGCGGAGTCGCTGACCCCGAACTCGGCGAGCACGGCGACGATCGCCGCGGACGGCAGCGGCTCCGACCGCTGCCACCAGTAGTCCCCGAGCAGGGTGAGCAGCAGCCGCGGCGGCCGCTGTGCCGTGGCTACAGTGCCGGCCCCGGCGGATGCGACGCTGGTCATAATCGGTCCTCCCTGCTCAGAGAACAATTTATATGACACTTGGAGCGACGCTGGGCGCGTGATATGACGGCAAATGCCATGAATAACAACGAACGGGCGGCACTGCTTCGATCAGGCCTCGCTGCCGACGGCTACGCGATCGACATCGCCGAACGCGGTGACCGGATCAGCGTGACGATCACCGCCACGCCGGACGCGTGTGCCGAGTGCCTGGTTCCGAAGGACCTGATGCGGGGCATCCTCGGTCAGACGCTGGGCGTAGATTCGGACGCGATCGACCTGACTTATCCGACAGATTAGATTAGAGGAGCTTGCTTATGGGCCGCCGCACCAGCCCGCCGTTCCGCGCCGACCATGTGGGCAGCCTGCTGCGACCGCGGCGGCTGCTCGAGGCCAGGGACGAGCTCGCCGAGGGATCGATAACGGCCGCGGAGCTGCGGACCATCGAGGACGAGGAGATCATCAAGGCCATCCGGATGCAGGAGGACGCCGGCCTGCAGTCCGCCACCGACGGCGAGTTCCGGCGCGCGTCGTGGCACATGGACTTCATCTACCGGCTCGGCGGGGTGTCGAAGGCGCCGGGCAACATGGCGGTCAGGTTCCACAACGCGGCGGGAGACATAGAGTTCACCCCGGCGTCGATCTGGGTCAACGGGAAGGTCGGGATCGAGGACACCATCTTCGGCGAAGACTTCGCCTTCCTGCGGGACCATGTCCGGACGGCCGTGCCGAAGCTGACCATTCCGTCGCCGAACATGGTGCACTACCGGGGCGGACCGGCCGCGGTGGATACGTCGGTCTACCCGGACATGGAGGAGTTCTGGGCCGACCTGGCCGCCGCCTACGCCGAACAGGTGCGGCGGCTGAGCGCGCTGGGCTGCACCTACCTGCAGTTCGACGACACGTCGCTGGCCTACCTGAACGACCCGGCCCAGCGGGCGGAGATCGCCGAGCGCGGCGAGGACGCCGAGCACCTGCACCTGCGTTACATCAAGCAGATCAACGCCGCGGTTTCCGGCCGGCCCGCGGGCATGGCGGTGACGACCCACATGTGCCGGGGGAACTTCCGGTCCTCGTGGGTGGCGTCCGGCGGGTACGACTTCGTGGCCGAGGCGCTGTTCTCCGAGCTGGACGTGGACGGGTTCTTCCTGGAGTACGACGATGAGCGGTCCGGCGGGTTCGAGCCGCTGCGGTTCGTTCCCCCGGGCAAGATGGTCGTGCTCGGCCTGGTCACCACCAAGCGCCCCGAGCTGGAGTCGGCGGATGCGCTCAAGCGGCGGATCGACGAGGCCGCCAAGTACGTGCCGCTGGACCAGCTGTGCCTGTCCGGGCAGTGCGGGTTCTCCTCCACCGTCGAGGGCAACGAGCTCACCCACGACGACCAGCTCGCCAAGCTAAGGCTGATCGTCGAGACCGCCCAGGAGGTCTGGGGGTCCTGAGGTTAGAGTTCCGGCGGTTACTGCCATGCCGGCCTGCTAGTCGGGTAGAGCTTGGTACGTCAGAACCTAGATCTTAACCTCGCGCTTGGGACCGCCGTCGCCTTCCAGTTCGACTTGTCACCCGCTACGCAGCACATGTCACACGCTACGTCGAATTGCTATCCTGGAATGCGGCTTTCGTCCAGCACGACCGGGTGACATGTCGGTCGGGACGGGCAATGCCGGTAACTTAACGGCTCAGCGAAGCCGGCTCGGGCCGACGGGCCGTCGCCAGTTGCTCCGCCTGTCGCTCATATCCGGATTTGCCGGACATGGATCGCAGGTTTGTGCGAAACGTAAAACCACCGCGCCAGCCGTGGCATCGCGAGCCAGTGGCGGCTGGCCAGGCCGGCTTAATTCACCGGCATTGGTCGGGACGGGTGACAAGTGAGAGACCGGGCACCTCGGCGGGCCTGGCCAACTAAGCTCAGGCGCGCCGGGCCGCCGGGGTCAGGATGTCGCCGACCGCCTCCACCAGCATCGTCATCTCGTAGGCGACGAGTTCCATGTCGCATTCCGGTGCGGCGAGCACGGCCAGGCTGGAGCCGTCGCTGATCGCCTTCACCACCATGATTCCGCGTTCCATCTCCACGAGCGACTGGCTGACCGTCCCGCCCTCGAATATGCGCGCCGCGCCCTCGGTCAGGCTAGCCAGCCCCGACGTGATGGCGCACAGCTGACCGGCACGATCGGGCGGTATGGCGTCGGAGACCGCCAGCGGCACCCCGTCGGCCGACACCACGACCGCGTGCGCGATGTCGCTGACCCGTTCCGTGAAGTCCGTGACCAGAAAATCCAGACCGGGATTCACGTCGTCCGCGATATGCAACTCACACCCCTTCCTGCGATCCGCCAACCCCCGGCAATTATTCTCTCCTGGCCCGCTCCTCGCCCCGGTCCTTGCCTCACTCCACTGCCTCATTCCTCCGTCCGTCTGCCGACCCGTTCACGCTCGGCGGCGCTCTCTCCCCGGCGAGTGCCCCGCTGGAACCCGGCGAGGCGAGCCCGGGCGGCATCGGCGGACCGCCGCTGCGGGGCGGGTACCGGTGCTGGGCGCCCGGTCGGCGGGGCGCCGGGCTGGTCTGGGCCTCCGGCTCCCGGAGCGGCGCCGGGCTGGCCTGGGCCTCCGGCCATGGTGCCCGCGCCCGGTGCCCCGCGCTCGCCGACCGATCCCGGGACCATGTTGGCCCGGGGAATGCGCTGCGGCAGCCCGGCCGAGGTGAGCTGGCCGCGTACCGGTGTGGCCGCCGACTCAGCGGCGCGCCAGCCGGCATCGGCCGGCGACTTCCAGGCCGCCTGGGCTTGCGCGCCGGCCGGCCCCGGGTCCCGTACCGCCCGCACCGGTGACGCCGGCCGCATCTGCTGTGCCGGCAGCCGGCTGCCACGGCGGAACCACTCCGACGCCATCGACTCGTAGATCGGCACCGGTTCGGTGAGCGCTGGCTGAGCGCTCACCGGGGCAGGCACCGCGATCAGCGGGCCGGTGTCCGGTTCCCGATCGCGGCCGAACGCGATCCAGCCCGCCGGCCCGGACGCCGCCTCGGCCACCATGGCGGCCTGCATGGGCTGTGTCCCGGGCCATGGCACGCCCACCGCGCTCTCGGCGGTGATCAGCGTTTCCGGAATCCAGACCAGGGCGGTCAGACCGCGTGGCGCCGCCTGCCGCAGCCGCACGCGTACGCCGTGGCGTGCCGCCAGATGCGACACCGCGAACAGGCCCATGTGCCGCGACACCGACACGTCCGCGACCGGCGGATTATCCAGCCGCCAGTTGAGCTGGGCGAGCCGCTCGGCGGGGATGCCGACGCCGCTGTCGGCGACCTCGATCAGGATCCCGCCGCTGTTCAGGACGTGCCCGGAGACGTGGACCTGGCTGTCCTTGGCGGAGAAGAACGTGGCGTTCTCGATGATCTCGGCGAGCAGGTGAACGGTGTCGTTGACCGACTGGCCCAGTACCGCGACACCCGGCTGGACATTCGCCACCACCCGGTCGTACTCCAGGATCTCCGATACCGCGGCGCGCACCACGTCGGTCAGGGCGACCGGCTCGGCCCGCTTGCGGGCCGGCTCATGGCCGGCCAGCACGAGCAGGTTCTCTGAGTGACGGCGCATGCGGGTGACCAGGTGGTCCATGGAGAAGAGGTTGGACAGCCGGCCGGGATCGTCCTCGCTCTGCTCGAGCGAGTCGATCAGCCGGGCCAGCCGTTCCAGCAATGACTGGCTACGCCGCGACAGGCTGACGAACATCGAGTTCATATTGTTGCGCACCATGGCCTCGTTGCCGGCCAGCCGTACGGCCTCGCGGTGCACCTGGTCGAACGCGCGCGCGACCTGCCCTATCTCGTCCACGGACCGCACGCTGACCGGCACCACGTCCATGTTGGCGCTCGGATCGTCGGCGTTACTGAGGTCGCGCACCTTTTCCGGCAGTCGCACGCTCGCGATCTCCAGCGCGTCGGACCGCAGGATCCGCAGCGGACGAACCATGGACCGGGCGACGACGACCGTGGCGGCGCCCGCGACGAGCAGCAGCAGCAGGGAAAGGATCCCGGTCAGCACCGCTGAGCCCTCGGCCCCCTGCTGCAGCGACTGGCTCTGCCCCACCACGGAGGCGGCCAGCTGTACTTCCACGCCCCGCATGCTGTTGATCGTGCTGGTCATCGACTGGTACCACGCGGCGGCCGATACGCCCACGTCCTGCGGGTTGCTGATGGTGGTGGCGAGCGTCTCCAGCACTTGATCGTGGTCGACGACGGGACTTACCACCGCGTTATTGAACAGTTGCTGCTGGGCGAGTGTAGCTGAGGCGGTGAACTCCGACTCGTCGCTGGTCTGCTGCGCTTGCGCGCTGGAGAGCTGTTCCGGCGCACCGAGTTCGAATTGTCCCTCCAGCAGCGCGGAGTACAGGATCGCGCGCTGTAGTGAGGCGTCCTCTTTCACACGGGTCAGCGAGCCCAGCGTCCGGGCGGTGTTCGTCAACGTGGCGCTGGCGCTGCCCTGGGCGATCTGGTTGTCGAACGAGAGCAGGTTGTTGATGAGCGACGTGTAGTCGATGATCATCGGCAGCGCGCCGGTGGTGACGCCCTGCGCGGCGAGGCGCACTCCAGGCAGGTCGCCGATGGTGGCCAGGACCACAGTGGTGCTGTTCTGGGCCTGAGCCGGGTAGCTGGCGCCGATGCCAGCCGCCAGGCTCTCGACCCGGGAGGACCAGGTGTCGGTGACCTTGTACTGCCGCCGCAGTTGCGTGAGCATGCCTGGCTGCAGCCCCGGCGGAGTGGCGATGTATCCGGCGGTAAGGTCGCGCTCGTCTTCCATGGCCTGTTCCAGACCGGTGACCTGCTGACCCAGCAGGGCGAGCTGCTCGACCTGCCGGAACTGGCCCGCGGCGGTGTCCGCGTCCGCCACCCGCAGGGCCCCGAACGTGAGACCCATCATGGTGGGAATCGCGATGAGGGCGATCAGCCGCCACGTCACCCGCCAGTTGCGCGGGGAGAGCGACGCGCTGGTAAGCGCGTGGTGCGGCGGGGGCGGATCCAGGGGTCGAACGGTCGGTAGCTCGACGTCAGGTGCCTGGTGACCCATCGCTCGTGCCCTCGCTGAGAAAATCCGTAACCGGAAATCCTACCTAGTAGTAACTTTCTTGCTAAAACGGGTGGCTTTCGAAACATTGCGAAAACCGGGGTGACCGCTTCGAGCATCGCCATGGGTGCGCGCCCGGCCGGTGGCAGAACACTAACTCAACTACACGCAAAATACAGTCGATATCCGCATATACTGCGAATTAATCGGCAAGACCATGACCTGTCGCATGGCGCTATTGGGTGAGTGCGCGCGAGCGCTCGCTGAACAGGACATATCCCCAGACAAGAGGGGGCTGTGGCCCACAGCCCCCGTTCTATCGGGGCCAAGGGGCCACGACCCCCATACGACACCGCCGCGGCCCATGACCTGCCCAGCGCAGTTGGCAGACGGCCACTCCCGTTACTTTAGTGGTCGTCTTTGTCAAGAGGTCACATCTTTCTTGTGTCGAATTGGGCACTGCAATCGATCGCTGCCCCGATAATTTCGGTGATGACGAACGGGGCGGCGCTCACTTACTGGCTTGAAAGGTTGGGTTCGTCACCCGGAGGTACGGGTGGCCATCCTGGGAACCCCCGGGTTCCGTCACCCGGGGGGTACGGGTGGCCATCCTGGAAAGGCTGAGAGGCTGTCACCCGGGGGAGGCGGCGGCCATCCTCGAAAGGCTGGGTTCCGTCACCCGCGCGAGGCGCGTCGCCATTGCGGCACTATTGCGCGCGCTCCGGGATACAGCAAGACGCTTGCTGCCTTGTTCGTGGTCTGTTGCTAGCTGCGCAGTTTATAACTTGTTGTCCGTTATATGCTCGATAGGGTAAATTGCGGCCCCGATCGGGTGGCTGGATAGAAGTCACGGCTTACCGCCACTGCCCGTGTTCCCTGAATGTCCGAAGAATCTCGAACGGGTTTTGGATTAATGTGGAACATTCATGCTAGGCGGAAATTTAGTGTACGAATTCAGCGGGTAAACTTCCGCACAGCACATAATTTCCGCGCTGGACGGAAGTGCAGGGCAGAGGTCTCGCTGGGCCTGCGTTCCGAGCCCGATGGCACCGGTCGGCCCCGTCCCGGCCCGGCCGCGGCCGCGACTTTCATAACTAAAAATTATAGACAAGAGACAATCTAGTTCTTTGAATTCTGATAGCTCGTGGCGCACATTCGGTAGTGGGAGCACGCAGAAAGGAGCACCGATCGTGCGGGAACCTGCCACGAATGCCACTCCGCGCGGTGCCTGGATCACGCTCGCCCTGGTAGCGGGAGGGCTGTTCCTCGCGGTGATGTCGACCACGCTGGTCGGCGTGGCCCTGCCCTCGATAGGGAAGGCGCTGCGCGCTGACCCGGCCCAGCTCGAGTGGGTCGTCGACGCCTACGTGATCGTGTATTCCAGCTTCCTGGTCGCGGGCGGAGCCATCGGCGACCGGCGCGGGCGCAAGGGGCTGTTCCTGCTCGGCGTCTGCTGCTTCGGCACCGGGTCAATGCTCACTGGGATGGCTGGTTCGGTTCCCGTGCTGCTCGCCGGGCGCGCCGTCGCGGGGCTAGGGCCCGCGCTGCTGGTTCCGGGCAGCCTGACGATCATCCGTGCGGTGTTTACCGATGAGCGCAAGCGGGCCGTGGCGATCGGGTTGTGGTCGACGGCCTCCGGTGTAGCGCTGGCGGTGGGCCCGGTGCTGGGCGGTGCGCTCGTGGCCTGGGCCGGCTGGCGCGCGGTCTTCCTGTTCAACGTGCCGCTGTCCGCGGTGCTGGCCCTCGCCGGGGCCCGCTTCATTCCCAGGCTGCCGCGGTCCCGGCCGGAGGGCAGGTTCGACTGGCTGGGCGCGGTGCTGACCGTGGTGACGATCAGCGCGCTGGCCTACGCCACCATCGACGGGCAGAGCGCGGGCTGGACATCACCCGCGGTGTACGCCGGGTTCGCGGCCGGCGCGGCGGCCCTGGCGGCGTTCGTGTCCTGGGAACGTCACGTGCGGCATCCGCTCGTCGATGTCAGGCTATTTGCCCAGCCCGCGTTCACCGCGGCAAACGTCGCGGCGTTCGTCGTGTTCTTCGCGTTCGTCGGCGCGATTGTCTACTTCAGCGCCTACTTCCAGCAGGCGAGCGGGGATTCGGCGCTTAACGCCGGCCTTGACATATCAGCGATCGGCGTCGCGTTCGCGATCGCCGCGTCGGTATCTGGCCGCGTCGTAGCCCGGATCGGGCCTCGCCTGCCGATGACCGCCGGGCTCGCCCTGGCTGGTGGCGCCACCCTCGGCCTTCTCAGGCTCAGGCTGGGCACTGGAATCGGCGCCATCTGGTGGGACTTCGCGTTGCTGGGCGCGGGTACCGGCCTGTCCCTCACCCCCATGACCGCCGTGGCCATGTCCGCGGTCGGCTCCTCCCGCGCCGGCATGGTGTCCGCGGTTCATAACGCGCTGCGCCAGGTCGGCCAGGTGTTCGGCGTCGCGGTGCTCGGCGCGCTCGTGTATGCCCGCCTCCCCGGTGGCTCCGCCGGCGCGCCGCTGAACCGCGCATCCGGCCAGGTGTTCATCGGCGGATTGCACCACGCGCTATGGGTATCCGGACTCGCACTGCTCGCCGCGGCGCTACTGGCGGCAACCTTGTCCCGCCAGGGCGCGCCAGACGGTCGGCCCCCGCGGGAAGGCGCCGTCCGGGTGGGTGAGCATCAGCAGGCAGCGTTCGACGCGCAGTTCGAAGAGGGCGTCAGCGCCGAAGCTGGGCCAGACCTTGCCGTCGCGCTCGTCCAGGACCCGCTCCCGGACTACCGCGCGCACCGCGGGATCTGACACCTCCCCGGCCCTTCCGATGATGGCGAAACCGTCATCCTCCCTGGGCGGCGGGCAGGTCTCGCTGTGCAGCGCGTACCGCCCGTCGCGGCGCAGGTCCTCCTGCTTCGGGCCGGCCACTATCAGGACATGCAGGCCCGCGTCGCTGATGACCGGGCACACGGGATGCACCCGCGGCCCGCCGTCGGGCCGCACAGTGGCCAGGAATCCCAGGCCTATGCCGACTTGAAAAAGCTGGGCCCGGCCCGCGGCGGCGAGGGCGGGCTGGCAGCGGGCGAACTCGGTCCAAGTGATCATGCCGCGGACGTTACCGGGCTATCGCTGACAACCTGTGTCAGCGATAGCCCCTAGACTCCTGAACCTATGCGGGCCGATCGCCTGGTGTCCCTGGTACTGCTGCTGCAGGCGCGGGGACGCACGCCCGCCAGTGTGCTGGCGGCCGAACTGGAGGTCTCGGTGCGGACCGTCTACCGGGACCTGGCGGCGCTCGGAGCCGCCGGTGTGCCCGTGGTCACCGAATCCGGCCCCGGCGGCGGCTGCCGGCTGCTCGACGACTACCGCTTCCCGCTGCGAGGGCTCGGGCCGGACGAGGCCGAGGCGCTGCTCATTCTCGGTATCCCGGCCGTGTTCGGAGAACTCGGGCTGGACCGGGCGCTGAGCGCGGCGCAGCGCCGTATCAAGATCACGTCGGGTGCGGGCGAATCGAGCGCGCTGCTGCATCTGGACATGCCTCGCTGGTTCAGCGCGCAGGAGGACGTGCCCGCGTTGCCCGCGGTCGCACAGGCGGTGCGGCTGGGCCGTCGCCTGTCGATCCGCTACCGGGACGCGGAAACCGCGCGCACAACCGGGCCGCTCGGGCTGGTGAACAAGGCAGGGATCTGGTACCTCGTAGCCTTGGTGGGGGAGCGGGACATCCTCGTGTTCCGCGCGTCGCGGATCGCTTCGGCGCGCCTGCTGTCCGAGGCCGTCGAGCGCCCGGCGGATTTCGAACTCAGCGCGTTCTGGGCCCAGTGGTCCGCGGAGTTCACGGCCAGCCGGCCGCGGCTGGCCGTAGTGGTCCGCGCCGCTCCGGACGCTCTCGCGGTCTTCCCGGAGGTATTCGGGGATGGCGGGCGCCAGGCCCTGGACAACGCATCCGGACCCGACCCGGACGGCTGGCGGACGGTGACGCTCAGCTTCGAACACGAGATGGCCGCCGCGCACCGGCTGACCGGCTTCGGAGGCGCGGTGGAGGTACTCGAACCGTCTCAGGTGCGGGAGCTGATCGTCGCCGCCGCCCGCTCGATCATCAGTGCCCGCGCATGGCGCAGGCCAGCTGACCATCACCCGCCACGCTGACCTGGTCTTTCTCGATCAGCTCAGGCAGCGTGGCGTCGCCCCGCGCTATCACGAGGCCGTCGGGCTACATCTCCTTCAGGGGATGCGAGACGGTCGTGAAAGAGGCCAGTGCCAGCGGCTAGGGCTATGAGTGCCGCGCCGATAGCCAGGCCGGCGCGTACTCCGCCGGCCTGGTCGGACAGGACGCCGGATAGCAGCGGCCCGATACATTGACCGAGAGCGAAGGCGGTGGTCAGGGTCGCGATCGCGCTGGTCCACTGGCTTGGTGAAAGGGCGCGTGGGCGGCGGTGATGACGGCGGTGACCGCGGACAGGAAGGTGGCCCCGGACAGCACCGCCGAGGCGAATACCGCTACGAGTCCGGTGAAGAGCACGGGCAGCAAGGCCCCGACGGTCAGGATTCCCAGGACGGTGGTCACGCCCCGGCCGGGTCGCCAGGCGGCCAGCAGTGGCCCCCACCCCGAACGCCGCGGCGGCCGACGTAGCACCGAGCACGGTCCAGAACACGATGACCTCGGTCTCACCGGCACCTTGGGCTTTCAGAGTGGCGATGATGAAGGTCATATAAGCGATGTATTCGGCTCCGAACAGCGTGTAGCAGCCCAGCAGCGCGCCGAGCCTGCCCCAGTCCGGGCGTTCCCGACGGTCCTGTTCAGGCGGGGCGATAGTCTCGGGCATGGCTCGGGCAGCTGGAACCGCGCCGGCCATGGCCAGCAATGCCAGTCCGCCGAGGGCTAGCCACGCAGCCTGCCAGTCCGCGATCGCCAGGACCGCCGGAACCACGAGCCCGGAGAGCAAGATGCCCACGCCTCCGCCGGCGAAGTAGATCGCCAGAAGTGTCGCGGCGCGGGACCGCGGCAGGTTCTTGCCGGCTTGGGCAGCGAGCGGCTCGGACGCGGGCCGGCAGACCTTTGCCCTGCACGTCCATATAGCGCGGAAATTCTGTGCTGCGCGGAAATTCACGCGCCGTATTCGTACACTATATTTCCGTGCAGCACGAATGTTCCGCCTTAATCCGCATTCCGTTCGACACTTGCCGGACATCCGGGATTATTCGGTAGCGGCGGGAAGCCGCGACTTCGATCCGCCAACTGGCCATGCGCCTCCTATCGGTGACAGCCCTGGCTTTTCAAGCTCAGTAAACCCTCATATTTTATAACGAATGGCGCTACTTATATATTATTCCGGTACTTCGGAAAGGGTACGTTTCGCCGCATTCGCGTGAGGCCGGGCTACCTGGGCGGGTCGATGCCGAGGAAGCGGAACGCGTTGTGCCAGGTGATGTCCTCGAGCACGTCGTCCGGCAGGTCCAGGGAACGCAGCGTCCGGCCGCATGGATCCTCGCGCGGCACGGCCGGGAAGTCGGAACCCACCAGCAGCCGGTCCGCGCCCAGCACGTCGATCAGGAACCGGATGGCGCGCCGGTCGAACACCAGCGAGTCGTAGTAGAACCGCCGCGCCAGCTCGGCTGGCCCGTGCTCGGCGGCCCACGGCGCGGCCTCCGGTCCCGCACCGCCAGGACCGGGCGGCTCCTCGTTCCAGGTGCGGCCCCAGAACCACTGCGCCCGGCCCAGCATCAGCGGGAGCCCGCCCGCGGCGTGGCTGAACGCCAGCCGCAGCCCCGGGTGCTTGTCCGCGACGCCGCCGGTGATGATCGCGGCGGCGGCCAGGGTGCCCTCCACGCCGACGCCGAACGTAGCGGTCGCCGGGCCGGGCAGACGCTCGGACGGTGCCGGATTGGCCTGGGCCTCCGGCCGCGGCGCCGGCATCGCGTGCACGAAGATCGCGGTACCCAGGCGCTCGGCCTCGGCGAAGAAGCCGGTGAACCGGGTGTCGGCCAGCGAGACGCCGGCGATATTGGAGGCGATCTCCACTCCGGCCAGGCCGGCCTTCGCGACGGCGGTCAGTTCGGCGGCGGCCAGGTCCGGATCCTGCAGCGGTACCGTGCCGAGCCCGTAGATCCGGCCGGGATGGGCGGCGCACAGGCCCGCGATGTACTCGTTCACCACCCGGGCCATGTCATGGCCTGGCCCCGCGGGCAGCCGGTAGTTCAGCAGGGGCGGGAACGGGGACACGAGTTCCGCGTCGACGCCGCTGGCGGCGGAGGCGGCCAGCCGCCGCTCCGCGTCGAACCAGACCGACCGCGCGGTGAAGCGCATGGCGCCGGACGCCAGCACCCGGGCCCCGCCGTCGACCGGCTCCATGGAAACCCAGTCGGCAGGGTCGCAGCCGGACGGAGCCGGAGGAAATGAGCCGGGGATCACATGGGCGTGAGTGTCGATCAGCATGCGGTGTTTCCCTCCGCGCCTAGGCCTCTTTTTCGCTCCGCGCCTAGGCCTCGCTGCGCTCGGCCGGCTTGGGGCCACGGCGGGAACCGCCGCCCCGCTGGGACGGCGACCGCCGCGGCAGCTCGCTTCCGCTCGCTCACGCGGCGGGCACGATGGCGACGTGGATGGCGTTCTCGCCGGGCACCTCGCCGGCCAGCGTCTCGATGGCCCGTGAGACGTCGTCGAGGCCGAACGTGTGGGTGTGCATCCGGTCCAGCGGGAAACGCCCGCTCTCGATCAGCCGGATCGCCTCGATGTAGCCGCGCGAGTCCACGCTGAACGCGCCGACCACGGTGATCGCCTTGTTGATGATCAGGTCGGTGGACAGCTCGGCGGCGCGGCCGCCCTTGAGGCCGGCCAGCACCACCCTGCCGCCCCAGCGGACGGCGTTCAGCGCGTCGCGGATGGGCTGGTGCGCCATCGGGGTCAGGTCCAGCGCCACGTCGACCCCGTCGCCGCCGGTGATCTCGCGCACGCGCTCGACCGTGTCCTCCTCCTCGACACTGATCGTGTAGTCGGCGCCGAACTCCCTGGCCAGCTCCAGCTTGGCGGCGTCACGCGACAGTCCGGTGGCGATGATCGTGGCGGCCCCGGCGAACCGCGAGGCCAGGATGGCGGCCAGGCCGCGCTGCCCGGCACCGAGCACCAGCACGGTGGAGCCGAGGCCGGCCCCGCCGAGGTGGACCGCCCACCGCACGCCCGCGCCCAGCGGGTTGAACATCACCGCGATCTCGGCCGGGATGTCCCCGCGCACCTTGTGCAGGATCGAGTTCGGGTGCAGGTGGATGTACTCGGAGTACCCGCCCCACAGCCCCAGGCCGCGGGCCGGCGGGTTGGAGCCGCCGTGGCTGCCGATCCGGTTCTTGCACGACATGTACCGGCCGGCCAGGCACAGATCACAGGACCGGCACGGGATGAGGATCTCCACCGCCACCCGGTCACCGGCCTGGACGCCCCACCGCGCCGCCGCGCCGGGACTGACCTCCTCGATGATCCCGAGCGGCTCGTGGCCCGGCACCATCGGCAGCCACCGGTCGCCCATGCTGCCCTTGTACTGCTCCACGTCGCTGCCGCAGATGCCGCACGCCTCGACCCGCAGCAGCGCGCCGTCGTCCGGGCCGATCACCGGGCGCGGGAACTCCCTGATCTCGATCTTCCGAGCCCCGGTCTGAACCGCCGCCCGAACCGTATTTCCGGTCGTGATGTCAGCCATCGGTATCCTCCGTGACGTCGAGCGGTATCAGCGGGACCGGGCCGGCGGCGGCCTCAGCGTTCGGCGTATACGCCCAGTACTTGGCGCGCGCGCCGCCATCCACCACGAAGTCGCAGCCGGTGATCAGCCGCGCGTAGTCCGAGCACAGCCACGCGATGCAGTGCCCGATGTCGGTCGGCGTAGCGGGCTCGCCCATCGGGATCTGCCCCCGCACGTCGTACGTCCCGGTATCCCGCCACCAGGCCGGCCGGTCCGCACGCGCCGCGCGTGGCGGCCGCAGTTCGGTCCGGCCCTCGGCGCGCCACTGGGCCAGCAGCTCGGGGTTGTCCGGGCGCGGCGCGGTGGGGGTGAAGCTGTTGACCCGGATGCCGTACGGCGCCAGGTCCATCGCCGCGGCCCGGACGAAGTTGGCCAGGCCGCCCTTATGGGTGGCGTAGGCGATGAACCCGGCCGCGCCCTGCCACGCGTTCGACGACAGGATCGACACGATCGACCCGCGAATACCGCGCTCGATCATCGCCAGCGCCGCGTACTTGGTGCACAGGAAGTTGCCGTTGACCGCTATCGAGATCGCGCGGCTGAACGAGGCCAGGTCCTCTTCGAGGATGTGGCTGGTGTGCAGCCAGGCGGCGTTGTTGATGACGATGTCGATCCGGTCCCAGGCCTCGAGGACCGCGCCGATGTTCGACACCACGTCCTCTTCCACGCTGACGTCGCCGTACAGCGCCAGCCCGGTGCCGCCGTTGCGCTCGATCCGGCGCACGGCGGCCTTGGCCGCATCCAGCTGGACGTCATTGCATGCCACCTTGGCCCCGTAACGAGCCAGTGCCAGCGCGATCCCGCTGCCGATGTTCGGTCCCGCGCCGGTCACGAGCGCGACTTTGCCGTCGAGCGATACTTCCAAGGCCTGTCCTTTGTCATCACTCCCAAAACCGCACCGCTCACGATATATGACACTTGGAACGACAGGAAGCGCGTGATATGACAGCAAATAGCCATCAGGCGTCAGTGTCAGAGCACAAAGGAGCCGATGATGAAGACCCGTGCGGCGGTGCTTCGCAAGGGCGGCGAGCAGTGGCAGATCACCGAGCTTGACCTGGACGAACCGAAAGCCAACGAGGTGCTCGTGCGCATGGAGGCGGCCGGGCTGTGCCACTCCGATGAGCACATCCGCCGCACCGGGAAGGCGCGGCTGCCCCTGGTCGGCGGCCACGAGGGCGCCGGCGTCATCGAGGCGGCCGGCCCCGGCGTGACCCGGGTCAAGGTGGGGGACCGGGTGGCCTGCTCCTATATCCCGGTCTGCGGCACCTGCCGGTACTGTTCCACCGGCAAGCAGAACCTGTGTGACGCCGGCAAGAACGCGGCCATCGGCTGCCTGGTCGACGAGACGTTCCGGTTCCACGACAGCAATGGCGAGGACCTCGGCGGCATGTGCGTGGTCGGGTCGTTCTCCCAGTACGCCGTGCTGTCCGAGTGGTCATGCGTGAAGATCGAGGACTACGTCCCGTTCGAGATCGCCGCGCTGGTGAGCTGCGGGGTGACCACCGGGTTCTGCTCGGCCACGATCGCCGGCGACGTCCAGGCCGGCGACACCGTGGTGATCTTCGGCACCGGCGGCGTCGGCATGAACGCGGTGCAGGGGGCCAGGTACGCGGGCGGCAAGAACGTGATCGCGATCGACCCGGTCGAGTACAAGCTGGAGCGGGCCAAGGAATTCGGTGCCACGCACACCTTCGCCGACCCGGTGAAGGCCAAGGAGGTCCTCATCGACCTCACCCGCGGCCAGCTCGCGGACAAGGTGATCTGCACTGTCGGCGACATGAACAACGACGTGGTCAAGGCCGCCGTGGACATGACCGGCAAGGCCGGAACGATCGTCATCACCGGCGTCGGCTATTACGACATGGTCCTGCCCGGCGGCATTCTCATCGGGTACCACCGGCGGATGCAGGGCGCGCTGTTCGGCGGGGCGAACCCGCTGTACGACATCCCGAAGATCCTGGGGCTGTGGCACGCGGGCGACGTCAAGCTGAGCGAGCTGGTCAGCCGCCGCTACACGCTTGACCAGATCAACGAGGGGTACCAGGACCTGATCGATGGCAAGAACATCCGGGGCGTCCTAATCCACGAGCACTGAGGTTTCAGCAATGCCGAACGCCATCCTTGACCCGACCGGCGGGACCAGGACAGCCAGATCATCTGTCCGCCGGGCTCCTCGCCGTGACAACCTGAGTGGCTCCACTGTGGGGCTGCTTATTAACACCAAACAGAACGCCCTGCCGTTCCTCGAAGAGGTAGGCAGGCTTCTCATCGAGGACTACGGCGCCGCGGGAGTGAAAGCTCAGACCAAGATCAATTTCGCCCAGCCGGAGCCGGAGGAAAAGGTCAAGGAGATGGCGGCCGGCTGCGACGTGATCGTCACCGGCATCGGGGACTGCGGGTCGTGCAGCGCGTCGGCCGTGGCCGACGGCGTCGCGTTCGAGACCGCCGGGCGGCCGGCCGCGGTGATCTGCAGCGACGCGTTCCGCGCCACCGCGGACGCGATGGCGGAGCTGCGCGGCGCGCCCGGCTACCGCTACGCGACCACGCCGCACCCGGTGGCGGTGCTCACCCCCGCGCAGGTCAAGGACCGCGCCGCCGGGGTGGTCGCCGACGTAGTCGCGCTCCTCACTGATGGCTGAGCCCGCAGATCCGGACCTCGCCCAGGCCGCCATCGAGTACTGCTACGAACGGGGCTGGTCGGACGGCCTTCCGCTGGTGCCGGCGTCCCAGCCTCTGGTGGACAAGTTCCTGGCTACCACCAAGCGCGCCCCGGACGAGGTGATCGGCTCGCTGGAGCAGGTGGGACGGGACTGCACCGTTTACCTGGCCGCCATCAACGCGGCAATGGCCGGCTGCCTGCCGGAGTATTTCCCCGTGGTGCTGGCCGCCTTCGAGGCGCTGATGCGCGAGCGCGCCGCGCGCGGTGGCGGCTGGCAGTCCACCAGCGGCCCCGCGCCGCTGATCGTGGTCAACGGCCCGATCCGGCACGAGCTGGGCTTCAACGCCACTGGCGGGGTGTTCGGGCCCGGGTTCCGGCCCAACGCCACGGTGGCCCGGGCCATCGGCCTGATCGTGCGCAACGCGTTCGGTGTCGTGCCGCAGGTGCTGGAGCAGGCGACCCAGGGCGTGCCCGGCCGGTGGTCGATCTGCCTGGCCGAGAACGAGGAAGAGTCACCGTGGCCGCCGCTGTCAGCGGACGCCGGGGTGCCCGCCGGTACCAGCGCGGTGTCGGCCACACTGACCCGGACCTGCGAGTTCGTGGACAACCGGCACACGCCTCATGCCGAGCAGGTGCTGTGGGATTTCGCGGACACGATCTCCCGCACCGGCTCGCTGATCTTCCGGGACACGTCCGTCGGCGTCGTCTTCTGTCCCGAGCACGCCCAGATGCTGGCCGCCGCCGGCTACTCGAGAGCGGACGTCCAGGCGTGGCTGATCGAGCACTGCGGCCGCACCGGCGCGGACCTGCGCCGGGCGGGCAAGAACGGCCTCCGCGGCATGGCCCGGTTCGCCGACGACGATACTTCCGCGGACGAGGAGTTCAGCCGCATCCTGCCGTCCCCGCGCCATGTCCCGATCGTGGTGGCCGGCGCGCGCAATGCCGCGATCTCGATGGTGGCACGGATTTTTGGTGAATGGTCAGGCATCGCCACCGTCGTGGAACAGGCCTGATCATATGACTTGTGGGAAGGGCACAATGCCAGAGCGCGGGCAGACAGGTGCGGATACAATTTCCGGCTTCGCAACATATCGGTGGGAAGCCGCGCTTGTCACGTTAGCGCCTCGATTCTACTATTCGAGACAAATCTCAAGACGCTCGACTCTAGGCTCGTCATATATCTCGTGGTCAAAAATCCAGTTCGAGTGGGTGAATGCCATGTTGCTCGGCTCAACGGGGCGAAGGTCAGCACGTAAGTATGTGCTGGGGGCGACGGCGGTGCTGCTCGCGGTCACGGCGGCGGCCTGTAGCAGCAGCAGCTCGTCGGGTCCCGGCACGTCAACGAGCGGCGCGCCTAAGGCTGGCGGCTCGCTGACCGTGCTGGAGTGGAACGGCTTCGCCGGCCAGTGGGTGGGGCTTGACCCGGCGACCAACACCGACGGCGCCTCCGACCAGAGCCAGATGGACGCGGTCTTCGGCGGCCTGTTCGAGCTGGGCGCGCACGGCGCCATCGTCCCCGACCTGGCCACGGGCTATCAGTTCTCGAACGGCAACAAGACGATCACCATCACTCTCCGGCAGGGCGTGAAATTTACCGACGGCACGCCGTTCAACGCCGCGGCCGCGGTGTGGAACATCCAACGGGACCTGAAGTCGACCTGCTCCTGCAAACCGGTCTGGCTGGTCACCTCGGTCACCTCGACCGGACCGTATACGGTGCAGGTCAACCTCGCTATGCCGGACGGCGCGTTCATCGACCAGATCTTCGACTCGACCGCCGACTGGATGGCCTCGCCTACGGCCTTCCAGAAGATGGGCGAGAGCGCGTTCTCGCTCAAGCCGGTTGGTGCGGGTCCGTTCGAAGTGGTCAGCGACACGCTCAACTCGGTGCTGGTGCTGAAGCGGAACCCCGGCTACTGGCAGGCGGGCCACCCCTACCTCGACTCGCTCACGTTCAAGAGCGTCGGCGGTGATGAGTCCGCCTACGAGGCCATGCTGGCCGGGGAGGCGCAGGTCTACGAGGACATGTCCACCCCGTCCCTGCTCAGCCAGGCGTCCCAGCACTTCAACGTGGTGAACCAGTTCGGCACGTCGCCCTATGATCTTCAGCTCAACACGCTGATCCCGCCGTTCAACGACGTGCGCGCCCGCCAGGCGATCTACTACGCGACGAACTTCGCGCCGATCCTCCAGCACGTGTTCAACAACCTTTACCCGGCAACCGAGGGCTTCACCGGGCCGGGCGGGATCTGCTATCAGCCCACGGTGCCCGGCTACCCCCAGTACAACCTGGCCAAGGCGAAGGCGCTGGTCAAGCAGCTCGGCGGGCTGACCGTGAACCTCGGTACGATCACCAACGTGGTGGCGCAGGAAACCACCGAGGCGCTGCAGACCGAGTGGAACGCGGCCGGGATCAAGACCACGCTCTCCGCCTATCCGATCACCACGCTGATCGCGCAGTTCCTGTCGAAGAAGTGGCAGGCGATGATTCAGACGGCGGGCGCCTACGATCCGGCGGCCGGCGTCGGAGTGGGCTTCCGGTTCTCCTCGGTGTCGCCGTTCAGCGGCGTGCACGACCCGCATCTGGACGGGCTGCTCAACCAGGCCTCGGGCACGACCGACGCGGCCACGCGCTGCTCCTACTACGACCAGGCCGCGCAGTACATCGCCCAGAAGTTCTACGGCCCGTTCTACTTCGCGTTCGCGCCGGCCAACCTCGCCGTCAAGGGCGTGACCGGCCCCGGACTCACCTCGCCGCTGCCGTCCGTGGCGGTGGTTCCGATCATTCCGTGGGAGGACGTGGCATATAGCGGCTCATGATGGGGAACAAGAGGCTGGTCGGGCGGCGCCTGCTCGCGGCGATCCCGGTGCTGTGGGGTGTGACGTTCCTGACCTTCGTTGTCATGAACATGCTGCCGGGCGATGCCGCTCAAGCGCTGCTGGGCGTCAACGCGACACCCGCCGAGGTGCAGCAGCTCCGGATACAACTTCACCTGAACGAGCCGTTCTGGGTGCGGTACGGCAACTGGTCCGGTGGCCTGTTCAAGGGTGATCTGGGGGCGTCGTTGTCCACTCACGAGAACGTCACCACGATCCTCGGGCAACGGTTGCCGGTCACCGTCGAGCTGCTGCTGTACGCCTTCGTCGCATCGATCGTTCTGGCGGTCGGCCTGGCGGTGCTCGCGGCGCGGTGGCCCAACGGCATCGCCGACCGGCTCAGCATGGTGGTCAGCATGATCGGCCTGTCGGTAGCACCGTTCGTGCTGGCCCTCGTCCTCATCTACATCTTCGCGGTCAAGGCGCACATGTTCCCGGCCATCGGCTACGTCTCGCTCACGCAAAGCCCGGTCGCCAACATCAAATCGCTGACGCTCCCCGCGGCCTCCATCGGCTTCCCGCTGTTCAGCGTGTACACCCGGCTGCTGCGGGCGGACATCGTGGAGCAGATGCAGCGCGAGGACTACATCGTGACCGCCCGGGCCAAGGGCGTGGCGCCCTGGCGCATCCTGATCCGGCACGCCCTGCGCAACTCACTGTTCGGGCTGATCACGCTGGTCGGGCTGAACTTCGGCGTGCTGCTCGGCGCGGTGGCGATAATCGAGCCGATCTTCTCGCTGCCCGGGCTCGGCGATGCCCTGATCACATCGATCAACAACCGCGACCTCCCGGTCGTCGAGGGCATCGTCGTCATCTTCGCCGTGGTCACCGTGCTGGCCAACCTGCTCGCCGACCTGCTGTACATGGCACTCGATCCGAGGATCCGGTATGAGCGCGCCGCTGCCTGAAGTACTACTCGCGCCGGATACCACCGCCACGCCGCGCGTCAGGACGCGCCGGACGCGGGGCTGGGCGCAGCCACTGAAGATATGGCTGCCGGGCGGCCTGCTGATCCTGATCGCCGCCGCATGCTTCCTGTGGCCGCTGGTCTACCCCATGCCGAAACCGGTGGGCGGAAGCGTGCTCGACTCAAACATGCCACCATTCTCGCCAGGTCATTTCCTCGGCACCGACCCGGTGGGCAATGACATCTTCTCCCGCATCCTGTACGGCGGCCGGGTGTCGTTCGAGGTGGGTTTCGCGGTGACCGCCATCGGCCTGGTCGCCGGCGGGCTGCTCGGCATGGTGGCCGGCTACCTGGGCGGAATAGTGGACGCGGTCGTGATGCGCGTGCTCGACGTGCTGATCGCATTCCCCTCGCTGGTGCTCGCCCTGGCCATCGCCGAGGGCCTCGGCCCGAGCGAGCTGCATGTGATCTGGGCGTTGTGCATCTTCAGCATCCCGGCCACCGGCCGGATCGCCCGTGCGGCCACGCTGGCGCTGCGGGAACGGACGTTCATGCTCGCCGCGCGGCTGGCCGGGACCCGCGGCTGGCGGATCATCGTCCGGCACGTGGTGCCGAACATCGCGCCGCAACTGCTGACCTTCAGCATGCTGGGCATCGGGATCATCATCATCCTGGAAGGCGCGCTGAGCTTCCTCGGGCTGGGTATCCCACCGCCCCAGCCGAGCTGGGGCAGCATGATCGCGCTTGGTCAGCAGACGCTGTCCACGCAGCCGGAACTGGTCCTGATTCCGAGCGCCTTCCTTTTCGTGACCGTGGTCTGTCTCAACCTGCTCAGCGACGCGCTGCGCGAGCGCTGGGGGACTCGATGAGCCTGCTGGAAGTGACCGATCTCAGGGTGCGGTTCCGGGCCGGGCGGCGTGAGGTCCGGGCGGTGGACGGGGTGAGCTACCGGATCGACGCGGGCGAGACGGTCGCGCTGGTCGGCGAGTCGGGCTCCGGCAAGACGGTGAGCTGCCGGGCACTGATCGGGCTGCTCCCGCCCACCGCGATCGTCACCGGCTCGGCCAGGTTCCGCGACGCCGAGCTGATCGGGCTGAGCGACGAGCAGCTCCGTCCGCACCGGGGGGCCGACATCGCGATGGTGTTCCAGGACCCGGCCCGGTCGCTGAACCCGACCATGAAGATCGGCCTTCAGGTCGCCGAGGCGATCCGCGCCCACGAGCCGTTCACCCGCCGGGAGGCCGCCGACCGCGCGGTCGAACTGCTCCGCGAGGTGCGCATCCCGCTGCCGGAACGGCGCGCCGCGGAGTACCCGCACCAGCTCTCCGGCGGCATGCGGCAGCGGGTCATGATAGCCATGGCGCTGGCCTGCCGCCCCCAGCTGCTGATCGCCGATGAGGCGACCACCGCGCTTGACGTCACCACGCAGGCGCAGATCATGGAGTTGCTGCTGGAACTCCAGCAGGAACTCGGCATGGCGCTGCTGCTGATCACCCACGACCTGGGACTGGCCGCCACCTACGCCGGCGAGGTGATCGTGATGTACGCGGGCCGGATCGTGGAGCAGGCGACGGCCGGACGGCTTCTCGCGGGGGAGCGGGCAGGGGAGGTGGGTGGGCACGTCCGCATGCCTTACACCAAGGCGCTGCTGGAGGCGGTGCCACGGCTCGAGCTGCCTGCGCACGCGCCGCTGCCGGTCATCGGCGGACGACCGCCGGACCTGAGCGAACGGCACCAGGGCTGCTCGTTCGCCCCCCGGTGCCAGAGCGCACGGGACGACTGCCGCCAGGCCGCGCCGCCGCTGGCCGAACACGAATCCGGCCACCGGTGGGCCTGCTGGCATCCCGTGAACGAGAGTCGCCATGACTGAAACACTGCTTTCTGTGCGCGATCTCGTGCAGGAGTTCCCGGCGCGCGGGCGCGGCGGCACAGTCCACGCCGTGTCCGGCGTGTCGTTCGATGTGTGGCCGGGGGAGACCCTCGGCATCGTCGGCGAGACCGGGTCGGGAAAGTCCACTCTCGCCCGGTCGATCCTGATGGCGCCGCGGCCGAAGTCGGGTCGCGTCCTGCTGCGCGGCTCGGACCTGACCAGGCTGCGCGGGCGCGCTCTGGCTCAGGCCCGCCGGCACATCCAGATGGTGTTCCAGGACCCGTTCGGGTCGCTGGACCCGAAATGGCGGGTGCACGACATCGTGGCCGAGCCGCTGGTGGCATTCCGGGCCTATGACCGTCACCGGGTGGACGAGGTGCTGGAGCTGGTAGGCCTGCCCGGCTATGGCGCGCGCCGTCCGCGTGAGCTGTCCGGCGGCCAGGCGCAACGGGTCGCGATCGCCCGGGCGCTCGCGCTGTCGCCCGCGCTGATCATCGGCGACGAGGCCGTATCGTCGCTTGACGTGCTCATCCAGGCGCAGGTGCTCAGCCTGTTCGAGCGGCTGCGCACCGAACTTGGGCTGTCCTACCTGTTCATCGCGCACGACCTGGCCCTGGTCAAACGGGTCAGCGACCGGGTCGCCGTGATGTACCTGGGCAAGCTGTGCGAGGTTGGGCCGGGCGAGTCGATCTACCGCGCGCCGCTGCACCCCTACACCAAGGCGCTGCTGGACGCCATCCCGAGCCCGGACCCGGCCGCGCCCCGCGCCAGGGCCACCATCAGCGGCGAGCCGCCGTCACCGGTCAGCCCGCCGAGCGGGTGCCGGTTCCGCACCCGCTGCCCGCGGGCCGCACAGCGCTGCGCGGCCGAGGAACCGCTGATGCGCGAGTTGTCGTCCGGGCATTCCGTGGCGTGTCACTTCCCGCTCACGATGCCGCCCGCGGCGTCGGCGGTGCCGGCGGCAAGCAGGGCAGTACGTTCGGTCGGAAAGAGCGGAGACACCACCGGATGAGACTTCGCGTCCTGCTGGAGCCGCACCACGGTGCCAGGTACGCGCAGATCCTGGCGTTCGCGCGGGCAGCGGAGGAGGCGGGTTTCGACGCGTTCTTCCGCGGCGACCACTATCTCGGCATCGACGCCGGAGACACCGGCTACCGGCCCACCGACTCGTGGACCACGCTGGCCGGGCTGGCCGTGCAGACCGAGCGGATCCGGCTCGGCACGCTGATGACGGCCTCGACATTCCGCCGTCCGGGGCCGCTGGCCGTGGCGGTGGCGACCGCCGACGAGATGAGCGGCGGCCGGGTGGAGTTCGGCATCGGCGCGGCGTGGTATGAGCGGGAACACGACTACTTCGGCATCCCGTTCCCGGCGGTGGGAGAGCGGTTCGACCGGCTGGCGGAGCAGCTCGAGATCGTCACCGGGCTGTGGGCGACGCCCCCGGGCGAGCGGTTCAGCTTCCAGGGCAAGCACTACCGGCTGACCGAGTGCGCCAGCCTGCCCAGGCCCGCGCAGGCTAGGCCGCCGGTGATCATCGGCGGCACCGGGCCACGGCGGACACCAGCCCTGGCCGCCCGGTTCGCGGATGAGTTCAACAGCGGGCTGACCGGCGACGTCGGCGCCGTGTTCGGCACCGTGCGGATGGCTTGCGAGCGGATCGGGCGGGATCCGTCGACGCTGCGGTACTCCGCGGTGCTGCCGGTGTGCTGTGGCGGCACTCCGGCACAGGCGCAACGGCGAGCGGCGGCGCTGGGCGAGCCCGGCGCACGGCTGCTGGGGCTGGGGGTCATCGGGGTCCCCGGCGACGTGGCGGGCCGGCTGGCCGATTTCGCGGCGGCGGGCGCGGATACGGTTTACTTCCACATCTACGATGTGACCGACACCGACCACGTCCTACTACTGGGCACGGAGCTGACGGCGATCGCGGCCGGGATCCGTTTATTCGCACACCACAAATGCCTCACGGTAAAGTTTGTGTTGCCAGGTCATAAAGGGATTCTGCTTGTGCGCCCGCACAACGAGCCGATAACGGAGCTTGTGGCGGCTGTCGTTGAATCCGGGGGTCAGGCCCAGGGATAGTAAATGTGAGCGGTAAAGACAATTCGGTTGCCGCTCGGTGAAATCCCTGCCACACGGAATAGGCCATCGCATGACCGCCGCGTCGCCGATCCCCACGCACCCGCGCCTGGGCATCCGCATGGCCTACCGGCTGCAGCGGCTGCTGCGGCCGAATGCGGGCTATCGCCGGCTCAGCGCCGGCATCGAGGCGGCCGGCCCGGCACGCCGGCTGTTCACGGGCGGAGAGCGCGCGGTCAAGGGAACCTTGTTCGGCTGCCGGATGTGCGGTCAGTGCGCGCTGCCGGTCACGGGGTATGTGTGTCCAATGGGATGTCCCAAGGAACTACGCAACGGACCGTGCGGGGGAGTGGGCTCGGACGGCTCCTGCGAGGTGTACCCCGAGCTGCGATGCGTGTGGGTCGAGGCCTACGAGCGCGCGGCCAGCCAGGGCCGGGCGGCTGACCTGCGGCTGCTGCACCGCCCGGCCGATAATCGCCGGTGGGGGCAGAGTTCGTGGCTCAATTACTGGCAGGGCCGCGACGATGATTTGTGGCACTCTGTTTCCCCCGGGGGGACGACCCCCCCGGTGACCCCCCCGAGAAAATCATGAGCCTGCGCGAGCGCCTGGCGGCCGGCGGGTTCGCGGTGACCGCGGAGGTCAGCCCGCCGCGGGGCGCGGGCACCGAGTCGATCACCCGGGCGGTCACGCTGCTGCGGGACTGGGTCGACGCGGTCAACGTCACCGACAACCAGGGCGCCAACGTCCGGCTGGCGAGCTGGGCGGGCAGCCTGATCGCGATGGCGGCCGGAGTTGAGCCGGTCATGCAGATGACCTGCCGCGACCGCAACCGCATCGCGTTGCAGTCCGACC